>SCKW01000026.1 GCA_004100265.1 Candidatus Chaera renei
AAAGACGCCGGCAGGCACGTTTTAGCCCTTGATATAGGCACCGAGTTCGTTAAGGCGCTGATTGCCACGCAGGAGGGCGATCGTCTGACGATTATCGGGGCCGGGCGGGCCAGGCAGGATCAGGGCGACATGCATTCCGGCGCCATTGCCGACATAGCTGGCGTGGTGCGCCACTGCGAGGCTGCTTTAGCCGAGGCCGAAGATCAGGCCGGTCTGCAAGCCGTCAGGACGGTCATCGGCATAGCTGGCGAGCTGGTTAAGGGCTCTACTCACACCATCAAGTACAAACGGCCTCAACCCGACAAGGCGCTGGATGTCGCCGAGATGGAGTTCATTATCGAAAAAGTCCAGGAAAGGGCTCACGCTAACGCCCAAAAGCAAATCGCCTGGGAAACTGGCAGCGATGACGTAGAAATACGCCTGGTCAACTCGGCCATTGTGGGCATTCACATTGACGGCTATAAGGTAAGTAATCCGATCGGTTTTCAGGGACGGGACGTGTCCATACAGATTTATACGGCTTTCGCGCCCATGGTGCATATCGGGGCGCTGGAGCGTACCGCCGGCGAGCTTGATCTGGAGCTGTTGGCGGTGGCGGCCGAGCCTTTCGCCGTTAGCCGCAGCGTTTTGGGAACCGACGCCAGCAGCAATTTTACCGCCATTTTGGCCGACATCGGCGGCGGCACCACCGATATCGCGGTGGTGAATGACGGAGGCGTGGAAGGCACCCGCACTTTCGGTATCGGCGGACGCAGTTTTACCCGCACCATCGCCGCCGACCTAGACCTGTCTTACGAAGACGCCGAAAAACTAAAATTAAACATTGACGATCCCAACCTGAAAGACGACATCCGCCAGGCGGCCGAAGCGGCGGTAGATAAAACCCTGGAGGTTTGGCTGGGAGGAATTGAATTGGCTCTGGGCGAGTTTGACGCCAGCGCCGAACACTTGCCCAGCCGCCTGTTGCTTTGCGGCGGCGGCGCCAGCCTGCACAAACTGGTCGCGGCGCTGGAAGGCCAAAACTGGTACGCCGAATTGCCTTTCACCAAAAGGCCCGTGGTGCAGCATATCCAGCCATCTCAGGTGTTGGGGATTAAAGACGCCACCGGCACGGTTAACGACCACACCTACATTACCGCCATGGGTCTGCTAAGGGTCGGCTATGATACCATGATAAGCAGCTCGCCTACCGACAAATTAAAAGACAAACTAAACCGGTTCTTAAGGGTATGAAAAAGGACGTCATTTACATTGATGTCGAAGACGACATCACTTCTATTATCGCCAAAGTTAAACAGGCCGGTTCGAAAATCGTCGCCCTGGTGCCTCCCAGGCGTTCGGGGGTGCTGCAGAGCGCCGTCAATTTAAAGCTGTTGCGGCGGGCGGCCGTGGCGGCCGACAAGCACGTGGTTTTAATCACCAGCGATCGTCCGCTAAGCGCTCTGGCGGCCGGAGTGAGGATTCCGGTGGCCAGGAATCTGCAGTCGCGGCCGCAGCTGGCGCCGGTGGACGCTCCGCTGGAAGCGGCTTCTGATACGATTGACGGCCGGCAGTTGCCGGTGGGCGAGTTGGCCGGTTTGCCGCGGGTTGATACCGACGCGGACGAAGCGCCGGGCACCGATAGCGCGGTTGAACAGCCGGACGCGGCTCCGGTGGTCGCTGCCGGGTCGTCGGATGCCGGTTATTCCGCTACTACCTCTTTGACGGCCGTAGAGCCGCCGGCTCCCGCTGGCAAAGGCCTGAGGATTCCCAACTTCGAGAGTTTTCGCAAGCGCTTGTTCTGGTTTGGCGGCTTAGGTGTTTTACTGCTGGCGTTTTTGGTGTGGGCGATTTTTATCGCGCCCCGCGCCACTGTGGTAATCGCCGCTCGAGCCGATGCCATTAATATCGACAAAATCATTACCATGAATCCAACGGCGCTCACCGACGTGAACAAGCTCCAGATCAAGCCCGAAGTCAAACAAATTAAGAAAACGCTTAGTACCGAGTTTGCGGCTACCGGCAGCAAGGATGTCGGTAACAAGGCCAGCGGCGCCATGACTTTGTCGAACTCTTACGACAGCAGCCCGATTACCGTGAAAGCCGGCACCATTTTTACCGCCCAAAACGGCCTGCAATTCACCAATGGGTCGGATGTGCAGGTGCCCGGCGCTAAGGTATCGGGCGGCGGTATCGTGCCCGGCACCGCCACTATCACCGTTACGGCGGTTAATATAGGTCCCCAATATAACCTGCCGCCGCAGAAATATTCGTCCAGCAACGCCAACGTCAGCGCTGCCGGCGACCAGATGTCGGGCGGCAGCAAGGACACCGTTACCGTGGTGTCGGCGGACGATGTTAACAAAGCCAGGCAGCAACTGGGCTCGGTGGACGTGGCGGCCGTCAGAACGGAGCTGGTTAAGCAATTCAGCGGCGACGTAATCATCGTGCAGGAAAGTTTCAAGGCGGACACCGGCCAGCCGTCGATAACTCCTGCGGTGGGCGAGCAAGCCACCCGGGCCCGGCTGACGCAGGAGACCACCTATACTCTAATCGCCCTGTCGCGAACCGACGTGCGCGCCCTGCTTGGCGACATGCTTAACAAACAGATTGATCCAAGCCAGGGACGGCGGATTTACAGCCTTGGGGATAATTCGATTTATTTTAGCGATTTTCAGAGCCTGCCTGGCGGCGCGTTTAGCGCCCGCCTGATTACCACCGGATATATCGGCCCCAACATAGACCCCAAGGCTCTGGCCGCTCAGCTGGCGGGCAAGCGCTACGGCGAAGTTCAGCAGATAGTGGGCGGCATCAAAGGGGTAGACAACGTTGACGTGCGCTATTGGCCTTTTTGGGTTAACCAGGTCTCCAAGCCAGACCGTATAAACATCAAATTTACAGTTAAAAATGCCACCTGAGGTTATTCTGGCCCTTGACGTGGGCGAGAAACGGGTGGGTCTGGCCGTGGCCGACGCTTCGGTACCTGTACCGGTGGCTCGGCCGGCGCTTTTAGTGGGCGCCGATCTGATAGAACGGCTGCTGGCCGAAATTGATCGGCTGGGTATAACCCGCCTGGTGGTAGGCCTGCCGCGCAATCAAAGCGGCGAGGAGACCCGCCAGTCCGCTTTTTGCCGGAATTTCGGGCAGCGCCTGGCCCAATCAACTGGCTTGCCGCTGCACTTTCAGGACGAGTCGCTAACTTCGGCTCAGGCCGAAGAGGCGCTGCGCCAATCAGGTAAGCCTTATCAAAAAGGCGAAGTTGACTCTTTGGCGGCCCAGCTTATCTTGGGTGATTTTTTAGAATCATGGCGGGCTGGCCGATGAGAGGGCTGCTAGCTAAGATTCGGAGCCGGCTAACCGGCTGGCGGCGGGGAGAGCGCCTGCCAACCTGGCAAGACCGGGCATCGCTGAGGATTAAAAGGCCTCTTTGGCGCCGGCCGGCGGCCTGGCTAATCGGTCTGGCGCTTGTCGTGGTTTTGGCTTTCGCGCTGGCCATCGCCTGGTACGTTTATTCTTTAACGCCCCTCAAGCCCGGCGCGGCGGCGCGGCGGGTGGTGATCAGCAAGGGCGAGTCGCCGGCCGGCATTGCTCGCCAGCTGCAACGGCAGGGCATTATCCGCGACCAACGGGCTTTTAGGGTATATCTACGCTTAAGCGGCACGCAAAACAGCCTGAAAGCCGGAGCGTACGCCCTGTCGCCGGCCATGTCGTCCGCGCGGGTGGCCGAGTTTCTTTATCAGGGCAGAGTGAGTCCTCTAAGGGTGACCATTCCGCCCGGATTGACGCTTAACGGGCTGGCGGCCAAGCTTCAGGCATACGGCTTCGACCAGGCCGATATTCAAGCGGCGCTGACAGGCGCCTACCAGGGGCAGCTGTTTGCCGCTAAGCCTCCGGGCAGCAGCTTGGAGGGCTACGTTTTTCCCGACACTTACGAAATATTGCCGGGCGATAAGGTGAGCGTACTGCTGACCAAAACGTTTAACCAGTTCGACCGTCAGCTGGTTGCCGGCAAGTTCGAAGAAAAACTAGCCCAGCGCGGCCTGAATCTTTACCAGGGCATCACGCTCGCTTCGATCGTGCAGCAAGAAGTTAGCGATCCCGCTCAACAAAAAATGGTCGCCATGGTGTTTGAAAACCGCCTGCGCGCCGATATGCCTCTGGGATCTGACGTAACCTTTATCTACGCGGCCAAACAGTTGGGGGTTACTCCCAGCCCCGGCCTGGATTCGCCCTATAACACCAGAATTCATAAAGGGCTGCCCCCGGGGCCGATCAGTAATTTTAATCTGTCAGCACTGGAGGCGGTAGCAGCGCCGGCGCCGGGAGACTATCTGTATTTTGTGGTTGGCGATGACGGCGTGACCCACTATGCCCGAACCTTGGCGGAGCACGAGCAGAATGTCAAAAATTTTTGCCAAAAAGGCTGTCAGTAGGCGAATAAAGCAATCAGCGCATCTATTGACATAAAAGTCAAGGAGAGCTAAAATAAGTACTGTACGTCGCACCGTGTCAGAGGTAGGGTCTCAAGAAGAGAACGCTTCCGGGCAACCGGATGGCGCATGATGCATTACGGCGAGCGGCGGCCTTCCTAGAAATGTCGAACGGATACGCTCTAAACTAAAACGTAAACGTAAAGGTCGACACTATCCTGTTCCTGGCGGCCTCCGCTTGAAGTTTTAAGCGCCGTACTCAGGAAGCAAGACAGAGTATAGGACGAGTAGCCCGGCAACGGGCCGCAAGGGAGACTACGATTAGTAGCCAAACCAACATTATGGGCAAGTCCCATATGCGCGTCTTACCGGCTCCCGTGGCGGAAGGCGCCTTTGATCATAGCAAGAACAACCGTTTAGCCGGTTTCAAAAAGCGAGCTAAACGAATCAAATTTTCGGCATACGTTTCATATCTGGCGATCGTCGCTTTGATTTTAAGCGTGGTTTCCATTGGCTATCAATCACCGGTGCAGCAAAACGCGATCGGATCGGCCCGGGTAGCTTTTGCCACCGCGCCGTCGGTAGATCAAGTGGCGGCGGCAGAACTGGCCGTAACCGCCGCTCAGACAGCTAACTTGGCGGTAGCCGGCAACGTGGAAAGCCTTTCGTACTCGTTAAGCGCCAAGAGCGCTTTGGCGCAAACGGACGAGTCGGTGATATCCAAGCCGCAACTGGTGCAGACCGTCAATGTGCGCGGCGTGCGCAGCTATCAGGCCAAGGCCGGTGATACCGTGCCGGCGGTGGCCGCTAGCTTAGGCGTTAGCGCCGACACAGTGCGCTGGGCTAACAGCCTGACCAGTGACGCCCTGAGTCCGGGCCAAGTGCTTAAAGTGCCTCCGGTCAATGGCCTGATTTATACCGTCAAGCCGGGTGATACACCGGATTCTTTGGCCGCCAAATACAAGGCGGACCGCGCCCGGATAGTCACCTTTAACGATGCCGAGCTGAGCGGGCTGAAGCCCGGCCAGGCCATCATTATTCCTGGCGGTACTTTGCCGACGAACGAACGGCCAGGCTACCAGGCGCCGGCGACAAGCCTCCGTTATGGCTCATCGGCCGGATTCTCCTTACTGCCCAATGCCGGCGTGTCGGTGGGCAACCGCTACGCTTACGGCTATTGCACCTATTGGGTGTACAATCGGCGGGCTCAGCTGGGCCGTCCGGTGGGCAGTTACTGGGGCGATGCCGTCACCTGGGACGACTATGCCCGGGCGGCTGGTTATCGGGTAGACAAGACACCGGAAGTGGGCGCCGTACTGCAAGATCCCACCATAGCGCCGCCTTACGGCCACGTGGCGGTGGTTGAAAAAATCGGCGCTGACGGCAGCGTTACCGTATCGGAAATGAACTACGTCGGCTGGAATATAATATCCAGCAGAACCATATCTGCCGCTCAGGCCCGCGGCTACACGTACATCCATTAAAAGCGCCAAGCGCCCCCGCGAACAACCAAAACGGCCCCTTTGGCGGGGGCCGTTTTTCTAGTATACTTAGGTAAGAATTAGGCAAAAAATCAACCATGTTTGTGGATAAGGCAACCATACTCGTTAAAGGCGGCGACGGCGGCAGAGGCGCCGTTAGCTTCAGGCGCGAAAAATACGTCAGCAAAGGCGGGCCGGACGGCGGCGACGGCGGCAAGGGCGGCGACGTGGTGCTGGTGGCCGACTCTAGCTTAAATACCCTAATGGATTTTCATTACCGGCAAGAGTTAAGAGCCGAACCGGGCCAGGCGGGCATGAAACGGCGCCGGCACGGCGCGAGCGCTGAAGATCTGGTGGCGGCCGTGCCGGTGGGCACGCAAATCAGTGACGCCGACGGCCGGATGGTGGCCGACCTGGTTCAGCCCGGCCAACGAGCGGTAGTAGCCAAGGGCGGCCAGGGCGGTTTTGGCAACGCTCATTTTAAAAGTTCCACCAGGCAGGCGCCGCGGGTGGCCGAACTGGGTGAGCCCGGCGAAGCTTGTCAGCTGACCTTGGAGTTAAAATTGCTGGCGGACATAGGCCTGGTCGGTTTGCCCAATGCCGGCAAATCGACTCTGCTTAGCGTCATCAGCCGGGCCCGGCCGCAAATCGCCGACTATCCTTTTACCACTCTTGTGCCCAATCTTGGGGTGGCCAGGGTCGGACGGCGGACTCTGTTGGTTGCCGATATACCGGGGCTGATTGAAGGCGCCAGCCGGGGACGGGGCCTGGGGGATGAGTTTTTAAGGCACATCGAGCGTACCTCGGTACTGCTGCATCTGATCGATATTTATCAGGATGACCCGGTAAAAGCCTACCAAACGATTAATCGCGAACTGGCCGCTCGCGACCCCGCGTTGCTTGACAGGCGCACTATTGTGGCGCTAACCAAAGTTGACGGCGCCGACCCTGAGCGGGTGGTCGCGGTAAAGTCCAGACTTAAGCGTTCCGTAAAAGGCGGCGCGCCGGTAATGGCGGTTTCGGCCGTTGCCGGAACGGGCCTGGATGAACTGATGCGGACCGCCGCCGATCTGGTTGAAGCGGCTCGTGCCGATGCCGTCCTGGTATCCGATACGTCCGGCGCTGCTGAGCCCGGTGATCTGCCGGTCATCAAACTGGCCCAAAATGACAGTGACTGGCGGGTGGAAACCCAGCCGGATGGCGGCTTTTTGGTGAGCGGAGCCAAGCTTGAGCGGCTGGCGGTTAGGACTGATTTCGCCAATCCTTACGGCAGGCAGCGGCTGCGCGACATTCTGCGGCGTGAGGGCGTGATGCACGAGTTGATCCGTCGCGGCGCGGCAGCCAGCTCGCGGATACATTTCGCCGGGCGGGCATCCGGCGTTTCGCTGACGCTCGAAGAAGAGGCGTGAACCAGCATTAGGCCGCGGGGAGAATTGATTCGGCCCAAAGCTTGAGCTCCTCGATCAAAAACCGTTGCCGGTCGTCGGAGGGCTGAGCCGCAAGTGCCTGCAGTTTCTGGCCGAAGGCCGGTAGGTCGGCTTTTAGCCGCTGCGCCCGGTAGGCCTCCCAGGCGGCCCGCTCGTCGTCGTTAAGGCGGTTTTCAAAATTGCGCGCCTTGTAGCGTAGCAGCAGCTGGGTCATGCGCCGGTCTTTAAATTTAGTGCCTATCGCCGACAATTCGTCGGGATCGGCCTGACGGGCCAACGGTAACAATCGGCGATCCGCATCATCTAAAAAGCCGTCGTAAAGTTGGCCGTCTACGTCGGACTCGCTAACGCGGGCCGGCCGCCCGGCAAAGGCCTTGGCAAAATTGGTAAGCAGCGCCCGGTTATGCCGCAGCGCGCGCAAGTTGGACTCTACCTTGGTCAGGTCTAGCCCTAACCGCTCCCGGCTGGTTGGATCCAGCACGCCTACCGGCGCGACCGCCGGGCACCGGTTTAAGCAAAGCTCTTTTATCGGAACCGGAGGGCCGTCCAGCTGAGCCTTAGCGTCTTGCCAATCGAACATCTTGCTTATTTGGCTTTCGGTAAGCTTTAGATAGTCTTCAGGGTTTTGGCGCAGATCCCAAACCAGTACGCCGCTGGGGTTGGTGCCGGCGGCAATCGGGTAAGCTATGGTGGTTTTCAACCACGAGGCGTCGTAGCGGCCGCTGGCGTAAACGAAGGGCTGCGGCTGTTGCGGGTTTACCAGTTCGGCTACTCGTTTTTTATGACGCATGTTAAGCAGATAATCGAACAGTTTAGGCTGCTTGTCTTTCAGCAGACGGGCCAGGCCAATCAGGGCGGCAACGTCGCTCATGGCGTCATGAGCGCTGGCATGATCCAGGCCGTTGGTCCGCGCCAGTGCTTCAAGCCGGTTGGTCGGTAGCCCTTCGTCGTCCAGCGGCCAATTGATGCCGTCGGGTCGCACCGCCCTGGTCAGACGAATGGCGTCTAGTAAGTCCCAGCGGCTGCGGTTCTCACTCCAGGACCACTCGTAAGGATCGTACAGATTGCGGTACAGGGTGTAGCGTAAAAAATTATCGTCAAACCGTAGGTTGTTAAAACCAGTCACGATGGTGCCTGGGGTCAGTACCTGCTGGTAGAGCATTTTGCAAAAATCGGCCTCGCTGAACCCCTCTTGCCGGGTTTGCTGCGGCGTGATGCCGGTTAACAGCACGGCTTCGGGATCAGGCAAAATGTCGTCGCTTAAGCGGACCAACCAGTTGACGGATTGGCCGATTGGCCGCAGGTTCAGGTCGGTTCTTTGTCCGGCGAACTGCATAATCCGCATGGTTTTGGGATCAAGGCCGCTAGTCTCGACGTCGTAAAAAAAGAAAGTTTCTTTGACCATTATCATCAAGTAGCATAAACCAAGCCGAACCGGCGCGCTAGCGGCCTTCGTTTTTAGGCGTTCGTGGTTTTTTAACAGTCTAACCGGTTAATCGGCTAGATGCGCGAGGATGCCGACCGGCCGCGGCTCTCAGGCGGCGTCTTGAAAAAACTCGGCTCGGTTTCGGGCGGATTCTAGCGGCGGCTTCGTCTTGAGCGCGGCGCAAGCGGGGACTGCCTGGGTAAAGGCCCCGCCGCCAAAAGTGGCTGCCTAGAGCGATCAAAGACACCAGATAAATCAGGGCCATTATTCCGGCCGGCAGAGCGAAGTTGGTACCCGGGATAATGCCGGCGAACAAAAACCAAAAAAAGGTGTCAAACAGACTAGGCCAGACAAACGGCAGCACGATAGCTACCGCCACCACTGCGGCGATCAGTCGTTTAGGCGTGAAAACAGACCAGTTCATCTTTATATTAATATCATATATTTTATTATTTAGCAATAGCGGAACACCTATTTGCGAAGAACGATCAAAACAGGACCGGCGCCAATAAATAATAGTCTTCTAAATTTTGCCGGCGCGATTTTTGGCCCAATTAAGAGCCGATTTAAAACGCTTCAGCAGCCAGCTTTTTAGCTGGTCGGCCCAGTAAAATTCACTGGCCAGCACAGCCAGCCCCAGAAAAATAGTCGCCCAGCCCGGCCCGGGCAAGACCAGCATGGCCGCTCCGGCCGCCAACAAAGCGATGCCCAAGCATAATACGGCAACCTGCCTGGCCAAAGGCGGCGTTTTAGCCCAAAAATACCTCAACTTATTTAACATGGATCCCCTGACACTGTCTATTATAGGGTATTGGGCGGCGGCAGATAAAAAATGTTATAATTGGCCGGATATGGCAGACGCGATTAAGGTTAGAGGTGCCCGCGAACATAACCTTAAGAATATCAGCGTAACGATTCCGCGCGACAAACTGGTGGTAGTCACCGGGCTAAGCGGCTCCGGCAAATCCAGCCTGGCGTTTGACACCATC
>SCKW01000027.1 GCA_004100265.1 Candidatus Chaera renei
CTCCATCCGCCTCATAAACCGCCGCGAAATTCACCGCCGGACGAGCGGGATTGGTCCAGCCGGTTCCGTAAAACTTGCTTGATCTATTAAGCGGTTGCGAGGTAGCTAAGTGGATGGGATAGGCGCCACTACCGACTGGGGACGTGGCGATTGAAGAGTCATCATACCACGCTACTCCTCCAGTGTTTTTATATTGAAAATAAACGGTCGCTGTTTGACCTGGATCCAATTGAGGGAATGCGGATTGGGAAACGAATTGGGCCGAATACGCCTGGTCTCTAAGGCTCCATCCCCAGTTATCAAAACTAGCCGTAAAGTTATAGCTTCCCGAGTAGTAATAGTTAGAACTACCGGGATAGGCGTGGGGCGTGTAGCAATAAAGAGAGGCAGTAGCAGCGTTTAAGATGGTGAAAGTTTTGTAAGTGACCCCACCGTCATCTATGAAATTCACACTTCTATTTGGGTACAGCCCGGTACTATAGTACCTAGACGCATTAGCGCATGCGTAGGTGATATTAGCGTTCCACCAACTATTGTTGCCGTTTGCTCGTTCAAAATTGAGGCGTAACTGCCAGGTGCCATTATCTACCTGCTTATAGAACCCAGGGTAACTGCAACTACCTCCGTCAGGACACCCATAGCCCATTGCGTAAGTTAACTGCGAGCTAGCGGGTTGGGGGTCTGTGACAAGGCTTTGTTCTTTTTGGAGCGTTGCCAATATAACCTGAGGATTGATGCCATAGTCAACCGCTGCTTCGTATACAATTTGGGATGCGGGAACAGTTGCATTATCCCGGCCGCTAAAGGTTTGATAAGTTGCCAGATAACTCTTTTTTCCCTCAAGAAAAGTTTGGATTTGCGTCTGGCTCATTGACCGGCTATTTAAAAATACGCCATTGTCAACAAGGGAGTTCTCTATATATGCAGCAGATGCGGGCACGGCGTTAGCCAGAACCGAAGCGAATATAGCTATGCCGGCGTAAGAGATGACTCTTATTAACGATATTTGCATAACATTGCCATTCAATCCCGAACGCATCCTAGCTCCCAAACAAGACGATTATTCTTACAGAGTTAATCTCTGCTCCTGTTGCGGGGTCGTAGCTAAAAACTTCAAACTTTCCAGTACGGCCGCGAGATACAAACTTTAGAATAGCGGAAAACTTTCCATCAACCACATTGAGTTTACCTTGAGCCACTACGCCGACCGTATCATCGACCAGCCTGTACTGGACGCTAGGTAAACTAGATATGCCTCTAACGGTCACGCCGGAGTAGATCGTGTCGTTATTGCCTGGTGAGTTGAGGGTAATTTTCCCGGAAGCAGACGACACTCCGCTGGTTGGCGCGGCAGGCGTTTGTGGCGTTGTACTACCATTTAAATCAGTGGCCCCTCCTTGGCTTAGATTACTAGTGGGCGCCTGAGGGCGTACCTGGCCCTGAGTATAGGCAGGGCTGCTTGTAGGCATAGGGGGTTTTTGCAATTTGCGGGATAAAACCAGGCTAGCGTAGGCAACGGCTCCCACCAGTAACAGTAATATGACGGCCAAAATGATTTTATTTTTTGATCTAAACATATTTTTGTGTTTGGTTATTTAGTAAATTATATAATATTTACCAAAGCTCAAGCAATATCAATGTTGTTGTAATTATCTTATACTTATAATATCTGGTTGAAGGGGTGCTATTCTAGAGTGCATGATTGCAGTGATAATTGCCGGGGGGTCGGGCACTAGATTGTGGCCCCTTTCAACTTACACTCAGCCAAAACATTTGTTAAAACTGATCGACAACGACTATTCGTTGTTGCAGAGTACATATGCTAGAGCCAAGAAATTAAGCGACAAAGTAATCGTCATTACCGAGGCCAGTCACTCCGGTACTCTAAAAAAACAATTACCGAGACTATCGAGTAAATCGTTCATTGTCGAACCGGGTCGGCGAGGCACCGCCGGGTGCATTGTAGCGGCACTGGATTACATTGCCAGGCATTACGGCAACAGTAGTGATGAGCCCATTGCTTTTTTAGCCGCCGATCACCACATAAGGGACGTTGAGGGGTTTGTGCGATCTTTTCATGTCGCGGCTGATGTTTCAAAGCGATACGGCAAGATAGTATTGGTTGGCGTA
Source organism: Candidatus Chaera renei (assembly GCA_004100265.1). GTDB lineage: Bacteria > Patescibacteriota > Saccharimonadia > Saccharimonadales > Saccharimonadaceae > Chaera > Chaera renei. The sequence goes on from SCKW01000027.1 coordinate 2,131, forward strand.
GAACCGACCTACCCCGCGACTGGATTTGGCTACATTGAAAAAGCAGAAACGGTTGGCGAGTCTTCCGGTGTCGCATACAGGGTCAGTCAGTTTAAAGAGAAGCCGACTTTCAAGGTGGCGCAACAATATATATCTACGGGGCGCTATTTGTGGAATTGTGGCTATTTTGTTGGTTCCATCAATACGTTTCTGAAAGAAATGAAAGCAAATGCCCCTACCTTAGCAGAAAATTATGATAAGCTGTGTGCTATTAACGATCCACAGAGTCAACAATATAAAGATGTTTACCTCAGGTTTGAAAATCAAGTCATAGATATTGCTTTAATTGAAAAAGCGAAAGACCTAGTGGTTATTCCGGCGAGCTTTGACTGGATGGATGTTGGAAACTCCAACGACCTACACGCAGCAAACGAGCTTGACCAGCTGAGCAACTACGTTCATGGTAACAACATTCACTCTGTTGATGTCGAAAACGGCTACATACGTAATGAGGAGCCCGAAAAACCAATCGTGGTCATCGGTATGGATAACGTCGTTGTTGTGAACACGAAAGATGGCATATTGATATCTCGCAAAGACCTTAGTCCAAAAGTGGGTGATATTGCAAAACAGATCCAGGCAAGAGATTAATTATCTCAGCTATCTCAATGATTATTTGTCCCGCTACCTAGCTCTAAATCAATGTACTGACTGTACTGCCGCCGACAAAAGACTCTAGTTTTTAATCTTTATTTTCAGTAACTCTGGATTCCAAGTGAAAGCCTCTGGATCCGTAATGCTTGACATCATTCCATCCTTTTCTGGCCACATATGGAGATGAAGATGCATACTTTTACTTACGTTCAATGTTGTGTCATGTCCGTCTTGGCGTACGCGCCATGTGTAGGAAAATACATTTACCGGTATTCCATCGGCCCAATGTAGGTCAGCCTTTTTATATTGACTTAATGCTTTCTTTTTAATTTGTTTTAGTTGTGAGAATTCTTCTTCTGTTAGTTCGTCAATGTCGGTAATATGCCGCGTTGGTACAAACATTGTGTGGTATTTCCAGTAGGGAGACAAAGAAGCGATCCAGGTCCAGCTATGAGTCTTGTAAAGTACGACTTGCCACTTGTCCCGTTCACAGAAAGCGCATTCACCAAAATCATTGCACTTCAGATGCGAATAATACTCTTCACGGGACATTAAATGTGGAACTTTTGCCATGATTTATTATGACATTAATGCATACTTATCATGACGTAAAGGCTTTTGCCATTTAAAAATTAATTGGGCATATGATCGCCGACAATCTTTTGTAACTTGCTGATAAAGAGAGTTTTGTGAAACCGCTTCGCCACTCGCTGGAGGTCGGCAGGTTTGAAGTTTGACTGTTCGGCGGATTGCAGGGCGTTCGTCAGGCTGATGCGGTTTTGCTTGCGAAAGAGGATGCTGGACTTACTGTCCTGGATGATATTGAGTGCACCGAATTGTCCACATGCGATTCGGCGGCGAAGTGCACCACCGCATCGGCATCGCTAACCGCTGGGTCAACCACACTCTCGTCGCAAATGTCGCCTATCACGAGTTTTACGCGTGATTTGTCCAAACCATCCAGGTTCGCTTTGTTGCCGGCATACGTCAATTTATCCAAAACCGTAATTTGCCAATCAGGCCGTTCTTGGTAGACATAACGCACAAAATTAGATCCAATAAATCCGGCTCCGCCCGTAACTAAAATCTTCATAATAACTATTTTAAAGCATAACGTATGCCGGTCTATCTCAAAACACACTCTGCCAGGCTGGGGTAGTTTGAATTTGCGCGCGGACGTCGCGGTTATATATCCAAAGTTCGGCCCTGGTCCGGCCGGCTATTGGCGGCAGCTCTACTACCCTGTCGGGCGGGCCGAATGTGGCCGGGTAGTTGGAATCCCGGCACTCCTGGCGGTAGTAGTTGCCGCTAAAATCGCGCTCGACCAGCGCGGCGCTGCGCGTGCCAGAAGAGGAAGGACGGTACCATTCGCGGTTGATTAAATCCGCCCGGCGCTGGCGGCAGTTTTCCAGCGCCACCGCCGTCAGCTGGTAGCCGTTTTGCGTGGCAGCCAGTTTGATAGGAAAAACCGACCAATAGCCGCCGGCCAGCACGGTTATTTGGTGGCGTTCGAGCTGGTTGGCCGCCGTGGCGGCGTAGCGTTGATCTTCGGCGGCTCGCTGCTGCCAAGTTTGGCGCTCGGCCCAGGCCTCCGGCGTGCCGGCAATCAGCGCGGCGGTTACCAACCCGGTAAAGATCAGCGCGTACCGCCCGGCCCCCCGCCGCCGGCTAAGCCAGTAGCCGATCAGGCTGCTGCCGCTAAACAGGCTAAAGATAAAATAGCGGGTTTCGTTGTCGGCGTTATAGGCCGAAGCCGCGAACCAAACATAGGCCGAAACCGCCGCCAATACCATTAAAACCAGTGTTTGTTCGGCGTCGCTGATTGGTTTTTTACTTTTTAGAACCTGCCCGATCAGCCTGAACGCCAGCCAGACGACCGCGGCGGCTAAGACAGCGTTAAACATAATGGGCAATGTTTCGGCATTGATAGGCCTGCCGGCCAAAGGCGCTCCGAATACCTCCAGGCTGGCCTTGGCCGCTCTTACCAGGTTGCCCGCGACGTCTGATATAGAGACTGCCAGCGCTGGCGGCGGCGCGAAAAAGAACCTGACTAGCCCGGTGGCATCGATTAGCTTGATCAGCAGGTATCCCAGCCCGGCGGCCAAGCCACTGGCGGCCAGGCCGTGCCAGGGCGCGGCGCTCAAAAATCGTCCCCCGCCAAAGCGCTTGCCAGTCAGCCAAAGCAAACACCAAAAACCACTGGCTCCCAGCGCCAGCAGGCCGAACCACGGATCGCTTGCCGCCAGCAGAGCCATGAACGACGCGGCCAGCCAAAAACTTTTACGCTTGGGGCCGCCAACCTTAGGCAGCAGCGCCAGATAAATGCCAAACCAAACAATTTCAAGATTGCGCACGGTAATCATGGCGATATCGGTTGGCAGCAAGGTAAACGGGGCGTAGGGCCGGGTTAGCCAAACGGCGCTAAGCAGCGCCAGGGCGGACAGGGCGGCTGCCAGCCGGCCGAACAGCCTCCAGTTTAAAGCCATCCAGCCCAAATAGGTGGCCACGGCCAATACCGCCGACCATATCTGGAACGACCAAAAGCTTAGCCCCAGCGCCGCTTGCGCCGCCATAAGCGGCCATTTCAGCAAAAAGCTATGGCCCGCCGGAAACACCAACTGACCAGGCCCGCTCAGCGAAGCGAACATCAGGCCGTTGATAATGCCATCCGAGCTGATATTGGTGCGGGCGTCTAAAAACGCTGCCGTCCCGCCCAGCGCCGCCAGCAGGCCAAGTGCCAGCCACGGCAGCCAGGCTATCAGCTTTGCGGCCGCTGCCGGTTCGGTTGCCCGGCGGGTAAAGATTATTTTATAAGCAAAGTAATTCCAAAGCGTGATCAGGGCTATGGCGACGCTGCGAGCCAGATAAACGCTGGTCGACGGTGCCAGTAATCTTACTAGGCCCAGAGTGAACAGATAATTAAACGCTACCAGCAGGCCGTATCCCAGTAGCTCGCGCCCCAATCGCCTGGGGACAAGCGATTTTTCTTTAAAGGTAAACAGCTTTTGCAGCCAGAATGAAACCAGCAGGCCCACCCAGAAGCTGATGGCAACCGCGTAAAGATCGCTGAGCGCCACCGCTTTCAACGCCGCCAGGCTGCCCATTTCGGCCCCGTAGGCAGTTAAACCCACCGCCAGATAGCGCAACGGCCGTCGGTTCACGCTTCGGTTCCGCCGGCCGTCGCAGCTTCGTTGCGCTTGCGCTGATTCAATCTTATGGAGTTGGCTGAATCTATAACGTAAAGCGGCCGGTTTTGAGTTTCGGTGTGAATGTGTGCCAGGTAGGCAGCCAAGATGCCCTGGGATACCAACAGCAAACCGGCTAGCAGCAGCACCAGCAGCACGGCGAAACCGGCCAGGCCCACTTTTAGTTGCCAGGGATCGCCCAGGAGCGTCTGTTCGATCAGCAACAACAAGATGGCCAGGGCGCTGCCGCCGGTAATAACCAATCCGGCCCAGGCAGCGAAATAAAGCGGCGCCAGACTTAGCGACACAAAACCGTCAAGCGCCAGCTTTAACCGCTTGGCGCCGCTGTACGAGGGCTTGCCGCTCAGGCGGGCTGCCGGAGTGAATGCGATATATTCGGGAGTAAAGCCCAGCCAGTCTATCAAGCCTCGGGTCATGCGCCGCCTTTCTTTTAACTTGGAAAACACCCGCTTAACCGATTTATCCAGCAGACGGAAGTCGGTACTGCCTGGCACGATGGCCGCGTCCGAGGAGCGGCCAAGCAGCCGGTAAAACAGTCGCGGCAGCATTCCTTTAAACAGTCGCCCGGCCGGCAGCCTGTCCCGGCGCACACCGATTACCAGCCTGGCGCCGTTTTGCCATTTTTTTAACATTTTTGGCAGCAGGCTAACCGGATGCTGGCCATCGGCGTCAATCAGAATAATCGCCTCGCCGGCGGCGTAATGCAAACCGGCGGTGGTAGCGATTTCTTTGCCGAAGTTGCGCACCAGCTGCAGCAACCTGACCCGCCGGTCTTTGGCCGCCAGCCGCCTAATTACTTCGGCGCTGTCGTCCTGGCTGCCGTCGTTGACAAAAATCAACTCGAAGCGGTACTTGCCCAGCCGGCCGAGCGCTTGATTAAGTTTTAGATAAAACCTGGCTAGGCCGTCTTGTTCGTTGTAGATTGGAATTACTACCGAAACAAGCTGTTTCATGGGCCCCCAATCTTTTTAAGTACAGTTACATTTTACCGCCTGGGCGGCCCAAGCTCCCAGCATTCGCCGACGAAGTTTTGCAGCTTTTTGATAAACCGGGCGGTGTCCCACTGGCGGGCGCTGGCCATAATGCCCGGGCGGTTAAGGCGCAGCCCTTCCAGGGTTTGCAGGGCGGCGATTAAAGAATCGGTGGTTTGCTGGTAAAACAGCACTCCGTTAATGCCGTCTTTCACCACGTCGAGCGCCCCGCCGCGGGCGTAGGCTACTATCGGCGTGCCGGCCGCCAGGGCCTCGATTTGAACGATGCCAAAATCCTCTTCGGCCGGAAACAACAGGGCCCTGGCCGAGCGCAGCGCCCTGGCGATCTGCTGGTCGGTGGCGTTTTTAACGAATGACACGGTGGGTCCGGCCATTTTTTGCAGCTTGGCGTATTCCGGGCCGCTGCCGTAAACGGTTAGTGGTAGACCCAGCTCGCTGCAGGCCTGCACGGCAACGTCAAAGCGCTTGTACGGCACCAGCCGGCCGATAGACACGTACCCGGCGCGGCGGCTACCGGTGGTTTGGGCCAGGGTGAAACGGGCAACCTCAACCGGCGGATTAATCACCACCGAATCGCGCCCGTAAAACCGCTTGACGCGATCCCGCACTTCCGAAGAGTTGGCCACGAAATAATCCACCCGCTGAGCCGCGGCGAAATCGAGCCGTTTCATCCACCAGACAAACGGCGGCATAATCAGCCTGATTAGCGGATTCAGCCTGCCAAAGCCCGGGTCCTGCCTGTAGTGCTGGTAATGGCTCCAGTAATAGCGGGTCGGCGTGTGGCAGTAGCAGATATGCACGGCGTCGGAGCGTTTTTTAACCTGTTTGCTTTCGGCGCTGGAGCTGCTGATGATAACGTCGTAGGCCCTGAGATCGAGCGATCTAAAAGCCCACACCCGCAGCACCGGGAACAGCCGGTGCAGCCGGCGCAGGCCGCGCGGCAGTTTTTGCAGCCAGGTGGTACGCACGTCGGCGTCTTTAAACATTTGCAGGCCGGCGCCCTGAGGCTCGAACACCGAGGTATAGATGGGCGCGCCCGGAAAGGCGCTGAGCAGGGCCAGCACTACCCGCTCGGCTCCCCCCATGTCGGTCAGCCAGTCGTGGATGATGGCCACGCGGGGCGGCTGGTTGCTATTAGAAGATAGCGTTTTGCTATTGGCCATTCTTAAGCCCCGTTTTAAAGGCATTGATCAGCTTTTGACAGGCCACGCTTTGCTCTATCAGATTATCAAGCCGATCTTTGCGTAAATAGCCAAGTTTTTCGGATAAGTAGGGAAAATTTTTTACTTCGAGCAGCGATCCATAGGCCATTGTATAAAAACGCACTTTGTCGTTTACGGCGGTTCGGCCGAAACCTTCGGCGATATTAGCAGAGATTGAGGTAGCCGCCCTTCTGAGCTGGCTGGTTATTGCAAATAGCTCTTCTTTCGGGAAAGTACGCGTTGCTTTGTATACCTCTACAGCAAACAGTTGCGTTTCTTGCCAAACCGTCAGACTCTCGAAAGACGTGATTTTGCCAACCATGTTCTATTTAGCTACCTTCCATATCCAATGGCTAATAGCTGTTAGCCAATAGTAGCCATGAGCCATCATCTCGCTCCGGCTCGCCATAGTACGACGCGGATGGTTTTAAGCAGAATCTTCACGTCCAGCCAGAAGCTCCAGTTTTGGGCGTAGTACAGCTCCAGCTCGATGCGTTTTTCAAAACTCAAGTCGTTACGGCCGGAAACCTGCCACAGGCCGGTGATACCCGATTTGACGCTGTGCAGCAGCGAGGCTTTTTTGGCGTATTTCATTTCTTGCGGCAGAATCGGGCGGGGGCCCACCAGGCTAAGATCACCCTTTAGCACGTTAATTAACTGGGGCAGCTCGTCCAGCGACGTCAGCCTGAGCAGCCGGCCGAAGCGGGTGATACGGGGATCGTTTTTGACCTTGCGGTGACGGATGTATTCTTCGGCCAGATCGGGCCGGCCCATGGCCGATAGCTCCTCGGCGGCGTCTTTGCCGCCGAACTCCGGGCGCATGCTGCGGAATTTGTACAGCTTGAACGGCTTGGAGTAGCGGGTCAGTCTGTCCGACAAGTAAAAAACCGGCCCGGGATTAAACAGTTTTTGCAGCCCGGCCAGCAGCAGGAATAGCGGCAGCAGCAGGGGCAGGGCCAGCAGCACCAGCGTCAGGTCGAAAATCCGCTTCACCACTTCACCCCAGCCGACCAGCGGCGTTTGGTGCACCGAAATCATTGGGTACCCCAAAAAGACATCCACGGTGTTTTTTCCCGAATAAAACTCGGCCTCTCCGGGGATAAAACTGTAGCTGATGTGCCTGGCCTGAGCGGCGCCCAGTATCAGCTGGTTGCGGGTGGGCGAATCGTAAAGGTCGGTTTGAATAATGGTGGTGATGCGCAGCTTGTCCAGCTGGGCCAGCGCCTCTTCCACGCGGTTGAAGTGCTTCAGCTTAAGGCCGTCCGGCAGCAGGTTGGCCGGACCGGCCAGGGCCGCCATGTGGTAGCCCGAGCGGGGCGTGTCGCTTAGGGCTTCGGCGATGTGGCGAGTTGCCGGCGAGTTGCCGATAATCAGTACCCGGCTGATGCCGATGCCAAAACCGAACAGCAGCCGGCGCAGCTGGCGCATGATCTCGCGGCTAACCAGTAGCAGGCCGAACGAGCCGAACAGGGCGTAAACCGCCACCAGCCGGGCCGGGAAGAAAGGCTGGT
>SCKW01000028.1 GCA_004100265.1 Candidatus Chaera renei
AGGGCGCTGATTTGCCGGTGCATAGCCCAATTTTAACATAATTCAAATATGCGCAGACTTGAATATAGCAAGAATTGCCTGTAAGGTTGTTAAAGAAAGTTTCAGTCGTAAAACTATGCTAAGCGTATTCATATTCATCAGCTTGCTGTTCGCCGTCGCGGTTTGGTGGCGCTACAAAACTAACCGCCGGCTGTGCGCTATTTGTTTTGGTGTTTTTACCGCCTGGCTGGCTCTGCTGGCGGCTTATAAGTTCGGGTGGCCAGGTGATCCGGTGCTGTTGGGACTGCTAATGGGGCAGAGTATTACCGGAGTGTTTTATCTGGCCATGCGGCGTTTGCCCAAAGAGTTAAAACTGTTCAGCCTGCCGTTTTTGTTAAGCCTTACGGCAGTTTTTTACTGGCTGATCACCGGGCGCGCCAGTCTGCCGGCCTTGTGGTTTTTAACCGGTCTGTGGCTGGCAGCCTGGGTGCTATTTGGCTGGCGGCGCGATCCTGGTAAAAAGACCGCCCTGACAAAAGCCGTTATTGATTGCTGCGAGGAGCCGTAAGCCAGCTATGGAACTGGTAGTAACCGCTTCGTTTCTGACCGCCTTTATCGCCGGCATAGCCGCCCTATTCGCGCCCTGCTGTATCGGCGTGCTGCTACCGTCTTATCTGGCGTCGGTGTTTAAAACCAAGACCAAGGTTTTTTTGATGACCTTCGTTTATTTTTTGGGCATTTTAACGATTTTTATACCTTTGGGGCTCGGCGCCGCCGCCCTGGGTAGTTTTTTTAGCGGTAATCACCGGCTTTTCTTTAGCCTGGGCGGCTTGTTTATGCTGCTTTTGGGCGTCTGGCTGTTGCTGGGAAAATCAATTATGCTGCCGGCCAAGTTACACCCCAAGCTAGAAAAATACGATGCCGGCTCGATTTACCTGTTGGGCTTGTTTTCTGGTATCGCCACTACCTGCTGCGCCCCGGTGCTGGCCGGAGTGCTGGCTCTGTCGGCGATGCCGGGATCGCTGGCCCTGGGCGGGCTTTACGCCGTAACTTTCGTTGTCGGCATGGTAGTACCCTTGTTTATCGTGGCGGTTTTGGCCGACAAAAGCCGGGCGGTGGCCAGGCTGGATTCGCTCAAACGCCGGGTGCGTTATGGCCTGTTCGGACGCCAGGTGTCAATCAGTCTGTCGCACTTTGTCTCGGGGCTGATATTTATAGCTTTCGGCCTGTTTATTTTACTGTTTGAAGGGTCCAACCCCGACGTTTTGGCGTCGGGCTACCAGGTAGAAATCAATCTGCTGGCGGCGCGGCTTACCCGGGCGATCACCAACGCTACCGCCGGGTTGCCGGACGGTTTTTGGGTGGCGATTTTCGGCCTGTTGTTTTTTGCCATCGGTTACGGCGCTTACCGCCAGGCCAAAAGCCTGCCTAATCACTTTAAGGAGAATAAAAAATGAGCAAAAGATTGCTGGTTATTTTAGCCGTGATCGCGGCCGGCTTTTTGGGATTGGCCGTATTAGTTAAAAGCCCGTCGCCCAGACAATCCAGCGCCGTTCTGACGGCCATGGTCGGTAAGACGGCGCCGGATTTCAACCTGCCCGATCAAACCGGCCAAACCGTCAGCTTAAATTCGCTGCGCGGCAAAAAAGTCGTCCTGTTTTTTAACGAAGGCATTACCTGTTACCCGGCCTGCTGGAACCAGATGGCCGCTTTGGCCACCGACGCGGCTCTTAACGGCGGTGGGGTGGTTAGCCTAAGCGTGGTGGTGGACAAACCCTCCCAGTGGACGGAGGCTTTTAAACAAATGCCCGATTTGGCCAAGGGCCGGATATTGTTTGACACCAGCAAAGAGGTGTCGGGCCGTTACGGCATGTTGTCGCTGCCTTCGTCTATGCACCGCGGCATGGCGCCGGGCCACACCTACGTTTTAATAGACCAAAAAGGCGTCGTTCGTGACATCAAGGACAACCCACCGATGACCGTTATCAATGACCAGATTAAAAAAGACCTGGAAAAGATGTAAAAGCCGCCCGGGCCACTGAAAGTGGTGTAAAATAGTACTAGGAACTACTGAAGCTGCATTTAAGGCAAAAAGTAGGAGCACTTTATGAGGTACCAGCTACACTCGGGAGTGGACAGGCAAATAAAAAGCAAAAATCCTCAGCTTAGCCATGGTTATCGCGTTTGTCAGCGCCATCAGCGTGTCGGCTACTCGCGTTATCCTGGAAGAGAATAATAAAGCCGCTCCGCCGTATCCGGTATCTCAGGGCGCTCCGGCCGCCAGTCCGAGCGGCCAAACCGTCGCCGCGCCGTTTAACCAGCCATCGCCGGCGGCTCCGGGCGGCAGCGCGGCCCAAGCCTCTCGAGCCATGATGTTTAACGGCGGTTATCAAACTAAAACTGCTCCGACCAGCCCGTATGGCACTAAGACGGCCCAGCCCAAAAACAACAGCTGTTTGTGTTCGGCAGTCCGGCCCTCCGCCTCCGGTACTCCAACCAGCCCATCGCCGGCTCCGCCGCCTCAACCTTCGGGCAGCCTGCTGCCCTCGGTGAACCTGCCGCTGCCTCTGCCGGCACTCTAGTGATAAAATTACAACAAAAAGTGATTGCCAACTCTACTCAACCAGCGTATTCTTTAGCTTAAGCTTTTAGTTAAGCAGACTTATAAAACAAAGATTCTTAAAAAGAGATTTGCTATGGAGCCTAATTTGGGCGTCGCTCCGGCATCGCGGAGCGGCAAACTGTGGTGGTGGCTTTTAGGGTTGGTGGTTGTCGGCGCGACGGGCACGGCCCTGTTTCTGTCTGCCGCGGTGATTAAAAAACCGGCCGGCGACATAGCGGGATCCGGCATTTTGCCCGCCCTGACGCTAAACGGCAGCCGGCTTACCCTGGAAGGCGCCAGCCCTTCGACGGTTGATTTAGAGCCGATTGTCCGCCAGCTGGCGCAGCAGCAGATATCTCAGAATCAAGCTGCCGACCCCTCGATTAACGGCCTTGTGTCGGTTGCCAGCGGCGGCGGCTTGGTAAGAGTGGGTAGCGGCACCGTGCTTGATCCGTACCGCCTGGGGCTGCAAGCCTGCCCCGCCGGTAAAATCCTGACCAGCCAGGGCGGCGGCACTTGGGGGTGCGCCACGCCGACAGGAACTGGCGGAGGCGTAAGCTATTCGGCCGGCAGCGGCATTTTGATCAGCGGCAGCCAGATCAGCAACACCGGCGTTTTAAGCTTGAGCGCCGGCAACGGGCTGTCCGCTTCGGGCGGGCAAAATCCTACCATGTCTTTTGCCGCCGGCACCGCCAGCGGGCAGATCTGGCAGTGGAACGGCAGCCAGTGGGTGTTGGCCGCTTTGCCTCCTTCTGGAGTCAGCGGCGTGGGGGCGCTTGACGGCCAGCCCAAAAACGCCAATGGCGCCGCCATAGCCGGCAGCACGCTTTATCTGCAATCGGCCGACGGCAGCTTTCCCGGCCTGATAACCACCGCCGCCCAAACCCTGGCCGGCAACAAAACGCTCACCGGCGCGGCGCTGTTTCAAAACTCCGTCAACTCCACCGGCGCCCTTATGGTTAAGAACGCCGCCGGCAGCAATCTCTTGACGATAGATTCGCTGAATTCGCGACTGGGGCTTAACCTTGGCGGCAGCAACCTGCCCAGCGTGACGTTTGACATGGTGGGAGCATTAAGGCTGGCCGGAGGAGTCTCGGACACCACCAGCTTTTTAACCCCAGGGGCGGCCAGCACGCCGACCAAGATTAACATTCCGCTGTATGATCCGGGTTATTCGGGCCAGGTGTTGGCCTTTGGCGTCCCCTCTACCGCCGGCGTTACCTCGCGCGCCCTAACGCTGTTTGATGCCCGCACGGTGGCTCACCAGCCAACGTTAGCGGTATTGAACCCGGCCGAAAGCGACGGGGTGGGCTTTTCTTGGGATGGCAGCAACACCGTGGCCGGCATTAAAACCATCGGCACGGCCGACATCACGGTGAACGACGCCCTTAAGGTGTTTAAGACTGCCGGCAATGTGTCGGTGGGTAGTGTTGGTTTGTCCACCGCCTATACTATGGCGGTCAGTTCGCCCAATACCACCTTGGGAGGCGTCTGGATAAGGCTGCAGGGCAACCCGGAAAAATTCTTTAAAGTAGACACCACCAGCCGACCCACCAGCGACGTCTTTAATATCGGGGCCGGCGGCAACGTTTGGATGAGCCCGCTAACCGACGCCGCCACCACGCCGGCCCTGAGGATCCGCGACTCCAGCGGCAACTATACCGCCCTGGACGTTGACACCCAATACGGCGCGCTGGCCATTAACCAGAACGTCAGCACTACCGGAGCGGCCGCCCTGGACGTGATTAACGGTTACGGCTCAACCACCCAGATTACCTTTAGGGCCACAGCCGTGGCCTCGCAGACAGCCGACGTGTTTCAGATAGTCAACAGCGGCGGCGCGGTGGTAGTAAGTATCTCGCCAGCCGGCGACCTGACTGTTAAGAACGGTATTGTCAACGGCGACCTGACCGTTAAGAACAAAATTGTCACCAACGGCGCCACGCCGACCATTGCTGCCGGCGCGGCCGCCGGCACCGGGGCGACGGTCAGCGTAACCGGTAATGACATATCCGGGGTAATTACCATTACCACCGGTACTTCGCCAACTTCCGGCACTCTGGCTACGCTCACGTTCGCTCTGCCTTATGCCACGGCGCCCCGGGTCACCTTGTCGGCCAATAACGCCTCCGCCGCCCAGCTGACCAATTACGTAGCGTCCACCACCACCAACTTTACTCTCAGTACGCCCGCCACTCCGGTTGCCAGCACTACCTACACCTTTTACTACCACGTCATACAATAGCGGGCAGCAAAGCTGTTGGTCAGTCTCGTCAGGTTTATGCTAAAATTGCTTACAAGTTATAACAATTCAGGTAGTTAGGTGAATGATGAATCTTAACCGACGCGGTTCGTTAACTAAAAAATTACTGCTGGCGGCAGCCGCGCTGTTACTGCTGGGCGCCCTGGGTGGCACCTGGTATTTTTATAACAAGTATCAGCAGCTGCGCAAAAATCCTTCGGCCGCCGTTCAGGCCGACACCAAGGCTTTGGTTGACAGGGTGGGCAAGTTAATGGAACTGCCAACCGGCGAAACGCCGACTATCGCTACCATTCAAGATAAAGACAAGCTGAAAGACCAGCCGTTTTTTAAAGACGCCCAAAACGGCGACAAGATTTTAATTTATGCCCAGGCAAAAAAAGCGATAATTTTTCGCGAGTCCAACAACAAAATCATAAATGTCGGCCCGATTGCCATTAACGATACCAGTCAGACTACGCCACCGCCCAGCGCGGCGCCCGCGCCAACGTCCAATACTTCTACTCCAAGCGCCCCCAGGCGTTAACCGTCGCCGGCCGGGCTAAAGACCGACGTGTCCGTAAGACGGCGTAATCACAGTCCCGCTCCGCCGGCGCAGCTTAGCCGGCGGCAAACCGAAACGGTGCTTAACCGGCTAAGGGCCGTATTGCGGTCTGGCGCGGACGGCGAGGTGGTTGAGATGGGCTGCTACAAAGGAGACACCAGCCTGGCCTTGCAGCGGGCGCTGGCCGGCAGCGGCAAGCGGCTTTATCTTTATGATTCGTTTGCCGGGCTGCCCGCTAAGGGCCCGGCCGATGCCAGCCCGGCCGGCGAGCAGTTCCGAGCTGGCGAGTTGGCGGCTTCGAAAGCGGAGTTGCTTGTCCGGCTGAAAAAAACCGGCCTGCCCATGCCGACGGTCATTAAAGGATGGTTCGAAGAGCTAACGCCGGAGCAGCTGCCCGAGCGAATCTGCTTTGGCTTGCTGGATGGCGATTTTTACGGGTCGATCGCGGCCAGCTTAAGGCTGGTCGGCCCTCGCATGTCTTCGGGGTCCAGCCTGGTGATTGATGATTATCAAAACGAGGCGTTGCCGGGGGTGGCCAGGGCGGTCAATCGGTGGCTGACCGCCCGGCGGGCAAAATTAAGCGTCGTGCAAGGCATGGCCGTGGTAGAGTGCTAGCGGCCGGTCTGCGAGCCGGACTCTTCGTCGTGACAAGCGCCGCAGTAGCCGCGCAACTCAACGCTGTGCTCTATCGACAAAAAATGATTTTGCTTGGCCAGATCGGCCAGCAGCCGTTCCAGTTTTGGCGAAGCCATGTCAATCGCTATGTTGCAGCGGGCGCAAACCGCGTGGTGATGGTGCGGCAAAAAAATTTCGCTTAGTTCAATTTTAGGCGCCTGGCCGAATATCACCCGGTTGACAATGCCGACTTTTTCAAACACACCGATCGTGCGGTAAGTGGTGGCGCGGTCGATCGCCGGGCTTAGCCGGCCGGCCAGCGTGGCGGCAGTGATGGGTCCTTTGAGCAGCTCGTTAAATGCCATCCGGCGAGCGATGGTTACGCTGTAACCCGACTTACGCAGCGCCTGATGCAGGCGCCTGTGCATAATCGAATGAGGGTAGGCCGTACGCTGGTAGGTGGGCATACTTTTACTTTAGCATACGCGCCCTTTTATAAGCGGCCGGCGGCCGAAGCGGCGCGGTCGCCAGGCGGCGCTTTTAGGGCGATTGGTGGTAAACTAGAAACATTAAGGGTGAGATTTTAAAAACTTAAGTTTAACAACTTAAAAAACGACGCGCCTAAGTCAATTATTGACTACAAGGCTTAAGCCCGGAATCATGTGCGAATCATGAACTGTGCCGCAACGGTAAGGCAGCTGTAACATCCGCTGAAGGATGGCAGGCCAAGTCCGACACGGGCCTAAAAGACCAAACCATACGCCACCCGGTTCACAGTGATGAGGCGTGCCGGGTTGGGCGCGTTAAATTCCCGAGCAGGAAGCCGCCGCGGTTCAATCAGCTGTTAGCCGTTTGCGCCTCCGCACCGCTTTTTGCAGAAGGAGGGGCAATTGAAATGCGATTATCGCCAATAGAGCGGCTTGGATCGTACCCGGGAAGCGCCGCCGAGAGCTACCAAGCGTTCAACGCCATCACCGACGCGGGCGAGCGCCTGCCACGCCTGGCCATTGACACCCGTGATTACCAGATTATTGGCCCCGGCGGCCGGGTGTACTCCCGATTTGGCGGCCGTATGGCCGATATTATATTTGCTGGTTACTTGCAGGCTAAACAGGGTGGCTACGGCCACGAAGCCGCCCGCCGTTATCTGGAGTATCAGGAGGCGTTAGAGGTAGAAGATCTCTGCGCCGGCAAGCTGGGCGGCAATTTGATGATTAAAATTTCGCCCCTGCCCGACACGGTGGTTAGCGGCGTTCACGGTACGGCCGGTTACGAGCGCGACGTCGCCCTGGTCAGGCTGTACTTTGCCGATCCCGGCGGTGGCAAGCTGCGCACCCGCTGCCTGTCGCTGGAGGGTTCCCGCCAGGCGGCCATCCGCCAGGCCGCCGGTCGTCTGGGCTGGCGGATTGGCCCCGGCGGATCCGAAACCATTTTGGCTTCCCGTCTGGTGCTTAGCCTGGACGAACCTCACTGGCAAGCGCCCGGCGAGCTATTAAAGACCGCCTACTGCCAGGCGCTTGGGCAACAAGATCTCGGGCGTCTGGCGCTTAGCCGGTCTTTCAGCCAGCCGATTGACACCCTAAGCTTTATCCGTTCTCATCCGGATCTGCTGCAACGTTATTTGGACGACGTGGCGGCAATTGACAGATCTGCGGCGGACCCCGCCGGTTTGGCCGGGCAAAAAGAGCTGGCCATGCGGCGCTATGCGGCCGCCCTGGACGCCCGGCTGCTTAAGCTAGGGCCTGGCGACAACCGGCAGCAGGCAGACCGGCAAGGAGGCGAGGGATATTCTAGCGGTTACGGCGGCGGCTGCTCGATCCTTACCGGTACCGACCAGGCCAAGCAGAGTGGCCTGTTAATGGGCGAGCTGAACGACGTAACCTGCCCGCTATGCGGCCGGTCGGGCGTGACGGCCAGTCTAGAGGGTTCGGTATTGATATGTTCCGAGTGCGGCAACGGGGTGGATATCTGCACCAAAGAGGTGCGCCGGCGTTCCGGCCCTTCCGCCGCGCCCGCCGCCGCAAAACCGGCCCGTTCGGTCAACCGTCCGTCCGCCGCAGCCGTCCGTTCCGGGTCGGCGCGACCCAGGGCGCGGCGCGTCATCGAGTTGGGTGGCGAATACTGGCTGGCTTATGAAACCCCCGAATTGGCGCCGATCCGGCTGAACCGTCCGCCGCTTTAGGCCTTGAGCGCCGCTCGCCCCAACGAAGCCAGATGTTTTTGGCGGTAGTCGTCAAAGGCGTCTTTAGACATACCGTGGCGGCGGATAAAACCGCTGATCCGTTCGCTGCCTATAAAATGCGGCAACATAACATAGGTAGCGCCTAGCCGGTACAGATCGGCGGCATCGTTGTAGCTGTCGCCGTGGCAGACTATCACTGCCCGCTGATTTTTTTGCCTGACCAGCTGCACCAGCGCCTTGTTGGTGGAAAAATCGGTTATGGTGCTGACGATTAGCCTGGCTTGCTCTATGCCGATCTCTTCTAGCAGTTCGTAATCGGTGGCGTCGCCGTAAACGTAGTTAACCCGCTGGCGCTCCAGTGTTTCAACGACTTCGGGGTTGTAATCTACCACTACGTAGCGCTTTTTCATCTCTTTGAAGGCGCGCAAAAACTCATGGCCGCCTTTGCGGTAGCCGAATAGTACCAGCGGGTAGCGCGACAGCACTTTTTTGTCCTCTTTGGAGACCTTGTTTTCGAACAGGCGGATGCGGTGCTCCAGTTGCCTGAATAACCATTCGTCGTATTTGGTCAGATAGGTTGAGGCGGCTATGGTAATTACCGCCACCAGGGTAATGATGCCGCTGACTATTGGTGAAACCAGGCCGACGTTTTGGGCCAACACCACCAAAACGATTGAAAATTCACTGATCTGAGACAAATGAATGCCGGTTTTAAAACTGGTGCGCTTGGTGTATCCCAAAAGGCCCAGGCTGTACATGACGATTAATGGTTTGCCTATAATGATGATCAGCGAAAACAGCAGGGCCGGAAACAGCGCCGCCGCCAGATTGGCCAGTCCCAGCCCCTCGCCTAAAACGATAAAGAACAGCACCACAAAAAAGTCGCGCAGCGGCTTTAGACGCGAGGCGATCTCTTGAGTATAGGGCAGCGAAGCCAGGCTGACGCCGGCGAACAGGGCGCCGATTTCAAACGACCAGCCGGCAATCTCGAACAGGCTGGCGATACCGAATCCCCACGCAATGGCGAACAAGAACAAAAACTCCTGCGATTCGGCAAAAAATTTGGTGAGCCTGGGCAGGATCTTACTGCTTACCAAAGCCAGCAGGCCCAGCAGCGCCAGGCCTTTGGCGGCCATCAGGCCAATTTCCATGGCCGGCAAGCCGTCGCCCCGGCTGGCGGAAACCAGCAGCAGCGCCAGCGTGGCCAGAATATCCTCGACCAGCAAAATGCCGATCGCCAACTGTCCGTACAGCCGGGATTGCTCGCGCTTGTCGGTCAACATCTTGACTACGATAATGGTGCTGCTAAACAGCAGCGCCACGGCCATAACCAGGGCTTCGATCGCCGTCAAGCCAAGGGC
>SCKW01000029.1 GCA_004100265.1 Candidatus Chaera renei
ACCCTTTCAACTAAAAAAACGGCGGGGGAAATTCAAAAAGAATCAAGGGGCGGTTTTTCTGACGGGGCGCGCGACAGCTTTGCTGGCGCAGGCGTCGGGGCTGAGCTTACACTTCAGCTTTAGCACTTCGTGCTAAAATGGGTTCGAGCCTTTTCGTAGAGAGGCACCAAAACTAACCTTGATCGGTAGTGGTGGGCTTAAGTAGCTCGTTTATCCTCGGGTTTTTTATCCCTGAGTCTTTATCTTTTATTTACTGAAAAAATTATCAGGGTATAATAGAGGCGAACTTACAAAAACAAAATGTCAGAACATTTGCCAAACTATTATCAGCCGCAAAAAACACCGCCGATTGCACCGGAGCTAGAAGACAGCTGGCGGGCGGACATCACTATAACGCCAGAGTCTGCGTCCAGCCACCTCGCAGAACATACGGTGGAGGCAGAAGAGACCACTGATCCAACGCGAGAAATTCAGGATGCGCTCGAAGATGCGAATACCGTGCATGTTGAGGCGCTGATGAATAGTCGTACTTTCTTGGCACGCGCCAAAGACGAAGGCATTGATATTGACAGCCAAGGACGCGACAACCCAAAGTACTGGGATTTGCTCGCCGACGTAACGGACGGATATATTAATTTCCGGCGCCTCAAGGGCGATAGTGAGCTCGCCGTAGAAAGCTTAGGGATAATTTGTAAGCTGCCTCAATTCCTTATCGCGCAGCAAAGGCTCGATATTAACGGCGACAACCAGTATGATTTACGAGAACGAGACAAAGAGATTACGAGCACATTTAACGCGAATCTCCGCAAGTTCTTCGCGGCCAACCCCGACACCAGCATAGCAGGCTTTAAAAAAGAACTTTCCATGATCACCGGCTATATGTTTAACCATGTCGACGACCGAAAGCGTATCGTTGAGCAGTTAAACAACGCGGTGCGCGGCGCCATGCATGAATCTGCTTTCGGGCGAATACTCGAGCGCTCAGGCTACGCCCGAACTGGCATCCGAGAGGCGACCGCGGCGGAAGACCTTCAGGGTATTGATATTGTTATCGATCCCGGCGAATGGGATGAGCTGTGTATCGACGTCAAAGCATCAAAATTTAAAATTCAAGAGCTTGCCGAACAAGCAGGCATACCTAACTGGAACAGGCCATTTTTCCCGAAGCTAGGGCATAACGGCTACATAGACAAAGAAACTGGTAAACTTGTGCCACCACACAAAGACGTTATCGTTATGTTCTCTTTGCTTGAAGACGCTTGGTTTGAGGATCGATTTAGGCTTTCGGATAAGTACGTTGATGTGGTAGCGCGGATGATGCCGGATATTATTGAAGAATCAAGGACGGCGCTGCATAAAATGTACCAGCGGCGCAAGCACGGCAATTCTTGATATACGCTATATATGGTAAAATAGCGCGAAGTTATGGCACGAATAAAAGAGTTTGTCGTCGTTAAGCCACCAACGAGCGGCGAAGTATGCGAGGGGGCTTTTAAGGCGCTGAAAGCTCGCGGCCCTTTGTCGTTGACTGTTCTTGGCACACAGGAAGTGCCTAGACCAGAACCAGAAGAAATTGCTTTTAAGGTTATACAGACTTCACAGTTGAAAGAAGGTGGCATGCGGCTGGTTGGTCGTACCGCCACAAAAGACATTGTTACTGTTACTACGCGGGCCGACGAAACGCTCCCCGCGACGGGTGATATCATTCAATAAAGTCTAATCGAAAAAACGCCACGCCGGGCGGCTTTATGGCAGCCGTCGCCTGACGCGGCGGATTAGAATGCTGTACTTTTTTGGCGAATTGTTTTTAAATGTAGTATAGAGGCGAATAAGAGGTATGATCGAGCAAACTTTGCCCAGTCAGGAAATATACCACAGGCGCTCTCTTAAAGTAGTCCATTCGGCCACCCTGACCTTAAACAGCGAAGCCATAGAGCGGCTTGGCGCAATATTTGAACAGTCTTCTTCGGTCTTGCAAAAACCAGATCCTAACAATCTAAGGGCGGTCATGTTTCGGGTGGTTTATAAATTGGCCATGCCGCCCGAGGGCCGCAATATGACCAAACCTAGAGACCGCCTGGAGCAGATCTATTCGGCTTTTAGCGGCTTTATGCGCAACTATGGCCGCCGCGATTGGCGGGAGGCGGCGCTAACCGAACCCGAAGTGCTGGCCCGGCCGCCGGCTGGCAATAGCCGCGAGGCGGCAATTTTCGGCACGCCCAACCAGGCGGCCAGATTTGGCCAGGCAGCCCTGGAGTCGCATTACCGTGACTTTCGCCGCTATCTGTTTAAAAATCTGATCGACGAGGATTACGGCGACACCGAAGAAATTTTGCCGACACGCGGCTTTATTCCCCTGAACGTTAAGGCTAAGTCGCATAATATGGCGCCGCGGGAATTCAAGCGGGAGACCGTCAGAT
Source organism: Candidatus Chaera renei (assembly GCA_004100265.1). GTDB lineage: Bacteria > Patescibacteriota > Saccharimonadia > Saccharimonadales > Saccharimonadaceae > Chaera > Chaera renei. The sequence goes on from SCKW01000029.1 coordinate 2,421, forward strand.
TTTTAGACGGGGTTGACGCCGTCGTTCACAAGCTTGGCAGCGTCGCCCTGGGCAGCCAGGTTGAGTACGTGGCAAGAGAGACTATCGAGGTTCAAGCCGTCCCTGCCGGGTCATCACTGGGCGCCACCTATCGCTAAAAATCTAAAACTGCCACTAAAAACGCTGCGCCGGGCCTTAATAACTGATATACTAACCCTGAACTGTTGTAAGTTTAGGGTTTTTTAGATCGAATATCATGAGCAGCTTATCCACCCAGCCGTATAAAGGCACCAGGGATTTTTATCCCGAGGACCAGCGGCTGCAGAACTATATCTTTTCGGTTTGGCGCAAGCAGGCGCGCAGCTTTGGCTACGAGGAATACCAGGCGCCGCTGCTTGAACCGCTCGAACTGTTCGCCGCCAAGAGCGGCCAAGAAATCGTCAGCGAACAAACCTATGCTTTCGTTGACCGCGGCGGCCGGCAGGTGGTTATCCGGCCGGAAATGACACCCAGCGTCAGCCGGATGGTGGCCGCTCGCCGCCAGGAGCTGGCCTATCCTCTAAGGCTGTATTCAATCGCCAATTTTATGCGTTACGAGCGCCCGCAGCGCGGCCGCGAGCGTGAATTCTGGCAATTAAACGCTGATATTTTTGGCGTTTCCAGCGTTGATGCCGAGGCCGAAATAATCACTCTGGCCGATCGGATCATGAAGGCCTTTGGCGCCAGCGAAAAAATGTACAAAATCAGGATTAACAGCCGCCAGCTGGTTAACGTGATGATGGCCGAATACCTTGAGCTTGACGTAGTGCAGTCGGAGTTGATGGTCAGGCTGTTCGACCGCAAAGACAAAATCAGCCGCGAGGAATTTAGGGATCAGGCTGCCGCTGTTTTTGACGCCGAACGCTCCGGGCAAGGCTTGAAAAAAATCGCCGTCCTGCTGGGAGCGAAAACCATGGGAGAGCTGCCCCAGCAACTGCTGAAAACCGCCGCCGTGGACGAAGTGCGGGCGCTGTTCACGCTATTGAGGGAGCGCGGCATCGGCAACGCGGTGTTCGATATAACCCTGATGCGCGGCTTTGATTACTACAGCGGTATAGTCTTTGAAATTTACGACACCAATCCCGAAAACAGCCGCTCGCTGTTCGGCGGCGGTCGCTACGACGGGCTGGTCGGTCTGTTTGGGGTGGACAACCTTCCGGTAGTCGGCATGGCGCCCGGCGCCACCACCCTTAAAGATTTTCTGGAAGCTCACAAGCTAATACCCCAGTTGCTCGTTGAAACCGACGTTTACGCCATCGTATTGGGGCCCGAGGCCATGCCCGGCGCTCAGGCTCTGGCCGAAAAATTACGCCAGGAAGGGGTTAATATATCGGTGGATATCAGCGGCCGTAAGGTAGACAAGCAAATCAAGACGGCAGTGAAAAGCCGGGTGCCGTTTATGCTGTTTCTGGGCCAACAAGAATTAGCGGACGGCATGTACACCCTAAAAGACGTTTTAAAAGAAACCGAACAAAAACTGAGCTTCGAGCGATTAGTCACGGTGGTGAAAGACTATCGCCGGCGCGGCACCGGCCAGGACGACGCCGTTTAAGGCGCTTCGGTTAAGACCGGGCGGCGGCCCGGATTTTGATTTCGGCCGCTATCCGTTACAATAATCCGGGTCATGAAGCATAGTCTTAAAAAACCGTCTACCGCCAAAGCCGAGTTAACGATCGAGCTTGACGCCGCCGAGCTGGCAGCTTTTAAAAAGGCGGCCTTAAAACGGCTGGCCGCAGAGGTAAAGCTGTCCGGATTCAGACAGGGCAAGGTACCTCTTGGCCTGGCGGCCAAGCATATTGATCCCGGCCTGTTGCGGCAGCAGATTTTGGAAGACGCCATCAATTGGTCGTTTGGCAAGGCGGCCGAGCGGACCGGCCTGACGCCGCTGGATCAGCCCAAGATAGACGTTCAAAAATACGACGATGACGGTTTGACTTTTACCGCCGGCATGGAAATTATGCCGCCGGTCAAGCTGGGCGACTACAAGAATCTGTCCGTTAAAATGCCGCCGAGCCAGGTTAGCGACGAGGAGATTGATCAGGTGATAGAACGGCTGCGTTTAGGTCGGGCTGTCAAAATCGCCGTCAAGCGCCCGGCCAAACAGGCGGACGAAGTTTGGATAGATTTTGCCGGCTATGACTCGGACGGCCAACCGGTCGAGGGCGCCAGCGGCCAAGATTATCCGCTGGTTTTAGGCAGCAAAACTTTTATTGACGGCTTCGAAGACGCCCTGTTGGGCAAACGGGCCGGCGATGAATTTGAGGCTAATCTTAAGTTTCCGCCCGACTACCATTATCAGCCGCTGCGCGGTAAGAAAATCACTTTTAAGATCACCGTCAAAACAGTCAAGCGGGTTGATCTGCCGAAGATCGACAAAGACTTCGCTTCCGCGGTCTCCGGAGACGACTCAACCGTAAAAGCTTTAAGAAACGGCATTATGGCCGAGCTGCGGCAGCAGAAGCGGCGTCAGGCCCGGGAGGATTATCAGGAAATGCTGGTGGAGCGCCTGGTGGGTGCCAGCCAGGTGCCCTTGCCGGACATTCTGCTAAACGATCAGCTGCAAGAGCTGGAACAAGAGGCCGTTAACGGCTTGCGTTCCCGCGGTCAAACTTTGGAGCAGTATTTCAAGCAGCGCGGCCTGGATCACGATTCGTGGAAAGACCGCGAACTGCTGCCGCTGGCCCGTCGCCAGGTTGCCGCCGGGCTGGCGCTGACCGAACTGGCCAAAGCCGAAAACATCCAAGTTACCCGGCAGGAGTTAGAAAAAGCCCACGCGGCTACGCTGGAGGCGGCTGCCTCGCCGGCCATCAAACGTTATCTGGATTCGCCGGCTGCCAGACGCGACCTGGCCAACCGGTTGATGCGCCAGAAAACCCTGCAAAAACTAGAAGAGCTAAACCGGCCGTCTTAGCACTCATTGACTTAGAGTGCCAGTGCGGCTATCATTAAACCACAGTCCATATGAAGAACTATTTGGTTCCCACGGTTATCGAAAAAAGCCACGATGGCGAACGGGCGTTCGACATCTACAGTCGTTTGCTTAAAGAGCGCATTATCTTTTTAGGTGAAGACATAAACGAACACACCGCCAACATAGTTGTGGCGCAGCTGTTGCATTTGGCTTACGAGGATTCCGAAAAAGACATCTCTCTTTACATCAACAGCCCGGGCGGCGGCGTTTACGATGGCATGGCCATTTACGACACCATGCAGTTCGTCAAGCCCGACGTGGCCACTTACGGCATAGGCCTGCAAGCCAGCATGGGGGCGTTTTTGTTGAGCTCGGGCGCCCAAGGCAAGCGGTTTTTGCTGCCGCACAGCCGGGTTATGCTGCACCAGCCGGCCAGCAGCACCAGGGGCAAAGTGACTGATATGGAAATCGACCTTCGTGAATCCTTAAGGATTAAAGAGCTGATGGCCGAGATATTGGCCAAAAACACCGGCCAGAAGCTGGCCAAAATCAAAAACGACATGGAAAGGGATTTCTGGATGGACCCAAAAGAGGCTGTCGCTTACGGCGTAGCCGATAAAATCATAGCCAAAGTTTAACCCTAAAACGCTATTGACTTCGAGCCGGCCGATGGTTCATAATATTCATTTAATGAAGTCAGTGTAAACTTTGGGAAGCTTGCGGTCCTTGAGGCGCGCCATGCGCCATGGGCTAACATCGAACTCCTATCAAGAAGCGCCAACGATGTTCGCTTAAAACAGAGATCACCACAAGGCAGCCGCAGATAAATCCGAAGTTTAGGGCAGGGCTTTTTCAGGCGCCAAACGACAAACCCCAAGCAACAAGCTAAAGATAAAGATTAAGGAGCTGACGCGCCCGAATGGCAAAACAACCCACTGCTAACGCCAAAAGAGTTTATTTTACCAAAGAAGATGGCGCCATCCAGCTGCCCAACTTGATTGCCCACCAAGTCGGTTCATGGCGTGATTTTGTTGAGACCGGTCTGGGCGAAATACTGGCCGAGATCAATCCGATCGAAGACTATACCGGCCAAAAGCTGGAGCTGCGTTTTCGCGACTACCACTTCGAGAATCCTAAGATCAGCGAATCCGAAGCCCACGAAAACAACGTGACTTACGAGGCCTCGCTCAAGGCGGTGGTCGAGCTGACCAATAAAGTAACCGGCGAGGTGCGCGAACAGGAAATTTATCTGGGGGACTACCCCTGGATGACCGCCCGCGGCACCTTTATTATTAACGGCGTTGAGCGGGTGGTGGTTAGCCAGCTGATCCGCAGCGCCGGCATTTTCTTTACCGCTTCGGTCGGCGCCGGGCGCAACTATTACGGCGCCAAGCTGATTCCGGGCCGCGGCGCCTGGCTGGAATTCGAGACTGCCGCCGGCGGGGCTATTTACGTTAAGATAGACCGCCGCCGTAAAATTCCGGTAACCACCCTGCTAAGGGCTCTTGGTTATCCTACAAACGTTGCCTTAAAAGACCTGTTTAAGCGGGTGGATACCGATAGCCTGAATTACATTGACGCCACGCTAGAAAAAGATCCGTCGCACGGTACCAGCGAAGCGCTGATCGAGGTGTATCGCCGGCTGAGGCCGGGCGAGCTGGCCACGGTAGACAACGCCCGCGGCCTGGTAGAAAACATCTTTTTTGACTTTAAGCGCTTCGACTTGTCGCGGGTCGGCCGCTACAAGCTGAACCAGCGGCTCAAATTAGACGTTGCCAACACGATAGAAAACCGGGTTATGCGCCTGGAAGATCTGGTGGCGATCATCGGCGAGATTATCCGGCTGAACAACGCCCAGGAGGCACCAGACGACATTGACGCTCTAAGCAACCGGCGGGTCAAACTGGTGGGCGAGCTGGTGGGCCGGCAGTTCCGTATCGGCATGCTCAGAATGGAGCGTAACGCCAAAGACCGCATGAGCATGAGCGATATCCAAAACGTTACTCCCGGCCAGCTGATCAACGCCCGGCCGGTGGTGGCGGCAGTGCGCGAATTTTTTGCCAGCTCACAGCTTAGCCAGTTCATGGAGCAAACCAATCCGCTGAGCGAGCTTGCCCATAAAAGGAGGCTGAGCGCCATGGGGCCCGGCGGCCTAAGCCGCGAAAGGGCCGGTTTTGAGGTGCGCGATGTCCACCCGACGCACTACGGCCGCCTGTGCGTGATTGAAACTCCCGAAGGAGCCAACATCGCCCTGGTGTCCAACCTGGCAACCTACGCCCGTATCAACGAGTACGGCTTTTTAGAAACTCCGTATCGAAAAGTCAAGAACGGCAAGGTAACCGACGAAGTGGTATATATGGATGCCGCCAGCGAAGCCAAAGAGGTGATCGCCGACGCTGGTAACCAGTTGGATAAAAATGGCCGGTTTGTCGCCGAGCGGGTATCCGCCCGCAACCACCTGGCGCCGGAAGAGGTCGAGGCGTCCGACGTTACTTATTTTGACGTGGCTTACAAGCAGATCGTCGGCACGACGGCCTCGCTTATCCCGTTTATTGAAAAAAACCGGATAGACCGCAACCTGATGGGCTCCAACATGCAACGCCAGGCGGTTCCGTTAATCCGCACTACCAGCCCCGTTGTCGGCACCGGCATGGAGGCTCACGTGGCCGCCAATACCGGCCAGCTAATTACGGCCGAAGCCGACGGCGAAGTGGTGAAGGCCGAAGCTGCCGAGGTGCAGGTGCGCTACGGCAAAGACGTTAAAACCTACTGGCCGGCCCGTTTTCAGCGCAGCAACGACGGCCACTCCATTAACCAAAAGGTAGTGGTTGGGCGGGGCCAGAAAGTGAAGGCCGGCGACGTGCTGATCGAGGGCGCCTCGATTGACGGCGGCGAGCTGGCGTTGGGCCGCGATCTGATGGTGGCTTTCATGCCGTGGGGCGGCTACAACATGGACGACTCGATTATCCTGAGCGACCGGCTGGTCAAAGACGACGAATTGACCAGCGTGACCATTAACGATTTTATGGTTGAAGTTCGCGAAACCAAACTTGGCCCCGAGATAGTCACTCGAGACATCCCCAATGTCAGCGAAGAGAGCCTGCGCCACTTGGACGAAGACGGCATCGTGCGGGTTGGCGCCGAAGTTCATGCCGGCGACATCCTGGTTGGCAAGATTACTCCTAAAGGAGAACAAGAGCTCTCCAGCGAAGAAAGGCTGCTGCGGGCCATCTTTGGCGAGAAAGCCAAGGACGTGCGCGACACTTCCCAGCGTATGAGCAACGGCAAGCACGGCAAAGTTGTTGGGGTTAAGGTGTTCAGCCGCGAAAAGGGCCACGAGCTTAAAGCCGGCGTACTAATGCAGATTCAGATATTCGTGGCGCAGCTTCGCAAGATCGCCGTAGGTGACAAGCTGGCCGGGCGTCATGGCAACAAGGGCGTAGTGGCAAGGATCCTGCCAGAAGCCGACATGCCTTTTATGGCTGACGGACGGCCGGTTGACGTGATCCTGAACCCGCTGGGCGTACCCTCACGCATGAACTTGGGCCAGCTATTCGAGACGCATCTGGGCATGGCCGCCAGGGCTTTGGGTTACAAGGTCGCCACGCCGCCGTTTAACGGCGTCAGCCTTGATACCATTAAAGCCGAACTGGCCAAAGCTGGCCTGCCCGAAGACGGCAAAGTTCAGCTGTTTGATGGCCGTACCGGCGAGGCTTTTCAAGAAACAACCACCGTGGGCAGCATGTACATCATTAAGCTGCACCACATGGTCGCCGACAAAATCCATGCCCGCTCGATCGGCCCGTACACCATGGTGACCCAGCAGCCGCTCGGCGGCAAGGCTCAAAATGGT
>SCKW01000030.1 GCA_004100265.1 Candidatus Chaera renei
ATATAAGGCCGGCCGCAAACCGGCGCCGCCGGACTTTTACGAACAGATTCCGCTGTTGCACGAATTGCTTAAGGCTTTTCACTGGCCGCTGTTCGAGCTGGACGATTACGAGGCCGACGATATCATGGGCGCTCTGGCCAAGCAGGCCGTCGAAAAACACGGCCTGGAAGTCTGTTTGATTACCTCCGATCTGGACGCCTTGCAGCTGTTGGGCCCCAAAACCCATCTTTATGCCTTAAAGCAGGGCTTTACCAATATTGAGTTTTTTGATCCCGCCCAGTTTGAACGCAAATACGGCTTGAGCGTGCACCAGTTTTTAGACTTTAAGGCCCTAAAGGGCGATGCTTCCGACAATATTCCCGGCGTGCCGGGGGTCGGCGAAAAGACCGCCGCTTTGCTGCTGAATCAATACAGCAGCCTGGAGGAGCTTTACCGGCACTTGTCCGAGATCAAACCGGCTCTGCGCGCCAAATTAGAGGCCGGCCGGCAATCGGCCGACCTAAGCAAGCAGGTTGCACGTCTTTGGCTGGACGCGCCGGTCACGCTAGACCTTAAGGAGGCCGACGTCAAGGGCCTGGACGCCCGCAAGCTGTCCGGGCTGCTCAAAGAGCTGGAGTTCAATTCTTTGCTGAGTAAACTGCCTACATACATGCGCGTCTCGCCGTCGCTGGCGGATAAGGCCGCGCGGTCTCTTCGGCCGGCTGCCTCCGGCCTGGCCGTAACCGCGCCCGCCACGGCCGCGGTCAAACACTTTGGCCTGCTTCACGTTGACCAGCCGGGCGCCAGGCTGTGGCTGACTTGGGACGGCAAAACGGCGGCGGTTTTTAACTTAAAAAAAACCGCCGAATTAAAGGACGCTCGGCGCTGGTTGCAAAATCCGGACGGCTGGGCGGCTTACGACATTAAAACCGCCGCGCATCAGCTGGACGCTTTCGGCCTGTCTTTGCCCGGTCCAGTGGTTCACGACTGCCGCCAGGCGGCTTTTTTACTGGATCCGCTCAGGCGAGAGCGCAGCCTGGAGGCGCTGCTGCCGGAAGATTTCGGCATGGACAATCCGGCGGCTTGTTTGGGGGGGCTGTGGCGGGTGACACAGGAGCAGCGGCGTCAGCTGGATAAACTGCCGGGGGTTAAGCGGGTAGCCCAGCAGATCGATTTTCCTTTGTCGCTGGTGCTGTTTAGTATGGAGAGAGAGGGTATCGGGCTGGACGTCGAGTTGCTCAAGCAAATGAGCAAAGAGGTGTCCGGGTTGATAGCCGGCGTCGAGGTGCAAATTTACGACCACGTGGGTTATCAGTTTAACCTGGCCAGCCCCTCCCAGTTGGCCGACGCCCTGTATGGCAAACTAGCCCTGAGCATTTTAGGGGTTAAAAAAGGCAAATCGGGCAACTATTCCACCGGTCAGCGCGAGCTGACCAAGCTGCGCGGGGCTCATCCGGTGATAGGCTTGATCGAAAAACACCGTGAGCTGACCAAGCTACTGAACACATATATCGCCACTCTGCCGGAGCAGGTAGGTCGGGACGGACGTTTGCACACCACTTTCAACCAGGACGTGGCGGCCACCGGACGGCTGAGCAGTGCCAACCCCAATCTGCAGAACATCCCTATTCGCACGCCTTTGGGCCAGCGCATTCGGCAGGCTTTCGTGCCGGCCAGCGGTAACGTACTGGTGGGCGCGGATTACAGCCAGTTTGAGCTGCGCCTGGCGGCGGTGCTGGCCGGCGACAAACAGCTGATTAAAGACTTTGACAACGGTCTTGATATTCATGCCAAAACGGCCAGCGACGTGCTGGGCGTGCCGCTTGATCAAGTTACCAAAGATCAACGGCGCGTCGCGAAAATTATCAACTTCGGCGTGCTTTATGGCATGAGCCCGCACGGACTAAGCGAAGCTTCGGGGATGAGTTTTGGGGAGGCTAGACGATTTATTGACGACTATTTTCGCTTGCGCGCCCCGATCAAGCGCTACATAGACCAAACGCTGGAGCGGGCCAAGCGCCGCGGTTACGTGGAAACGCTGCTTGGCAGACGCCGTCCGACACCGGACTTGTTGTCGAGTAACTTTGTTGTTCGGGAAGCCGCCGCCCGGGCGGCGGCCAACATGCCGATTCAGGGCACCGAAGCGGACCTGATGAAAATGGCTATGCTGGCGGCCAGTCAAAAAATCGCCTCGGCCAAGTGGCGCGGCGATCAGCCGCCGCGGCTTTTGCTGCAGATCCACGATTCGCTGCTGGCGGAATGCTCTAGCCGGGACGCCGAATCCTTGGGCCGATTGCTAAAAGAGACGATGGAAAAGGCTTATCCCGATTTGGGTATCCGGCTTAGGGTGGACGTGACCGTGGGCCAAAACTGGGGCGAGCTATGATCGGCGGGCTGGTGCTTGACTGTTTCGGAGTGCTTTACCTGCCGGCGGCCGTTGCCGGCAAAGACGATTTGGAGCTGGTTGTAAACGAGCGCCTACTTGAATACGCCCAAAGTCTGCGGCCGGGCGTGAAACTGGGCATGCTGAGCAATATCGCTCCCGGCGCCATGGACAAGTATTTTTTGCCCGGCCAGCGGCAGCGGTTGTTCGACGCAGTGGTGCTATCCGGCGAAGAAGGACTGTCTAAGCCGCACCCGTCTATTTATAAAATCATGGCCGAGCGGCTGAACCTGGCCGCCGGCGAGTGCTTGCTGGTTGACGACAGCCTGGATAACTGCTCCGGCGCCGCGGCCGCTGGCATGGACAGCCTATTGTTTCAAAACACCCGCCAAGCCATTGATGAAATAAGGCGCAGGGTAATAAAATAATTGACAAGAGCGCCTATGCTTGAAAGAATTGATTTAAATCAAACACCAAAAACTAACAGGTCAAAATTTTAATATCCATGGCTAATCTACTGGTTAAAAACTTAAAATCGGCCCTGCCGATAGCCATCGTTGCTTTATTGCTGGCGGCACCGGTGGCGGTTTCCGCCGTTACGACTACTCAAAACACTACGGTGAACGCCCAGGTGGCGGCGGTTATCAGCATGACCACCAGCACCACCGTTAACCTGGCCATCACCCCAACCAGCGCCGGCGCCATGACCAGCGCCTCCGATACGGTTAGCGTTACCACTAATAATTCTACCGGCTACGCGCTTAGCCTTGCCGACGCCGACGCTACCACCAGTTTGGTGAACGGCGCGAACACGATCGCCGCTCATACCGGCACCCAGGCTACGCCGACCGCCCTGGCCACCAACAGCTGGGGTTACCGGGTTGACGGGGTGGGCGGCTTCGGTGCCGGCCCTACCTCGGCCGAATCCAACGTGGCCAACACCGCTTTTACTTGGGCGGGAGTGCCGGCATCGGGTTCGCCCAACACTCTAAAGACCACTTCTACCACGGCCTCCTCAGACCCGACGACCGTTTGGTATGGCGCCAAGGTGAGCACCGCTAAACCGGCCGGCACCTATACCGACGTAGTTACCTACACCGCCGTTACCAACCCGTGAAGCGGTTTAACCATCGTTTTTTTGGTTTGATCAGAGCTCTTGCGGCCGTGGCCGCCGTTTTGTTGTTGGCCGCGGCGGTTGTTGGCGCTAGCTCCGCCGCCGTATCGGCCCAGAGTCAGGCCACGCCGCCGCAAGAAAGAATCACCTTATCGCCCACCGGCAAGCGTTACGCCTTGCCGCCGGGCGGTAGTATCAACGACAGCCTGACGGTTATTAACGATGGCGACGTGCCTTACGATTTCGTGGTTTACGCTCGTCCCTATACTGTGATCGGTGAAGATTATCAGCCGGATTTCAGCCGAGACGTGCCGGGGGCCGACGCCTATCAATGGGTGCAGTTCGAGGCCTCCCGCTACAGTTTGCAGCCCGGGCAGAAGGTGACGGTGAACTATTCCGTCAGGATACCGCTTAACGCTTCGCCCGGCGGGCACTACGGGGTCATTTTCGCCGAAAGCCAGCCTGCCTCTCAGCCCGGCGAAAACTCTATCGTCAGAAAAAAGCGGGTCGGCAGTATTTTATACGTCACCGTTACCGGAGCGTACCGCCAGGGCGGCAGTTTTTTGGGAGCCAAGCTGCCGTTTTGGCAAACCCGCCCGCCGCTGAGCGGCTATGCCAGGGTGCAAAATACCGGCAACGTTGATTTTGAAACCAACCTTAAGCTTAGGGTCAGCGACGTTTTTGGCCGGACCAAATACCAAAACGAAACCGTCTATTCGGTACTGCCGGCAACTGTCAGGCGGTTGCCTCTGGTTTGGCAGGACGTACCGCCGATCGGCCTGTTCAAGGTGAGCGCCGATATCAAATTTTTAGATCAAAACCGCACCGTGAATTTTTGGGTGTTAATTATGCCGCGCTGGGTCGCCGCGCTGATGGTTCTGGTAATTGGAGCGGCCGGAATCTACTATGTGCTTAAACTACGCCGCGGCAACTAGGCGCGCCGGTTTTATTCTGGCCGCCGCCGCAAGCCTCGCGGTTTATGCTTTGGTGGTCGGCCCGCCATTGCGGGCGCAAAGCACCAACGTATGGGTGCAGCTTTGCGACGATGGCGGCTCGGTAATAACCGTTACTTCTCCGCCCAGCGATTCGGTGGTCGGCGACAGCAGCGTAATCGTCAGCGGCAATGTTAAGCAGGCTTCGCAAATTGACGTAACGGTTGACGGCGCCTACGACCACAGCCAAACCCTGCCGGCGGGCAGCCAAACGTTCACCACCGAGGTTAAACTGGCTGCCGGCACCCATACGATTAAGTTGGTGGCGATCGATGTCTGTCAAAAAAATAACGGATCGGCCTCGATAGTAGTAACTTACCAGCCGGGCGTGACTCCACCGGTCGCGCCGGGCGGACCCACGCCAACCAGCCTGCCGGGTTTGCGGATTAGTCCTGCCGGCTTGTCGCCGGTTGATGCCGCGCCCAACCGCCTGAACACCGTGAAGCCGATCATGGGCGTATTGGATTTTGACAAATTGCCGCCGCTGGATTTAAGCCTTTACGTTAAAGTTGCCGCCATGGTGACAGGCGGCCTGATGACAGTGCTCGGCGCTTCTTGGGAATTTGCTAAGAAGGCCCTAACGGCGGTGCCTCGGCTGCTGCGCCCCGGGCCAGCGCCGGTTGCCAGCCAAGCCGCGGCCGCCAATTCGGCCGCGTCGCTCCTTGCTAATCTGGCGGTGCGCCTGGCCGGCTTGTTATTGATTGGCGCCGCCTTTTTACTCTAGGGCTGGCTTTTGCTAGAGTATTAAGTAATGAATAGGTTTATGCTTGCCGGAGACCGCCTGTTGGCCTTTGGGGTAATGGTCGCGGCGTTATGGCTGGGCGGACTCTCCGGCTTGCCCCTGTCCGCCGCCACCTTGACCAGCCCCAATTATCGCCTGGACGCCAATATTGGCAGCACGTTCGGAGGGCCGGCCAGCTCGGCTGATTATCGGCTGTTTTCAACCGGCGGCGAAGGCGCCGCCAGCACGGGCACCAGCGGCAGTTACAAGCTGGGTTACGGCTACGTGGCCACATTGCAGCAGTCTATATCTTTAAGCGTGCAGCCGGCGGGGCTGCTGGCCTACTATCCGTTCGACGAGAACACTGGAACCAGGGTGAACGACTTTAGCCCCAACAATAACTCGCTGGATACCACCGCCGCGCCGGCCTGGGCTACCGGTAAGGTTGGCCAGGCGATGAGTTTTAACGGCAGCAGCCAGGACGCTTGGGCTACCGCCACCGGGTCTTTGTTGCCCCAAACTTTCACTGCGGAAACCTGGGTCCGGCTGACGACCACGGGCGTGGACCAAGCGGTTTTCTCCATAGGCAAAGACCCGGCCGGCTCAACCGGGTGGATGTTGGGTATTGGCACAGACAACAAGCCCTACTTTGCCTCTAGCGTGGTGTCCGGCGGCAAGCTGACGGCCGTCAGCGCTCTTGCCGCGAACACCTGGTACCACCTGGCAGTTTCTTTAAGCGGCCCGAGCGGCTCGCTGAAAATTTACGTCAACGGCGCCCAAGAGGCGACCGCCACCACCAGCGGATCCATCAGTTACGACGGCACGGGCCTGGACCGCCTGGAAATCGCCAGCGCTAAAAACCCGCTCGGCGGCAGCTTAAAGTATTTGAGCGGTACGATAGACGAGACAAAACTGTTCAGTCGGGTACTAACCGGCAGCGAGCTTAAGGCCGACTACGACGCCGCCAACCTTGGCGTGCCGGCCGGCCTGGCTTTCCCCTCAACCCTGGTGGCAGGGGTGTCGCAAACGCTGGGTGCCGACGCGGTGGTGCAAACCGACGCGCCGTCTTACAATCTGGCCATCCGCCAGGACAAGGATTTAACCTCTGGCAGCAACACGATTCCGGCCGTTAACAACGGCGGCACCATTGCCGCGCCGGCCGCCTGGACCGAGGGCACTACCAAGGGGCTGGGTTTTACCATAACCGGCGGCATAGGCGTCCCGGCCAAATGGGGGAGCAGCCCCAATTTTAATTACGCCGCCATTCCGCTGACCGACACCACCTTTTACTCGCGCTCCGGATTTACCGCCGGCAGCAAGGACGTTTTAAACATCCAGATGCGGGTAGACGTTCCCGGCAACCAGCCCCAGGGCGACTACCAAAATACCGTAACCTATAGCGCCACTCTTCAGCCATGAGGTTGCTTAAAAGGCGGTCACTGCTCGCGTTCGCGGCCGTCTTGGCGATTGCCGCCGCCGCGCTGCTGGGCGCGGTAGCGTATTCCAACCGGGCGGCGGCGCTGGGTCTGCAAATCAGGCCGCTTTACTACCGCGCGACGATTAGTCCCAATGAAGTTAAGAAAGGTTTCTTGGATATAGCCAACCCCGGCAACGCGCCGCTGACGATAGAGTTGAGCGTCCGGGCGTTCAAGCAGGACTCATCGGGCAACCTGAGCTTTTACGACTCCGCCCAGATCAGCGCCGGCATTATTACCGACGCGAAAACCATAAAATTGGGTCCCAGGGAGTCGTGGAGAGTATTTTTTACGATTGACGGCAGAAAGCTGCCCGGGGGCGACGTTTTTGCGGCTATTTTTGCCACCACCGCCGCTCCGGCCGCCGCGCCGGGATCGTTAACCGCGCGAGTTCAGGTAGGTACGCTGCTGGTGCTGCAGAATGGCTCGCCCGGCCCCCGCCAGGCCGCTATTACCGCGGCGCGGGTTGCCTGGCTGCAAACGGGCGAGGGGATTAGCGGCCGGTTGACCGTCAAAAATACCGGCTCCGGCGGCGGTTATTTTGCCGACGGCACGCTCAGACTAAGCCCGTCGACATTTCAAAAAGATATCAGCGGCCCGCTGGTGATGGCGGGAGTTGAACGCCGGTTTGACTTTAACGTGCCCGTCAGCCGGCTAGGCCTGTATAAGCTGGACGTGCAAATCGCCGATGCCCACTACTCCCGGTGGGTGGTAATGATAACCGGCTTTTGGCGATGGTTGTTGCCGCTGATTTTGGCGACGGCCGGTCTTTTGGGGTGGGTTGTCCGCCGTCTGCTGGTTTTAAAGAAACGCGCCAAAACTGCAAAATAGGGCGGCTCGCCTAAAGACCAGTTTCGGCGCGACGCCGCCATGCCCGGATTTTTTAAAAAAAGTACTTGCTTTTTAGTTTTAACGGTGCAACCATTAACCGTAAGCAGATTAAAAGTCGCGGGTCCGCGCTAAAAACAAAAATGCTGCGCCATATCAAGCAAACTATCGGTCTTTTGTGGCTGGTACGCAAACAGCTTTTTTTGGGCGGGCTAGTGCTTTTGGCGTTCGGACTGATGGCCATACGGGTGCTGGTGCCGGTTTATGCCAGTTTGTTTAATCCGCAAATCGGCTCGCCGGTCAGCACCCCGCCGGCCGATACGCCGTTTAAACCAAGCAAAACAGCCGGGCCGGCGCCCAAGCCGGTTGCTCCGATAGCGGTAAACAAGCCGGCTGCCGGCTCGTCCAGGCCTAATGCCGGCACTTCGTCTAATCCCGCTCAGCCGCCGGCACCGGGAACGCCGCCAACTTCACCGCCGCCCAGCGGCGGGGGAGGTACTCCTCCGCCTCCGTCACCACCTCCTCCGCCACCACCGCCAGGCCCCGGCGGGCGGTCTTGCCCGGCCTTTCCGGCTTTTCCTGACGCCAGCTGCACCGGCGTGCCTCCCGGCACCAGCTTGACGCCGAGCGGTTCGTTTACCATCACCCAGGACGGCACGGTGGTCAACGCGCTGGACGTTACGGGCATTATTTACGTCAGGGCCAAAAACGTTACCATTCAAAACACCAGGGTGCGCGGTTGCGGGCCGGGCGGGGCGATTGACGTCGGCTACGACAACGCCAACGGGCCGGTAACGGTTAAGGACGTCGAACTGAACGGCCAAGGTTGCGGCGACTACGCCATGATAGGCAATTCGAACTACACCTGCATCCGCTGCAATATCTATGGGGCCAGAGTGGGCGCGGCCATGGATACCACCGTGGTGGTGCGCGACAGCTGGATACACGATCTAGTTTACGTAACCGCTTCGCACATGGAAGCCATCCTCAGTAACGGCGGTAACAATTACCAGGTTATTCATAATAATCTGGAATGTGTCGGTGGCGATGACCAAGGGGGCTGTTCGGCGGCGCTGGCCATGTTCGGCGACTTCGGCCCGATCGACAACGCTTTGGTGCAGTACAACCTGTTTAACACCAGCGGCAGCTACTGCACCTATGCCGGTTCGGCGGCTGGCAAGCCTTATCCTAACGGCACCAACGTTCGCTATCTAAACAATTACTTTGGCAAGAAGTACAATCCGCAGTGCGGCCTTTACGGGCCGGCTACCGCCTGGGCGTTTAACGCCGGCAACGTCTGGTCGGACAATGTCTGGGCCGACGGTTCCGGCACGGTGGCGGCCCCTAACTGATAGGGCCGCAGGCTCTTCAATTGCATCTATTCTGTTAGCGCTTATAATTGTTGTAACGCTTAAGTCAGTCAAACAGGCGAAGCGGCCAAATAAAAGGGAGTCATGGGCCAAAAACGTATCGGGTGCAGCGCGCTTTTACCGTACGCCGCAGGCAGCTTAAGAGGCGTTTTAGGTTACGGATATTAGGCACGGCTTTTGTTTCGTTGCTTTGGTTAACGGCGGTGGCTTCCTCCCCCCTCCAAGCCGTCCAGACCGTACCGCTTAAGCTCAACTTCCAGGGCCGCCTGACCAACAACGCCGGCAACATCATGCCGGACGGCCTG
>SCKW01000004.1 GCA_004100265.1 Candidatus Chaera renei
AACCTTAAGAATATCAGCGTAACGATTCCGCGCGACAAACTGGTGGTAGTCACCGGGCTAAGCGGCTCCGGCAAATCCAGCCTGGCGTTTGACACCATCTACGCCGAAGGGCAGCGGCGCTATGTCGAGAGCCTATCCAGCTATGCCCGGCAGTTTTTGGGCATTATGGAGAAGCCGGACGTTGACCAGATTGACGGCCTTAGTCCGGCCATCAGCATCGATCAAAAATCGGCTGGCCGCAACCCGCGTTCGACCGCCGCTACGGTAACCGAAATTTATGATTATCTGCGCCTGTTGTTCGCGCGGGCCGGCGCCGCGCATTGCCCGATCTGCGCTCGGCCGGTCAGCCGACGCACCGTCCAGGCGATCGTCGATGAAGTGGCCGGGCGGCCCGAAGGCAGCCGGCTGATGGTTCTGGCACCGATCGTTAACGATAAAAAAGGCGAGTTTGCTCACGTGCCCGAACAGTTTACCCGGGCTGGTTACGCCCGAGCCCGGATTGACGGCGTGGTTTACGCGCTTGACGAGTGGCCACCCCTTGATAAAAACAAGAAACATACCATCGAGCTGGTAGTCGATAGGGTGGTGGTGTCAGCCGACACCGTGAGCCGGATCGCTCAGTCTATCGAGCAGGCTCTGGAGGTAGCCGAAGGCACCGTGCTGGTTTTGGATGCCGACAGCCGCGCGGAGCAGATTTACAGCCAGCGTTATGCCTGCCTTGACCACCCCGATGTGGTTATCCCCGAGCTAGCGCCGCGCCTGTTTAGTTTTAACTCGCCTCACGGCGCTTGTCCGGTTTGCACCGGGCTGGGCAGCCGGTTGGAGGTTGACCCTGATCTGGTGTTTAACCCCCGCTTAACCATTGCCGAAGGGGCGATTCGCCCTTATAACCGGGTTAACAGCGATGCCTGGTGGATGAAAAAACTGGCCGCCCTGGCGGAGCGACAGGGGTTCAGCTTGCACGTGCCGGTAGGCCAGCTTGATCAAACTGCGGTTGACGTCATTCTTCACGGCACCGGCAGCCAGACTTACCGTATACCGCTTGGCGGCGGCCGCTCGTTCGAATCAACTTACGAGGGCGTAGTGCCCAACCTGGAGCGGCGCTACCGCGAAACCGAAAGCGACTTCATGCGCCGGGACATAGAGCGCTTTATGCGAGAGCTGGAGTGCCATGCCTGCCGCGGCGCCCGCCTTCGTCCGGAAGCCCTGGCGGTTAAAGTGCATGGCCTGAACATTATGGACATCTGTTCTTTAAGCGTCATTAGCGCCCTGGAACTGTTTAAAAGCGGCCTTGCCTTCAGCCGGCAAGAGCAGGTGATCGTCAGTCAGATCGTTCGCGAAATCGTTGCCAGGCTACAGTTTTTGCTTGACGTCGGCTTGGGCTACCTGGAACTGAACCGGGCCGCCAACACCCTTTCGGGCGGCGAGGCTCAGCGGATTCGTTTGGCTACCCAGATCGGCTCCGGCTTGCAGGGCGTGCTCTATGTGCTGGACGAGCCTTCGATCGGGCTGCATCAGCGCGACAACGAGCGGCTGATTAACACCCTGAAGCATCTCCGCGACCTAGGCAATACGGTTATCGTGGTTGAACACGATGAGGAAACTATCCGATCGGCCGATTATCTTTTGGACATAGGGCCGGGAGCGGGCATTCACGGCGGCAAGGTTGTCGCTGCCGGTACGCCCCAGGCGGTGGCGGCCAACCCGAACAGTCCGACCGGCCGCTTTTTATCAGGGCGCGATTCTATCGCCGTGCCACGCAAACGACGCCAGCCCGGCGGCAAGACGCTAAGAATCGTTGGCGCCAAAGAGCATAACCTGAAAGATCTCACTCTTGATATTCCCCTGGGGTTGTTGACGGTGGTCACCGGCGTCAGCGGCTCCGGCAAGTCTACTCTGGTAAACGACATTATGGCCAAAGAACTGGCCAGCCGGCTGCATCGTTCGCACGAAGTGGCGGGGCGGCACGACTCCCTGGAGGGAGTGGAGCATCTTGATAAAATTATCGTGATCGATCAATCGCCGATCGGCCGCACGCCGCGCTCCAACCCGGCCACTTATACCGGTATGTTCACGCCGATTCGCGAACTGTTCGCCGCTACGCCGGAATCGAATATTCGCGGTTACCGTGCCGGCCGCTTCAGCTTTAACGTGCGCGGCGGCCGCTGCGAAAACTGCCAGGGCGACGGCGTGATAAAAATCGAAATGCACTTTTTGCCCGACGTTTACGTTACTTGCGAGCAGTGCAAGGGGCGGCGCTATAACCGTGAGGCGCTGGAGATAAAATACAAAGGCGCCTCGATTGCCGACGTATTAGAGATGACCGTCGAAACGGCCGCCGAGTTTTTTGGCAACATACCGGTGGTGTCGCGCAAGCTGTCCACTCTGCTGGAAGTCGGTCTGGGCTACATCAAGCTGGGTCAGCCGGCCACCACATTTTCGGGCGGCGAGGCTCAGCGGATCAAACTGGCAAGCGAGCTATCGCGCCGGGCCACCGGCCGGACCCTTTACGTTCTCGACGAACCCACCACCGGGCTGCACGGCGCCGACGTTAAAAAGCTGCTGCAGGTGCTGCAGGCTCTGGTGAGCGCCGGCAACAGCATGGTAATCATCGAGCATAACCTGGACGTCATTAAAAACGCCGACTACCTGATCGATTTGGGGCCGGAGGGAGGCGAAGCGGGCGGCTACCTGGTGGCCGCCGGTACGCCCGAAGAGGTGGCCAAAGCGCCAGAGTCGCACACTGGCCGCTACTTAAAACAGGTGCTTTAGCGGCGTTTTAAGAGCGCTCGGATAAGCTGTCGGCGGCGGGACGGATCTTTTAGTAGGTGCCACAGCGGCGGGGCTATTGACAAGGCTACGATTAGCAGAACGATCGGCAGCAGATAGCGGTCGATGCCGATGCCGCGCGACTGGAACCAACCGCCGGCGTAATAGCCGGCATAGGTTAACCCGACGGCCCAAAGCAGCGCTCCGGCGACGTTGAACAGCACGAATACACCATAGGGCATCTTGCCGACGCCGGCCAGAATCGGCGCGAAAGTGCGTACTACTGGAATGAATCTGGCCAGCATGATGGTTTTGGCGCCATAGCGCTGATAAAACGCTTCGGCTCGCGTCAGGTTTTCGTGGCTAAACAGCAACGAATCAGGCCGCTTAAACAAGCGTCGTCCTACCCGGCGGCCAAAAGTGTAGCCGACGTTATCACCCAAGACCGCCGCCGCGAACAGCAGCAGCGCCAGCCAATGCACGCTGATACCGCCTAAAACCCCCTGCTGGGCCAACAGCCCCGTGGTGAACAGCAGGCTGTCGCCTGGCAAAAAAAAGCCGATCAGCAGGCCAGACTCGGCAAAGACCACCGCCATCACGCCCAAAACGCCGACGGCACGGATAAAATCTATCAAATTTACGCCCGGTATCACTGATTTAGCAGTATATCATTTTTAAAGAGTCCGGCGCCGTTCTGCTATAATGTCTAACCAGAGGAATGCCTGAAAGACTTTTGACCCATCATGAGCAGCGACAAGATTGAACTATCACTGCAGCCGCGCGGCGTAACCGGTAAAAAAGTAGCCGTCTTACGCCGGCAGGGCGAAGTGCCCGGAGTAATTTACGGCGCGGATATGACGGCCGAGAACGTTAGCGCGCCGGCGCTGTTGATGGATAAGGTTTACCGCCAAGCCGGCCGGCACCATCCCGTCTACCTGAACTTAGAGGGCAAAAAACGCCTGGCCATGATTAAGCGGGTGGACGTTGACCCGGTTAAACGCACGCTGCGGCACGTTTCATTTCACGCCGTTAAGCAAAACGAGAAAGTTGAGGCCGAAATTCCGGTGGTGCTGCTGGGCGAGGGCGAAAGCCCGGCCGAAAAATCCGGGTTGGTAGTGCTGCAAACCTTGGAGACCCTACCCGTTACCGCCCTGCCGGCCAACTTGCCCGATCGACTGGAGGTGTCCATTGAACGCCTCAGCGAACCCGGCCAGCACGTTACCGTGGCCGACATCAATTTGCCCGAGGGCGTCGAGCTTCAAGAAGACGACGATGAACGGGTGATCGCCAGCGTTTACGAGCCGAGCGCGCTGCAGGCGGCTAACGAAGCCGCCGGAGGCGACGCTGAGCCCGAAGACGTGTCCGAGATAGAGGCCGAACACGGCGAAGACACCGAGCAGACCGGCCAGGCCGAAGAGGACCGCCCGGGCGGCAAGGGACAAAAAGAACCCAAGCCCAGTTCGTTAGAGAATAATCCGTAAAACGCCCCACCGGTTCCCGTCGCCACGTGAGACTTTGGCGCCGGAGGCTCGAAAACCGATGCAAAAAATCCTGTTATATTACAAATTCGCGCCGATTAAAGATCCCGAAACCGTGCGGCTTTGGCAGACCGCGCTCTGTCAAAGGCTCAATCTGAAGGGCCGTATCCTGATTTCGCCGCACGGACTTAACGGCACCGTCGGCGGCGAACTGGCGGAACTGAAAGAATACGCCAGGCAGACCGGTGCCTATCCGCCGCTTGCAGGCATTGAATTCAAATGGTCCGACGGCGGCCGGGATGACTTTCCAAGGCTGAGCGTGAAGACCCGGCCCGAAATAGTCACTTTTGGCGCGCCCGATCAAATCAGGGTTAACGCCTGCGGCGTCGTGGGCGGCGGCAAGCGGCTCAAGCCCGATCAACTGCATCGCCTGATCGCCAAGCGCGGCGACGAGGTGGTGTTTTTTGACGGGCGCAACGACTACGAGGCGGCGATTGGACGTTTTAAAAACGCCGTGGTGACCGGCGCCAAAACCACTCGCGACTTTTTGGGCGAGCTGGGCAGCGGCCACTACGACCATCTTAAAAACCGGCCGGTCGTAACCTATTGCACCGGAGGGGTACGTTGCGAGATTCTGTCGGCTTTAATGAAGCAGCACGGTTTTAAGGATGTTTACCAGCTTGACGGCGGCATAGTCAAGTACGGCGAAGCCTTTGGCGACAGCGGCCTGTGGGAGGGCTCGCTTTACGTTTTCGACAGCAGAATGAGCCTGAAATTCAGCCCCGGAGCCAAAACCATCGGCCGTTGCCGTGAATGCCGCCGGCCTACCAGCCGTTATCAAAATTGCGCTTTACCAAGCTGCAACCGGCTGGTTTTGGTTTGCCGGCGGTGCTCTGGCAGCGCTTATTTTTGCTCGGCGCTCTGCCGCCAACCAGCCTAAGACAGCTCGGCGCCCCCTAGTATCTAGCGGGCCCAGCGCTATCAAATCGCTTAAGCTTATTGTTCAATAAAAATGACTAATTATAAAAAATGTTAGATTGTTATTGACAAATTAAAAATTGCGGGCATATAGTTAGCGCATTAATACCGTCGGCCAAAGCGGCCGCGTATGCGGGAGGCAGTATTTGCCCACCCTATGTTCCAATCACCGCTTACATCAAGTTAAGCTTAAGGCCCCACTTTATTTTTAAAGAAATCGGGGCAAGAGGCAGGAGGAATAACTTATGGGACCGTTATTGCCACTGGGCACGGAGATAGTCAGGCGGGTAGCCGACCGTCGCAACTTGCCGGAAACCGATGATCCGGAGGTGGCCCGGGCGCGCGAAAGAGGCAAGACCATCAGAAGCCTGGGAGCGCTGGGCATGATTTTGGCGACGGCGGCGGGCAGTATGATCTGGACGTTCAACCAGGTTAATAAAATCACCAACAATGCCATTGATCAGGGCGTTAGGGCGATCGAGGCCATGAAACCTAACCAGATTGGCCTGCTCGAGGTCCAGACGGCTCTTAACGAAGTTAAGCTGCCCGACAGCATTATCCTGGTGGAAGGCAGGGCCGAAGCCAGCGGCAAACTGTCAACGGTGAACCATTTGCTAGGCTTGGGGTTGCCCGGTACCAGCAGCGAAACCGACGTTACGGCTGACGTGCGGCTGCAAGAAATTCTGAACCGGCCCCCCGAAGCCCGCCAAAACAAAACCACTGCCCAGCAGGGGTCCAAACAGGCCATCGAACTTAAGCCTTATCTGGACAAGTCGGGCGCCTGGAAGGTTAAAGCTATAGTTGACGCCGAAAACCTGACCATGAATGCTTTTATCAGCACTAAGATCGGGCCCGACGGCAAACCGATGATCAATACCGACAACGGGCAGCTGCGCAAAGCCGGCAGTCTTTTGAGCAATAACGACGACCCGTTCAGGGTAGAGGCGGTCAAAGATTATGCCGGCAAGTCGGCGGCGGCCGCTTGCGGGCCGGTGTTGGTGGCCATGACCGCCGAAGGCGTTCAAGAACACCTAAAAAACAGCTTTCTGGCAAGCGCCGGTTTATTGGCCGAGACGGGCAACCAGCAGGCGGCCGACCTGTTGAAACGGCTGGCCGAAAACGGCATAACAGTTGAGTTTCAAAGGTCTAAAAAACCGCTGGCGCCCGGCGACCTGACCGTTCCGGCGCCGCCGGTTCCCGATGCCAACGACATTGCCAAGAAGTTGGGCATGGCTCCCAAAGACTTAACCTTAACCGGCGGCAACCAAGACTGCAAAGTTGACACGGCAGTACTTAAAACGGTGTCCGGTTTGGCGGGCCGCTAAGAAGGGGTATTTGGACGATGTTTGAAAGACGACAGCGAACAACGATTGCCGGTGGAGAGTCGTTTGGTGACCGGCTGGCCAGGGCGGCGGAAATGGCCAGGCAACAGCAGCGAACTGGGGATATCGGGCAGATGACCGATACGGTCCCTCAGGTACCTCGGCAGCGGCAGGGCGCGGCGGTCAACGGCGACACGGCATCCGTAATTGAAGCGGTTAAACCGCCGTCGCCATTTGACGGGCTAGAGGTGGTTGGCATGGTCGTTGAAGATGACAGGCTGATCAAGGTTTACGGCCGCCCGGAATACCAAGCCGACGCGCCCGCCGATGCTGTTTACTCCGAGCCGCTTGCCGAACCGGAGGCAGTTAAAACTGATGATAGCGCCGAATCGGCCGACAAGGAGGCCCGCCGGCCCGCCGGCCGTCGTATGGCGGCTCGTAGCGCGGTTACGATGCTGGCTTTAATGGGCTTCGCGGCCGTTAGCATTCAGGGTACTTCTTATAGCTCGCGCCCGGCACCTGCCAAACCGGCGCCCGCTCCATCCCCCCAGGAGCCATCGGCCGGGTCGTCGCCTTCTCCGGCCAACCAGCCATCCGTGGCTCAATCGCCCGAAGCCGCTTCTCCCGCCGCGCCGGTTGCCGTTAATTTTAAAGTGGACGGCTCTAAGTGGAAGGAATGCGTGCCGGTGGGCGAGCAGGCAACCGTTAACGCCACAGCTATTTCGTCTTGGGATATACCAACCAGCAACGGCAAGGTTAAGCTTGAACTGCCGCGCAACCCGGTTACCGCTGGTGCCGTTTTAAAACTCCAGTTATGCCCCGGGCCAGAGAGCGCGTTTAGCGCTGTCGAGCAAAATAATCGTACCAAGCTGCGCATAGACTGGGGCAAAATTTTGCCGTCGGTGCAGTTCGACGAAAAGAGCGCTAAGTTAATCAATCCGCTGGCTTCATTGTCGCCGGCCGCGAAAGAGGCCATTTTACTGGGCGTCCCTAACGCGACTGACCGCTCTTTGGGGGTGTTTGCCGCTGAAGCGCCTAATGTGGCAAAAGCGATGCGGGTGCTGAGCGTACAAGAGTCTGAAAAAGCCAATAAATGCGGCAAAGTGCTTGACGATATGGCTCGCTCCGCTATTTTAAGCGAGGTCGTGCCGAAAGTGCTTCAGGGCAACGGGTTAACGCCTCTTAGCATAAGTCTGATCGAGACCATTGATACCAACCGGCTGCCAAGTTGGTCTAGCGCTTACGCCGGACAAACCGGATGGCTGGCTAATGACCCCGGGCGGCCATTCGAGCTGCAGCCAGTCAGCTCAGGCTGCGCCGTGCAGAAAAAAACCATCTACCAATAATTAATAACCACGTGAGGTTAAGGAGCCATAACTGCCATGGAACTAGCCCATCATCCAGTACCGGAACCTACGCTTTGGCGGGACATTCCCAAGCCCCGCAACGGGCACCAAGCCGAAAACGTTATCGAGCCGGAGGCGGATAACGCGCCAGCCGAGCTGGACCTAGCCGCCTGGCATCAACGGGCTCAGTCCGCCCTTAACCAGGCTGGCGACTGCCGAGATTCTATTGAATTAGGCGCGGCGGACGCGGCCACCGATTTAGAGCTGGTTAACCAACTGGCGCAAGAGGTGGCAAGGGCCGGCGCGGACTTGTCCGAACTGATTCGGCAGAACCAACGACTCGGCCTTAAGGCCGAGTCGTTAGACGACGATCTGCGCCAGAATCGCCAGACCGTTTTGAGCCTAGAAGAAAACATAGCCGATCTGCGAGAGCTGATTATCCAAAAAGAGCAAATCCTGCCAGTGCTGTGCGAGCGCAAGGACGAAGCGGCGGTCACTTTGTACCGATGTCAAAAAACCCTCAAGCAAATGGAACAACGGCTGGCCGAGGTTAGCGACCCAAACGAAGCATTTACGCTTCATGACAACGCCTCGTACTATCGCCAGGAAGATCTGCGAAAAGCCGACAACCATGAACAGCAATGCCGCAAGGAGTACGCCGTTTGCAAAGACGCTATAGATGGATACGGTTCTAAGCTGGCATCCCTGGAAGAAGACGTCCGGCTGGCCAGGGCCGTCGGACAGACGCTGATCGGAGAGCTGGCCGGGCTGTCCGTCGAAATTAACAATATAACCCGGGCGCGGGCCGAACTGACCGCGCGCCTGGCGGAGTTAGCTATTCGCCGGCCGGTCGCGCCGGGCGAGGTTAACGGCGAAGCGGCTGATCCAAGCGATAGTGAACCGTCCAATAAAGCGGCTATCTTGCGGCTGGTAGTGGTACATCGTGAAGGCGGTAACCAAGATTTACACGGCCCGTTGGCGAACTTGATCGGCCCCCGTCTTACCGAACCGGCCGCTAGCGGTGACGGCTCCAACCAGGAGCCAACCGGCCAAATGGCCGAACCTAAGGAGTCGCCGTTGTCAAAATATTTTGGAACGGGGCCGGTTAGCGTTCGAGTAATTTGATAGATTTTTGGGAAGATTCAGCTAACTACGTAAGAAGATAAGGAGTCACAGCCAATGTCGATACTAAGAAGCCCCGAAAAACCGTCGCCCGCGGCCGGCGTTAACCTGGAGCGCTTGCCTTATCCGGTGCTTGATCGCCTGGGGCGATTTTACAACCGAGTATCCCAGCAGGCCCAAAGCCAACCAGCCGACCAGCTGACCAATCGTAAGTTTAGCCTGGACGCCTACGTGGCACAGGCCGGTAACGGTTCGGTTGACGAATCGCTTAAGCTGGGGCCGGTTGACTACGAGCAGCTGGCGGTCGCCCAGGATATTATTCAACACTTATCTTATCTTAGAGACGACGCGAAAATCGCGGCGGCGGTTACTCGGCTGACGGAGACCGCCAAAAACGAGGCGCTGGCCGACGGGATACTGGCAAGGCTGATGGAATCAGGCCAACTTGCCGAGAGCGAGCTGGCAACCTGCAAGCACTTGTCCGGCTTAACCGAAAAATTGGCCCGTCGCTTAGAAGTGGCCATATCAAGCGGCGACGAGGCAACAGCTAATCTTTTTTACGATATTTTGCGGGGCATGGGTAAGCGGGTTGAAATTAAGCCGGTCGAAAATCCCATGGAACGCCTGGGTAAAACCGTCGGCAGCGCGGCCGAAGTTGGCAAGAAACTAACCATTGCCGCCGCCGCGGCCGGCGTTTTAGCGTCTGCCGTCAAGCCCGCTGCCGCCGCTCCGCCAGCGGTCGCGGCGTCTATGTTGCTTAATCCCGCGCCCGCGCCGTCCCCCGAAGGCACTTTTTATAAAACCGTAACCGACGAAAACGGCGACGGACAGGGTGCCGGCCAATCACCCTCCACGGCCGGCGAAACACCCGCCAAACCGGCGCCCGAACCCAAAAAAGATCAAAAATCAACCGACGGCGAAGCGCCGAGCCAGCCCAAGCAGCCGCCAGTGCCGGTGGTTATAGTGGGAGAACTGCCCGAAGAAGCATCGCCGAACCAGCCCGGCAAAACCGACCCCAAGCCGATGACCCCGGGCGAAGAAGCCGCCAGAATTTTACAAAACGGCGGCTGGCGCGAATTGGCTGATTTTTTGGAAGCCCAGGCCGAAGCCAGCGGCAAGCCTTCTGGCAAACCGGCGGCCAGCGGCCCGCTTTACGACGCGGTGCTGGATCAAACCAATAATCTAGGCGCGCGGTTCGACAATCTTAACCCTCCTTTGGGCGCCAATCCCAGACAGCTGGTTATGCAGGATCTGGGTTATTCCAGGCTGCTGGCGCATCATCCTGACCTGGTCAACCAGGACCCCGCTTTGCGGGAGATGGCCGGCAAGATCGGCCAAGATGATCTGTTCGCGAAAACTCGCGCCGACGTGCTGGCTAAAGAAATGGCCAAAACGGCCGCCAACGTTAAAGACGCCAACGGGCAGCCCGTATATTCCGAAAACAGCCTGGCGTTTATCGCGGCCCTGTTGGCAAACGCCGAGTCCAACCTGTTGACGCCGGCCGAAAAGGACGCGTTTATGGTAAGCGTTCTGGGCCCCGATTACGACAAGCCCAAAGCGGCTCCGCCTCCTGCCGAGCAGCCCAAGGCGCCTGAAGCGCCCAAACAGACACCCAAAGAATCACCAAAACTACGTGACGGCTATCTGGCGATCATTGATACGTTAACTCTGCCTGAGAGCAAAAAGAATTTTCTAAAGCAGATATCGGCATCGGTCGTCAAGGCTGAAATGTCTGGTGCCGAAATCAATGCGGCGGCGGTGATCGCTCAGGCGACACTGGAATCCGGCTGGGGCACCTCCACCTTAAGTAGTAAATACTTTAATATTTTCGGCGTCAAAGCGGGCAGTAACTGGACGGGTCCTACCGTTAAAATGCTAACCAAAGAAAACGTCAACGGCCATACTGAACTAGTTACGCGGCTGTTTAGGGTTTACGGCAGCTACGACGAGGCGATTGCCGATTACGTTAGCGGCATAATCAGTCAGTCGCAATACGAGGACGCTCGCCGTTGCCGAGCTGATTTAGGAACCTATATAGACGGCTTGCTGGCTAAGCTTGATCAGGACTGCAAAATCGTTATACCGCAGGGTAAGGAAGGGGCGTGGTCTTACGCTACCGACCCGGAATACAAGCAAAAATTGCTGGCTGCCGTTGATAAAAATAAGATACTAGGCATTGTTGCCGCGGCACTCCCCGAAACTCCGCCGCCTGTCGCCAAAACCGAACGGGTTGGCGAAAACATGCCTCCCGAAGACTGGCTTGAGCGATCGCGCTATTACGAGCGGATGCTCGGTTTGCCGGAAGGCTCCACCGTAACCTTTCAGGCCAAAAACGGTTACCTGCACACCATCGTCAAGCCGGCGGTGGCCGAGACCAATCTGAAGCTGCAAAAAAACGGCGGCTACCCCGACTATTTGATGAAAGCCAAGCGCGACGCCCTGGTTGATCCTTGGAGCATGTATAACCGCGAATGCGTCAGCTACACCGCCTTTAAGGTTTCTGACAAGTACGGCTTTATGCCTAACTGGGGCGGTAAGGGCGACGCATACCAGTGGCCCGACCGGGCTCGCGAAATGGGCATACCGGTTAACAATACCCCGGCCGTCGGATCGGTGCTGATTTGGAAGAACTCCGGGCCCAACGCCAAAGAACATACCTGGAAGGGCCACTCGGCTTTCGTGGAGGCCATCCTGCCCGACGGTTCGCTACTGATCAGCCAGATGAATTTTCCAAACTCGGCACAGTACAGCGTAGAAATAGTTACCCCGCAAGCCCTTAAGCTGCTAAACGGCCAGGGCGTCGGCAGCCAGATACAGTTTCTGCACTTCGAGCAGGCGGACATGAAAAAACTAAAAGCCAACGGCCACGTTTAGCCGGACGGGGGCGGCGGCAAAGTTGCCGCCCCTTTGTTGACCCGGCCGCTTGGCAGCCGCTATGCTTTTATTGCTAAGTATGAAAAAGCCAAGCGCCATCCAAGAAAGACTGAAACGGCTGCCGGACGGCCCCGGAGTTTACTTTTTTAAAAGCGCGTCCGGCGAGATTATTTACGTCGGCAAGGCAGCCGTGCTGAAAAACCGCGTCAGGCAATATTTTCAGGCCGCCCGGCCGCATGACTTAAAAACTGCGGCGCTGGTAGCCGAAATAGCTGGCATCGACTGGATGACCACCGAAACCGAGGCCGACGCCCTGTTTGTCGAAGGCGAACAGATCAGACGCTACAAGCCGCGCTACAACATTTTGCTGCGCGATGACAAATCTCAGATTTATGTCCGCCTGCCGATGCGCGAGGCGTACCCGGCGCTGGGGTTTACCCGCTATCCGCTTGACGATGGCGCCCGCTACTTTGGCCCGTACCAGAACGGGCGGGCGGTCCGCCGCGCCCTGCAGCTCTTAAGGCGGGTTTTTCCGTATTCGACGCACCAGGTTATGCCGGGCAGGCTGTGTTTGCACTACCACTTGGGGTTATGCCCCGGGGTAGAGGCCCAAAAAATTTCATCTTCGCGCTATAAAGCTTCTTTAAGAAAACTGATGCGTTATCTGCAGGGCGAGCGCAGCCAGCTGATGCGCGAACTGAAGGCCGAAATGCAAGCGGCCGCCTCTGCCCGCCGTTACGAGAATGCCGCCAAGGCTCGCGACAAACTGCGCAGCCTCAAGCAGTTGCAAAACCAGGTGGTGTTTAGCGACCAGGAATTTTTAGACATCAGCAAAGACCACGCTCTGGCCGAGCTGACGCGCTTGCTTGGCCTGACGGCGCCGCCGCGGCGTATTGAGGGGTACGATATCAGCCACATTCAGGGCAGCGATAACACGGCCAGCATGGTTGTGGCCACCAACGGCCTGATTGACAAGTCGCAGTACCGTAAATTCAAACTTAAGATACCCGGCAACGATGATTTTGCCCATATGAAAGAGGTGCTGACCAGGCGGTTCGGCGCCGGGCACGGTGATTGGCCCCTGCCCGACCTGATACTGATCGACGGGGGCAAGGGGCAGCTCGGCGCGGCTATCGAGGCGCTCGAAGGGCGGCATTTAAGCCTGCCGGTTATCGGCCTGGCCAAGCGCAGCGAACAAATCATCGTTCATGCCAGCCGTTCCGGCGTTAAATTTACGCCGCGAAACCTTAAGCCGGCGGCTGGCGGCGAACGCCCGTTAGTTGCTAAGAGCGGTGATTTTTGGTTGGTCAATTTGCCGCTCAGCGCCCATTCCGTCAAACTGCTGCAACGCGTCCGTGACGAGTCGCACCGGTTCGCCGTGAGTTACCACAGCTCGCTCAGAAGAGTCAGGCAAACTGCCGGAGCACTCGATGGCGTTCCTGGCATAGGCCCCGCTACCAAGCGCCGCCTGATAGCGGCCTTCGGATCAGGGCGGGCCGCCGCGGCCGCCAGCTATCAGCAAATGGCCGCCGTGGTGGGCGAGGCCAAGGCCAGACGGATCTTTCCGCGGCTGCATAGCCAAAACCCGTAGCTGCCACCCAATCAATCTGAGTGGTTTGTTTGGCCTTTTAACCGCCGAGCCGTTATAATAACCAAGAATTAAGCATGAAGTACCAATTGATCGTCTTTCTGGCGCGGTGGCTGCTGAACGCGCTTGGCTTGTGGATTTCGGTGCGCCTGCTGGGCAGCCTGGGCGCCGCCATGACCAGCCAAAAAGTCCTCCTGACGTTTTTGCTGGCCGGCCTGGTGTTTTCAATCGTTAACGCCGTGCTGCGTCCGGTGGTGATCATCCTGTCGCTGCCGGCGATTTTGCTAAGCTTAGGCTTGTTTATGTTGGTGGTGAACGGTTTTTTGGTATGGTTGTCGGTAAAGCTGGTGCCGGGCATTACCATGACTTTCGCGGCTTCTATCGTTGCCGGCGTTATCATGAGCTTGGTAAACTATATTGTGAGCGGTTTTACCGCGCGGTTTAAGAATATGACCGCTTAAACTTAAAGAAAGCCTGGAATTCGCCCTATGAAATTCGCCGTTTTGCACTCTATCACCATCGCCAGCGCCGTTTTAATGATTGTCTTCATATTGCTACAGGCCCGCGGGGCCAGCCTGGGCGCCGGGTTTGGCAGCTCCGGCGAACTCTTCACCACCCGCCGCGGTACCGACAAAAGCTTGTTCGAGGCCACCATCGTGATGGCAGCGCTGTTCGTGTTGTCGTTACTCTCTGGCTTGTTGTTTCCTTAAACCTAAATATCGAAAAACGGCTTAAACTACAACCGTGAACCAAGAGCCGCCTCAAAAACCTTTCGGCCGTTTCGAAAAGTTGCGCTCGGCCAAATACATCAGACGCCGCTTGCGCAAGATCGAGTCGGCTACGCTTAGACATGCTCATATGTTTATTGTTCGTCGCTGGGATAACATCAGAGACGTGCGGCGACACAGCCTGGTCTGGCTGCTGCTGCTGGGCGTGTTAATCAGCAGCCTGGCCCTGCAATTGATGGTGATGCAAAGCGCCTATCAGGCGCCGCTGCCAGTGGCCGGCGGCACCTACGCCGAGGGGGTAATTGGCCAGTTCGAAACGTTAAACCCTATTTTTGCCGCCTCGCCTGCCGAAAGGGCCGCCTCTAAACTGGCTTTTGCCGGCCTGCTTGGCTACGACCAAACCGGCGCGGTAACAGGCGATCTGGCGCAGAGCTGGTCGGCCGAAGCGGGCGGCAAGCGTTTTGTGGTAACCCTAAGGCCTAATCTGTTGTGGCAGGACGGTAAACCCCTGACTGCCGCCGACGTGGTGTTTACCATCAAGAGTATCCAGGATCCGTTGGCGCGTTCGCCGCTGCAAGCGGCTTGGCAGTCTATCAGCGTGAAACAGCTGGATGAGCGGCGGGTGGAGTTTAACCTGCCGGCGCCGTTCGCGCCTTTTCCTCAGCTTTTAACCGTTGGCATCCTGCCCGCGCACCAGTATGCCGGCATTAAGCCGGCCGACATGCGCGGCGCCGACTCTGCCAAGCTGGCAGTTGGCAGCGGCCCGTTCAGCGTCAGCAACCTGCAGCTGGTCGATAAAAACAAGGGCCGCCTGATTATCCGCTTTACCGCCAACGCCAATTACTGGCGCGGCGCGCCGATGCTGGACCGTTTCAGGCTGCACGTCTTCAAAAATCGCGAAGATTTGCGCAGAGCTTTCTTAAGCGGCGAGGTGAACGCGGTGCCGGATTTCTCACTGCAAGAGATTCGCCAGATCGAGAGCGTCAAAAAAATCAACATTACCGAAGCGCCGCTCAATAACGTGGTGATGGCGATTTTCCGCACCGACGAAGGCCCGCTCAAAGATATTAAGGTGCGTCAGGCCCTGGCCCTGGCCGCCGACCGGCAGGCGATCGTCGACGGACCGCTTAGCGGCCGGGTAACCGCTTTGAATATTCCGCTGCCGCGTAATCTGGTGCCCGGCTTGGCCGACCTTGGCCAGCCCGGCTACAATCTAGCGGCGGCCGAGCAGATGCTGGCCTCGGCCGGATGGCAGCGGGCGGCTGACGGCAAGCTGGCCAATAACGGCCAACCGCTGCGCCTGAATGCCGTAACGGTTAAGAGCGGCGATTACCCCAAAGTGCTAGAGGCGTTGGCCGGTCAGTGGGCCAAATTGGGCGTGGCGGTAAACATATCGCTTGTTAATCCGGAAAGCGTCCAACAAGACGTAATCGCACCTCGGGCCTACGATGTGCTGCTTTATGAAATGTCAGTCGGGGCCGACCCCGACGTGTTTGCTTACTGGCATTCTTCTCAGGCCAACGCGCAGGGCTTGAATTTGGCTAATTTTCGCTCTGCCAAAACCGACGACGCCCTAGACAGCGCCCGCAGCCGCCCGGAAACCGATTTACGGGTAGCCAAATACCGTACCTTTGTTGAGGATTGGATCAATAGCGCTCCGGGCGTGGCGCTTTATCAGGCCAGGCTGCACTATGTCAGCAACCCCGACGTTACGGCGCTGACCACTACCCGGCCACTGGTTGACTCGGTCGACCGTTACCGGAACGTACTGTATTGGTCGGTGGCCAAAGAGCCGGTTAACTTAACCCCTTAAGCCGTTGGGGCCTATGCTGATATACTGGTTGTCGTAATCCTTCTTTCGAAGGGCATGCCGCGGTGGTGAAATTGGTATACACGCTACCTTGAGGTGGTAGTGGGCGCTTTAGCTCGTGGGAGTTCGAGTCTCCCCCGCGGCACCAAATAATCTTCGGTACGGCCACGTCCGGCGGCGATTTTGGCCGCGTTAGCCTGTGCTATGATGGTATTTAAGTTTATGGCAAAAAGCCTGGTAAAAACATGAACAAAATCGCCCGATTTTTACAGGAGCATCTTGACGGCGAGGTATTCGCGTCGGCCGCCGTAAGGGAGTACTTTTCTACAGACGCCAGCGTGCTGAAGATTCCGCCCCAGATGGTGGTTTATCCGGCCGGCAAAAACGACGTGCGCAAGGTCGCCAGGTTTTGCTGGCAGTTAGCCGAAAAAGGCCGTCTGCTGCCAATTACGCCGCGGGGCCGCGGTACCGACCAAGCCGGCGCCGCCATTGGTTCGGGAGTGGTTATGGCCTTTCCGGCCCACATGAACAAGCTGTTAGAAATCGACACCAAGCAGCGCATGGTACGCCTGCAGCCCGGCGCTAATTTTGGGGCGGTGCAGGATACTTTGCAGACCCACGGTTTCTATTTGCCGCCTTATCCGGCCTCGCTAAATTATTCGACCATTGGCGGGGCCATCGCTAACAACTGCGCCGGCGAGCGTTCGCTTAAATACGGCCCCATCGCCGATTGGGTTGACCAGCTCGAGGTGGTGCTGGCCAACGGCGAGATTATCTATACCGAGCGCGTTTCCAAGCGGGAGCTCAACCGCCGCAAGGGGCTTTCGACCATGGAAGGCGAAATCTACCGGCAGGTGGACGGCCTGATTACTGATAACTGGGATCTGCTGAAAAAATACGCCGACAGCCGGCAGGTTAGCAAAAACAGCTCCGGCTATAATTTGACGGCGGTTAAACAATCGGACGGCTCGTTCGATTTAACACCGCTGTTTGTCGGCTCTCAGGGAACGCTGGGCGTAGTCACCGAGGCGATTTTGCGCTTTGCCCCTTACACCCCGCAAAGCGAATTGCTGGTGGCGGAATTCGCCAGTCTGGAAGCCGCCGGGCAGGCGGTAGAGGAGTTGCTGAAGCTTAAACCGTGCTCGTTAGAGATGGTTGATCGCCGTTTGCTGGAATTCGTGCAAAAGCATCAGCCGGATCTGCTAAAAGACCTGGTTGGCGAAGACGGCGCCATGCCCGAAGTGGTGCTGCTGGCGGAATTCGACAATCCGTCTCACAAACGGAGCAAGCTGGCCAAGAAAGCCGCCAAAGCGATCGAAGGCAAGGTTAAGCGGCTGCGCCGCAGCGACGAGTTTTACGAGCAACAGCGATTTTGGGCGATCCGCCACAGTGCCGCGTCGGTGGTTAACTTTAACGACTCCGGCCGGGCGGCGTTGCCGATTATAGAAGATGGCGTAGTACCGCGCCGGGCGCTGGTCGAATACATCGAAAAAGTCTATCAGCTGCTTGACAAACATCATCTTGAGGCGGCGGTGTGGGGCCATGCCGGTGACGCTAACCTGCACTTGCAGCCGCTGTTGGATTTATCCAAGATAGCCGAAAGGCAAAAGGCGTTCAAGCTGATGCAGGAATACTATTCCATGGTCATCGCTCTGGGCGGTTCGGTTACCGCCGAGCACGGCGACGGACGGCTGCGCAGCCCCTATCTGGTGAAGCAGCACGGGCTGGACGTGGTCGAGCTGTTCAGCCAGCTTAAAAAAATCTTCGATCCTTACGGCACCCTAAATCCCGGCGTTAAACTGCATACCGACGTAGCCGATCTGGTGCCGCTGTTACGGCAAGACTATTCGCTCAGGCACCTGGCCGATCATCTGCCGCGCACTTAGAAAAGCGGGCGGTGCTTCGCCCGGCCCTTGACTCTTACTGGTCAACAGCTTAGAGTGGTAGCTTGTAAGCGCGAGTGGCGGAATTGGTAGACGCGCTAGCTTCAGGAGCTAGTGTCCGTTCAGGACGTGGAGGTTCAAGTCCTCTCTCGCGCACCAAATACCTGAATGATAAGCCGGAAGGCTTTTTTCTTTGTCTCGACAACTTTAAGCGGTAATCGATCAGGATAGATATTCCGGCTTGTCTGATACTTTAGAAAGCCCGCCCCCCATTCTATAGAGCTCAATTTATCAATAATAACAAAAACCCGCACAATGCTATTGACATGTCAGGAATAGTGCTAAAATGTTGTAAACGAGTCAAATGAATGAGATAGGAGTACACGGTATGGCTGAGGGGACCTATAAGAAGGGGGAGGGGTTAAACTTATTCAAAGAAATCGAACGTTATAACGGCGAACAGGAAAGATTGCGTTGGGAGGGAACCTTCGACGAATACATTGAAAAGGTCATTGAAAACCCGCACATTGCCCGCACCGCCTATCAGACGGTTTATAGTGCCGTAACTTCACGGCCGGACTTTTTTACAACTGGGCCAAATGCGCTGTTTGGTGCCGAGGAAACGACTAACCGTTTCATTGATATCCTTAAGGCTGGAGCCGAGGGGCTAGAGATCGGCAAGCGGATTATCATTTTGGTGGGGCCTCCGGGAAGTGGTAAATCTACTCTAGTTAATGGCACTAAACGCGGCATTGAAGAATACACTAAAACGGACGAAGGCGCCATATACGCCATCAAGGATTGTCCGATGCATGAGGAGCCGCTGCACCTTATTCCTAAAGATATGCGTCCCATGCTAGAAGAGAATTACGGTATCCATATAGAAGGCGATCTCTGCCCGCAGTGCCGGGAAAATTACGGCGGTGAGAATCTAGATACGGAAGCGCTGAAAAACGTAACCGTCAGACGGATCGTTTTCACCGAAAAAGATAGGGTAGGGGTTGGTACGTTTAAGCCGTCTGATCCGAAATCGCAAGACATCACCGAACTGGTTGGCAGTGTTGATTTGTCGAAGTTAGGCGAATACGGTACGGCATCCGATGCGCGAGCCTATCGATTTGATGGCGAGCTTAACGTTGCCAACCGCGGCATCATGGAATTCGTTGAAATGCTGAAAAGCGATGAGCGGTTCCTCTACACCTTGCTTGATCTCACTCAAGATAGAGTGATCAAAGCGCCGCGATTCTCTAACATATCGGCCGATGAGGTTATTCTGGCCCACACCAATTTGACTGAATATTTAAGCTATGTCCAAAACCCAAAAAACGAGGCGCTACGTGACCGAATGGTTGTAGTGCCCGCTCCATATACGCTACGGGTGTCGGATGAGCGCAAGATTCACGAGAAATTAATAGGCCAAAGTGAGCTTGTTCGCAAATCCTCCGTGCATATTAATCCGCATACCCTAGAAACTGCGGCGACGTTCTCGGTGCTTTCCCGTTTGGCCGATTCAAAGAAGTACGGCAAAATGCAAAAGCTGAAAATTTATGATGGTCAGGAAACGGACGGATTGACCCAACGGGACATCAAAGAGCTGAAAGAGGAAAATTCAAACGAAGGCATGTCGGGCATCTCACCGCGCTATGTGATTGACTCTTTGTCGACGGCGCTCATTCAGGAAGGCAAAACCTGCTTAACGCCAGTAGATGCTATCCGGGCTTTAAGAGATAATCTGGATCGCCATCCACATACTCGCGACATGAAAAAAGAAGATAAAGACGCCCTTAAAGACGATTTAATGGCAGTGAAGGCAGAATTTGATGACATTGCCAAAAAGGAAATTCAAAGCGCCTTCGTCTATTCATACGAAGAGACGGCTCGGAGTCTTTGCGGTAACTATTTAAATAACGTAGAAGCATTCTGTAACCGGACAAAGATTATTGATCCGATTACCGAAGAAGAACTTGATCCTGACGAGAAGTTGATGCGCAGCATTGAAGAACAGATCGGCGTCAGCGATAACAGCAAAAAGGAGTTTAGAAGCGAGCTGTTAATGCGAATGGCCTCAGTATATCGGCGAGGCGAGACGTTTGATTACCGCTCCCACCCCAGGCTCAAAGAAGCAGTCGAGAAGAAGTTATTCGCCGACTTAAAAGATATGGTTAAGTTAACTACCAGCGCCAAAGTGCCGAATGAAGAACAAAGAGAACGCATCAGAAGCGTGGAGCGCACGTTAATTGAAGAAAAGGGTTACTGCCCGCACTGCGCGAGTGAGCTCATTAGGTATGTCGGTACCCTGCTGAGCCGTACGTAAACATCAATAAGCTAAAACGGTACCTTGTCAAAACAGGCAGTATGTTGGCAGAGCATAGGGGTAAACGGTATGGGCACATACGAAAACTGGTACACGGGAGTCTCAAGACAAGATTGGTCGCTGGATCGCAAGGGCGCGCAGGATGAAGCGCGCCACAACGAAAAAGTAAAAGAATCAATCAAGGATGATCTCGATCATATTGTGAGCGACGGCAATATTATTACCGCCGACCCACACAGTAAAAAAATTATCAAAGTACCCATGCGTTCGCTGGAGTTACCGCGTTTTCGATATGGTGACGACAAAGAAGGTATTGGCACGGGCGATGGCACTGAGCAGCCTGGTGATATCGTCGGCAGGATACCAAAACCAGGCGACGGTAATAGTGCCGGCGACCAGCCGGGCGAGGAATATTACGAGGCTGAAATCACGATCGAAGAGCTGCAGGAGCTGGTGTTTGCGGATCTAGGATTACCAAGAGTTCAGCCGAAAGAGGCTCACGAAATTGAAACCGAGCGGATCGTTTTTAACGATATTCGCAAAAAAAGGAGCACTAATAATCTCGATCTTGCCCGCACCGTCTTGCAGAATATGATAAGAAACGCCCAAGAGACGGGTAAGGCCGAGATCAGGAACATATCACCAGACGATTACCGGGTCAGGACATGGGAAGAAGAAAAGCGCCCTGAAAATAATGCGGCGGTTATCGCCATGGCCGATATTTCTGGATCGATGGGGGAGTTTGAGAAATACATAACCCGGGCTTTTTGCTGGTGGACGGTTAATTTTCTGCGTTCTAAATACCCTAAGGTTGAGATTGTCTTTGTCGCTCATGATACCGAGGCGTACGAGGTTAGCGAGGAGCAGTTTTTCACACGCGGCGCCGGGGGAGGCACCAAATGTTCATCCGCTAATCAATTGACGCTCAATATCGTTGAGGCGCGCTATCCGTCAAGTCGCTACAACGTTTATCCTCTTCATTTCTCGGACGGTGATAATTGGTACGGCGATAATACGGAGTGTATCCGTCTTGTTCAAGAACTGCTCGACAAGGATGTCAATCAATATGCTTATATTCAGATTGGCTCCGAAAGCCAGAGCGGCCTGCTGACCGACTATCTTAATCATATAACCAATGATCGCTTCAAAGCCCTGATGATTACCAACAAGCAAGATGTTTTAACGGCTCTCAAGCAAGTATTCAACCCCGAAGAACAATCGGCTTAAGGTAGACATGAGCATAGAGTCAGACCCATTAGCAGAACCTGTAAGAGAAAAAGAAACTCATTCCCATGAGTACGCAGCCGAAGACCGGGAACTCGAGAATGCCCTGACGCATATTTGGAATATCGCTAAGGACTTTCGCCTTGATCCTTTCCCAACCCATTTCGAAATAGTTCCTCCGAAGATTATCAATCAGCTCGGGGCCTACGGAGTACCAGGGCGATTTTCGCACTGGACCCACGGCCGGCAGTATCGGCGCCTGAAGACGATGTATGACTATGGCCTATCAAAAATTTACGAGTTGGTGATTAATAGCGATCCGTCCCAGGCGTTTCTGCTTGAAAACAATCCGCCAATCGAGAACAAGTTTGTTATGGCACATGTACTTGGCCATACTGACTTCTTCAATAATAATCAATTGTTCGCGGATACGCGCCGGGATATGCCAGAAGCTGCTGCCAGAAATGCCGCGCGAATTAAAAACTACGAAGAAAAAGAGGGTAAAATGGCAGTCGAACGGTTCCTGGATGCCGCTCTGACCATCGAAGAACATATCGACCCTTATCAGCCGATGCGTTTATCGGCCGAGAATGAGCTGAAGATGTGGCATGACATGGCAACCAGAAAACAGAGAGTAGGATTACTTGATGAATTTGAGGATCTGCTAGGTCCTCAAGAGAAAAAAACAGCGGTTGAGGGTCTTGGTAGGGTCGCTGTCCATATGCCGCCAACGCCGGATAGGGATATCTTGGGATTTATTAGAAATCATGCGCCTTACCTTGAAGACTGGCAACGCGATGTCATTGACATTGTACGCTCTGAATCAGTCTATTTTTACCCGCAGCGGCGGACGAAGATCATGAACGAAGGCTGGGCCTCTTATTGGCACAAACGGATTATGCGCGAAATGGGTGACCGCCGTCTTATTTCAGATCAGGACAACGAGGCCTGGTGGCTTGTCCATTCCGGTGTATTGGCTCCCAGCAAGCGGTCGTTAAATCCATATTATTTAGGCATGACCATGTTCGAGTACCTCGAGGACTACCACAACGGCTGCTTAACCCAGGAAGAGCAGGCGTGGCTTAAAAAAGAAGACGTCCCCGTGCCGCCTCGCTTTGACGGTGCGCTTAAAGATAGCCCGGCAATTCCGGCTCTGCGCGACATCATGGCTCACAACGATGACCAATCATTTATTAGAAATTACTTCAATAAAATCGTAGCCGCTCGCATGGGGCTATATATTTATGAAAAGCGAGAGTCGCACGGCGAGGATACAATTTACGTCGTGAAAGATACGGGTTGGCAGACAATCCGCGATAAGCTGGTTGACTCTATGGACAACTGCGGTAACCCTCTGATAGTAGTGGTGGACGGCGACCACAACCACACAAGCGAGCTATACTTGCGGCACGAGTTCGATGGCCAGTCGCTAGACCCTGAATACGTTGAAAAAATACTGCCCTATATTTACGCGCTATGGCAGCGTCCGCTGCATCTAGAAACCACGGATAGCCAGTCTAGCAAAAA
This sequence comes from Candidatus Chaera renei, assembly GCA_004100265.1. Lineage (GTDB taxonomy): Bacteria > Patescibacteriota > Saccharimonadia > Saccharimonadales > Saccharimonadaceae > Chaera > Chaera renei. The sequence goes on from SCKW01000004.1 coordinate 22,964, forward strand.
GATCATGTATGCCTACGACGGAACGAATATATCAAAAAGCGAGTAACGTAACCCAGGTTTACCCAATCGCCGTAGCCGTTTCACATTCAGGAAATGCCTGCGCCTTCTCTTGCGGTCTGGCCTGTTAAAATCAAACTGTTTATAGTAGTATAAATAAGCCCCACGCGATGGGCGCTTAGCTCAGTTGGCTAGAGCATCTGTTTTACACACAGAGGGTCGGGGGTTCGAGTCCCTCAGCGCCCACCAAGCTTGATTTTTGAAAATTGGTAGCGCTGGTATACTATCCTTAAAATAAAGGAGCCTTAGGCATATGAGTTTCGTGGTGCTGTTGCTGTTGATCGCCGCGGCGGTGGTGATATCCGGCATCAGGGTGATCAACCAGTACGAGCGCGGCGTGGTGTTGACGCTGGGCCGCTATAGCGGCTTGCGGCAGCCGGGTCTGCGGGTGATCATTCCTGTCGTACAGCAGATGACACGGGTGGATGTACGTTCCACGCCGATTGACGTGCCCAAACAAGAAGTTATCACCAAAGACAACGTGACGGTGGGCGTGGACGCGGTGGTTTATTTCAGGGTGATTGACGCCGCCAAGGCCGTGCTGGAAACCACCAACTACATTTACGCCACCAGCCAGTTCGCTCAGGCGGCTCTGCGTGACGTGGCTGGCAACGCCGATCTTGACGAGCTGCTGGGCAAGCGCGAAACCATTAGCCAGCAAATTAAAGAAATCGTAGACGCCCAAACCGATCAGTGGGGCATAGACGTTGAAAACGTCAAAATTCAGAACATCGAGTTGCCGCAAGACATGAAGCGGGCCATGGCCAAACAGGCCGAGGCCGAGCGCGAACGCCGGGCGGTAATTATCGCCGCCGAGGGCGAAAAAGCCGCCGCGCTGGCGGTTGCCGAAGCCGCCAAAATGCTCAGCAGCGTGCCGGGCGGCATCAGCATTCGCACTCTGCAGACGCTTGAAAAGGTGTCGGTAGAGCCATCGCAAAAAACTTTGGTGATTCTGCCGTCTGACCTTGGCGGGGCCATTAAGAACGTGCTTGGCTAAACCGTTAGTTGGCGGCTTAAGCGAAGCGTTGCCGCGCCGCGGGCTAAAACTGGTATAATACTTAAGTACAATTTTTGCGGCTCTTTAGCTCAGTTGGTAGAGCAGAGGCCTGAAGAGCCTTGTGTCCCCAGTTCGAGTCTGGGAGGAGCCACCAAATTAAATACCTCAATTTTGTTTGAGGTATTTAATTTGCTCAGGGGGTTTTTAATCCTGGCCAGTAAAAATTATACCGGTTGGCAAGGTCCGGGGACTGCTCGTAGTCGTATAGCTCGGTGGCGTTAGTCAACTCACTTACCATAGCCAGAAAATAGGCGTGATGCTCGGCGTCTGCCTCTACGAAAGCTTCGGGGGGTAAGTTACGCTCGTCTTCCGTGGTGTCGCGTCGGCATACTTTAAGACTGTTTAAAACGGGTCTGAACTGCCACATGTAGGTAAATTGCGTGGCGCGATTCGGAAAGTGCCATTCCGCCGCGTAGCTACAGCTGTTACCTAACGAGTGGCGTGCTACTTCGATAAAACTGGCGTTGCTATACCATTCCAGCGGCGAGGCGCCTCCCGGCAGCACCGCCCTAATTCGCTGGCTGCCGTCTCGCGCGTCACTCACCGTCAGTCTGCCGCCGCCTAAGAACAAAGCCTTCAGCATCAGCGCACATTCACGCCGCATTTGCTTTTCGGTTAATTCAACCCGGGTATCTGCCGGCTCGATAGTTCTTTCAATCATTCTGCCGGCCGCTTCTTTTTGATGATTAACGAGTATATAATAATAGATACGATGATTAAACAAGGAAGCAAGCGATGAAATGTCCGGTAGATGACGCGGAACTGGTAATGAGTGAACGGCAAGGCGTAGAAATAGATTACTGCCCCAAATGCCGCGGCGTCTGGCTTGATCGGGGAGAATTGGATAAAATTATCGAAAAATCAGGGCAAGCCGCGCCAGCTAACGGGCAAGGCTATCAAGAGCCCGGCTATTCATCCCCAGAGTACAACGAACATGGCGGCCGCCGCGGCGATGGCGGTCATGGTAAAAAACGCGGCGGTTTCTTAAGCGAACTGTTCGACTGACGGGAATAAAAATGGGGCACGGACACTTTCCGGCAGGGCGCGCCAATGGCCACGGGATCAACAAAAAGAAGTTGGTCATATTGGGGTTGGCGGCCGCTGCAGCTATGTTATTTGTTGTTCTGGCGCTTATCGTTCTGGCGGCCGTTGTTGTTAAAGCGCTTTCCGGCCAGTCCGGCGGTATCGGCCAGGGTTTGTCGGCCCTTTTGGCGTCTCTATGGGGTGCCGCGACTGATTTCATTAGCGCGCTGTGGAAGCAAGTCTTGGCTAACCCGCTGCAATTTCTGCAGGGCGGTAATTAACAGTTGAAGTAACGGTCACTGGTACTTAAAGGAACGGCTCGGCGTCATCGGAGA
>SCKW01000031.1 GCA_004100265.1 Candidatus Chaera renei
GATTTCAATCATAAGACGGTACTTGATATCGGTGCCAGCACTGGCGGCTTTACCGACTACGCCCTGCGGCGCGGCGCCAAAACGGTTTACGCGGTGGATGTTGGCAGCAGCCAGCTGCACCCCAGTCTGCTTGAAGACGCGAGGGTGGTGTGCTTAGAAAAAACCGACATTCGCGACGTCGCCGCGGCATCGTCGGCCGGCAGGGCGCGCTTGCCTGAGCGGCCCGATATTATTCTGGCCGATCTGTCATTCATCAGCCTGCGGTTAGTTTTGCCCCATATCGGCAGCCTGGCCGGAAAATATACCGTTCTGGTGTTACTGTTCAAGCCCCAATTTGAGGCCGGCCGGACCAATTTAAGCCGGGGAGTGGTTAAAAACGATACGGTTCGCCGGCGCCTACTCAAGCAGTTCGAGGCCTGGCTGGCGCCTGATTTCCAGATCCTGGCCAAAACCGACAGCCCGATTAAGGGCACCAAGGGGAACCGTGAGACTTTTTATATGCTAAAAGTTAGGTCGCAGCGCTTTAAACGTTAAACCGGAACTCCACCACGTCATCCGGGCGCATCGGGTAATCTTTGCCTTCGGTGCGCACCTTGCCCGCGGCTTTGACCGACGCCAGCGACCCGCAGGCTACAAGATCTTCGTAACTGACGACTTGCGCGGCGATGAAGCCTTTTTCAAAGTCGCTATGTATCACGCCGGCCGCCTGCGGTGCCGTGGCGCCTTGTTTGACTGTCCAAGCTCTCACTTCTTTGGGGCCGGCGGTTAAAAAGCTTTGCAGCCCAAGAGCCGCATACGCGGCGCTAACCAGCTGGCTCAGGCCGCTCTGGTCGGCGCCGTAACTTTGCAGCAGCGCCTTCGCGTCTTCGGACTCAAGTTCTTTTAGCTCTTCTTCCAGTTTGGCGCTGACAATCACCGCCGCGGTTTGGCCGGCCAGCTGTCGCAGGGCTTTATGCTTGGCCTGGTCGCCCAGAGTGCTCTCGTCAACGTTAAACACCAGGATCACCGGTTTGGCGGTAAGCAGTTGGTATTGCCGCCCCACGTCCAGGAGTGTTCGGTCGATCGTTCCGTCTTGTTCTAATGATCGCTTGAGCTTTTCTAATTTTACAAGTTGTTCGCTCGTTCCGGGGGACGTTTTAGCCTCTTTTTGTAGCTTAGGAAGAATGTTTCCAATGGTCTGCAGATCGGCCAGGGCCAGCTCGGCGCGCACCAGCTCCAGATCTTGCCCGGGGTCTATCCGGTCCGCAACGTGAACAATATTATTGTTCAAAAAATCTCTTACGACGTGCGCTACGGCATCGCATTCCCGAATATTTGCCAAAAACTGGTTGCCTAGTCCTTCGCCCCGGTGGGCACCGGCTACCAGCCCGGCTATGTCTATAAATTTAACCGTTGCCGGTACCACCCTTGCCGCTTGGTACATTTTTTGCAGTACCGGCAGACGCGGGTCCGGCACCGGCACGATGCCAACATTGGGCTCTATGGTGGCAAACGGATAATTCGCCGCCAGAGCGTTGTTATTGGTCAGCGCGTTGAACAGAGTAGACTTGCCGACGTTCGGCAAGCCGACTATCCCAATGCTTAGCATCCAATCCTACATATTGTTCTGAAACAATCGGTTCGTATACCGGAATTAATCCGCATATTGTTACTTGCTCCTTAGTTGCTATTACTTTATCAACGATCTTACGTACAGTAAAAAGCTTATCTTCATAGGGCATGTTGAGTAGGAACTGTTTGAAGGGTTTCGTGAATGAGTTAAGGTCAATACCTCCCAATTTTGCCATATTATCCTCAATAGAGTAGTCTTATGCGTTGGTTACCCTTGAGATAAGCCTTGACATAATAAGTAAAATACCGTATTATTGGCTAATCTAACAAATAGGAGTGCTATGAGCCAGAGGATCACAAATGCCGAGTTTTTACAGCGATACGAATCAGAAGACTTTGGAAGTGTAATACTACCGCAGGAAAAAGATTTGATTGAAAAAAGGCTTGCTGATTTGGATGCTTCTCAAAGGCGCGTAGTTCAAGAAAAGAAAGATGTAACCGGTGGTGATGACTGGCACGATGGTGCGTTCAGAGCTACCGATAACGAAGCAAAGATTCTTTCGGACCAGGCATCAAAATTGGGAGCATACCTATGCTCCACCATTATTGAGTATCCGGACGAAAACGAGACTCGTGCAACTTTAGGCAGCCGGGTAACCGTAAACCAAGCTGGCGATACTTATGATGTTGAAATCGTAGGCGTGCCGCTTCTGCACGAAACAGCTGTATCTGATGACGTTATGGCATGTTCAATCGAATCTCCGTTAGCTAGGAGTATTATCGGCAAGCAGGTGGGGCATACGGCCATCTTCAATGTAGGTGAACGGCGACAACAGGTAGAAATAGTGTCAGTTGACCAAACCGCTATGCAAAGATTTCTAAATGATGAACTCGCCAAATAATGAACAACTTGTTTTAGGTTTAGTAGGTAATGCAGCGTCCGGCAAGGATTTTGTAGCTACTTTTTTTGCGGCGCGGGGATTTGTGCATTTTTCAACAAGTGAGCTAGTTCGACAAGAGATATATAGGCGAGGTTTAACACCTTCAAGACCCCTGCAGACAGCAATCGCAAATGAATTGAGGACAGCAAATGGTCCCGCCTATTTCGTAGAAGAATCATTACGACAAGTAAACGCCACACTACAGAGACCTGATAGAGTTCTCTTGTCAGGCCTTTATGCCGTTTCAGAAGGACAATACATTACCAAAGAGTTAGGCGGGCTTTTGGTAGGTGTCGTTGCCCGTGAAGAGGATGATGTGCGGCTTAGGTTTGACCGCTTAAGTAGTCGTTTAGATGGGTCTCGGGACGACTTGACATTAGAAGAATTCAAGGACGCTCACCACCGCGAGAATTCTGGCGGTACGTCAGAGGCAAACGTAGGCCAGTTGATGAAGTTGGCTAGATTTACAATTATCAATGATGCCTATACGACGGCAGCAGCGCTAGACGGCCAGGTGCAATTAATCTTAGAGAGCATGGAGCAATTATGACTGAACCAGGCAACGGTGGCTTTGAGCGACCGATAGATTTACCACAACAGCATGAAGAACATAGCGAGGTGGCGCTAGGGGCAATAAGTTCCCTGGTGGGAACTCGTGAGACAAGCACTTCCGCTGAAAGATTAGATACGGTAGAGGAAATTTTTGTGCTTGAACAACGAGCACAGGCAGCTAAGTTTATTGCCAGAACCTACGCTCTGAGTGAATTAGACCCGTTAGAACGAGCTTTAGCCGCCCTGAATAGACCAATGCACGCGGTTACCCATATTGGCAATCAGTTTGCCACGAAGATCATGCCTTGCTTTATGAATCCTGACCCAGATAGTGGCTGGGAGGCTTTCAGCTCGATACCTCCGCATACTACTGACGAGGAACTAACTTTGCTTATTGACAGAGAACAATTCGATGGGATGCACCAGTCTCTCGGTGAATATTTGGACGAGCATAAGGAGGAATATCACCAGGCTGCCGAGCAAAGATTAGCGCCTAGAACTTCTCCGGAAAACCCAGATCAAGGTATTATCCCGTGGAATGATAGATACCAATTTAATGGCAATGAAACGCAGCGGAGCCTTGAAAACATGACCGAGAGAGGTGTTCGAATCTCCATTGACCCGAATGGTCTAGAGGATGTACGGGCCGCTTACACAATGGCAGACGGCGGTATACTACCCGTAACTGAAATCGTTAAGAATAAGGAAGTGCTTGGTGTTAATGGCTTCATGTCATCAAAAATAGCTTTGGCTGTCCATGACTCCATAGATCATACGATGGGTTTTCAGATTGCTGAAAGAACTGGACTCCTATTTAAATATGCTAACATGTTCGAATCAATCGGCAATCCCCAACATACCGACATTTTCAAGAGAGAAGGAGAGGCACTAGCGAGTATCGGGTTCGGCGTGAGGTATTGGGCTAACCTTGAGCATGGATTCGTACCGCTGGTTACAGCAGCTGACTTATTAGCCCGAATGGATCAAATGTTCGATAGAGGCGAACTGACTGATAGACATATGGAAGCCTTTAAAATATTGCGGGGTCTTGGACATAATGACAATTCCCGTGAGGCGCAAAGTCTAGGATTTGTTTTTAGCAATTACATTGTCGAACTGGACGAGCAAAGACGAAAGCATGGAAAGATTAAACAAAAAGATTTAGTGACAAAAAAAGTAGAAGGCGAACTGGACCCCTTCAGTGCCGACTATCTAAGTTTCTTTGTTGAAATGCACCACCAGCTGCTTAGCAGCCATAATAAGCATCGTGATAATCTACTAAGATACCATATCCTGCTGGAAGAATATCTTTGTGCAGTCGGCAGCGGCCAGTTAAGTCCCGATCAGGAATTAGTAATTCGCGTCCAGGATATGAAAGATATTGATTTCTCTCAAACGAAACTTCCTCCAAGTAGAATTCAGTGGATGACTAGAAATTATGGCTTCTCTGCAATTAGGGATGCTATACTTTGACCATGCATACAGAGAATGAAATTAAAGTCCTAGGCATCGACCTAAAAAAAGCAGAAGAAAAGTTACTTGACCTCGGTTTTAAGCGAACTGAAGAAATCACCTACCGACGGTATGTATACGATGTAGTACCAGTTAACCCAAACGCCTGGATCAGACTTCGTACTAATGGCAAAAAGACAACCCTTACTTTCAAAGAATCTCTAAAAGATTCTGTTGATGGTATGAAAGAAATAGAGGTTATCGTAGATAACTTTGATGAGACGAATGAATTTCTGAAAGCTATTGGCCACGAGCCTCGCAATTACCAGGAAAATTCCCGAGTTAACTTTGAAGGTATGAATTGTACAATAAGCCTTGATAGCTGGCCGCAAATTCCTCCCTACATGGAAATCGAGGCAGATAATGCTGATGATGTTAATAAGTGCCTTGAGGCGCTATCAGAATTAGTCACATCAGATACTACGAGCCTTTCGACCGAAGAGGTATACAAGCGTTATGGTATCGATTTGTCCTCGATTAAAGAGTTGCGTTTCGATAAAGTAGCCGCTTAGTTATTAGGCACTGGCGCTTTTTGGGCTGTTGTCCGTTGATTCCAGTATAAGTTCTCACGCAACGTGGACTATATTATCCAGGTTATCTAGGGCATCTATGTATGGCCCATCTTGTTTAATTGTGGTTATGACCTCTTCGACCGTAATTAGCCAAACAAGAAGTCTAGTTCAGTTTGGGCTTATTATATAGTGGTTGGTGTGGTGGGTTTGTAATTTACCACAGACCACCAATATTTTCCTGTAGCTCTTTTATATACTTTGGCGTGTAGCCACGGGTTCTCGTATCAAGGGGCGGCATAGCGAAGGTGATTTCAAATGGTATGGTTGCGTACTGTGAATGCCAATAGATAAGCTCATACCCATTATTCTAACAGAGGAATCGTCTTTGATGCGCCAAAGGGGCTAAGATTACGGCCGCAGGACTACACGACAACGCGTTTTCTGTTGGTGTTAAGGTTAATCTCTAATGCTTACCTTTTTCCAAATCGTTTTTCAGTCCGCTTTTACTTTGACAGTGGCGAGTATTTTGACATTAACCTTAAAATATGCTAGTATGTAGCCTGCTAGATAACAAAAATAAAAAAGTCTAAACACTGCTATCACTAACTAGTATGCAAACTCCAGGCAGCTCATTTCTACACGAACGTAACCCCAACTTGCATACTTCGCAAGAAGTAGAAAACGTTGTGGGTTACTTGCGGAACGGCGGTGAAGCCATTCCGAATGAGCCAGCCGACAAGATTTCTTCTTATCTTGGTTTTTTGGCTAGCCGAGAATACGTGAACGACGGCATACTTACCGGAGACCAGAGCAGCATAGATCGGCAGATTGAGGCTCACGTCATTAAGGCCGAGGATGTACCCGAAGGCTACTTTGAACTGCAACGCCGTATTGCCCGCGAACAAGGCCATGGTGACATCGAGATTACGTCTGAAATGCGTCGCTTGATGACTGAGGCTGTCCAAGCCGACCAGCGAGCTGGCTTAGGTAAGTGGGTTGAATATCTAGGTGGCGAAGATGGCGGCTACCCTGACTGGTTTAAGCACTATACCTGGACTTCAATTACCAAACTCGGAACATACGATAAAGATAAACAAGAGTTCCAAAAGCGAAGCCGGGGCACTACTGCGCCATATCCTGAGCTGAACCGCGAAGCTTTAGCCTATGTTTATGATGTGCTGAACAAAGCAAGAGTTCAAGGCGAAAAAGTAGATGGCGGCGCCAATGACGAGAAGCTGCAGAAGCTGCTTAAGAGTGCCAATTTCGGCAAACTTTACGCTCACGCTGTTTTGGAAGTTACACCTGACAGTCCAGAACTAAGAAAAGATACCAGAGGTTCTTGGACTAAGTTCAACCAAACCGATGACCCGCGTACAGCCCGCCGTTTAGCCGGTTCACTGCAAGGCCACGGTACTGGCTGGTGCACAGCCGGTGAAAGTACAGCGAGCATTCAATTACAGGGTGGCGACTTTTACGTTTACTACACCCGCGACGAAGACGGTAAGGATACGGTGCCGCGTGTGGCAATTCGCATGCAAGATGGCAAAGTAGCAGAGGTTCGCGGCGTCAATGCGGCTCAGGAACTTGAACCAGAAATGGCTGACATTACGGCTGAACAGCTTAAAAAATTGCCTGGTGGCGAGGAGTATATCCGTAAAGCCGAATATATGAAGCGTTTAACTGCTATTGAAAAAAAGATAGCGGCTAATCCTAACGCTGAGCTAACGTCAGAGGAATTACGTTTCTTGTACGAGCTAGACCACGAAATAGAAGGCTTTGGCTACGAAGAAGACCCACGCATAGGGGAGATTAGAACGTTGCGTGGTGATAGGGATAAGCCCGAACTTGCCCGTATTTTACCCGAAGCGATCATGGAGCAAGTAAGGTCGGCTTACACCGCATACCGCACCGTTGCTGATAAGCTTCTTGGTACTAAGCGAGGTGTCTTTGGCAAACGTGAGGCTGCTATATCAGCCCAAGATGTTAAACAACTGTTTGCTACAAAAGACAGGGAATGGCAAGCAAACGGTACTTACGATTACCTGGTGGAGCAACTGATTGAAAATGGTGCTCGCTTTAACCTAGTAGCTACGCCTAACATTGAAGCCAGTGAAGACCAGATTGTGGCTTTAGCCGAAGACTTTGGTAAAGACCAGCCATACTCAACCTACGTCTATGACGAACTATACCGCAGGGGTCGTTACAGTGGGCGTGAGTGGTCTGGCAACAGCGGCAATGCACCTGTTCGCTTGAGCCTCATTCCAAGTCGCGTTGACAACGAGCTTAGCTACAAACGGGCTGACGAGCAAGTGCGGTTACTACGTGAACGCCAAGCCCGTCGTCCTGAATTGCACGCCAGAGTACCAAGCCTATTAGACGCTGTAACTTATTGGTATAGCTTGCGTGCCCAAGGCGACAAACTAGACGATAGCAGTGCTTTTGACAAAACCTATATCCGCCACTTTGACCTTGAACCAAAGACGGTTGACAGGTGGTCGCTTGTTCCTGACTCCTACGTGGCCTACGATGGCTGGCCGCGCCTGAACCGCTCGCGTGCTGACCGCGAGTACGTTGCTCGGCTCGCGGTGGGGTAAAACCTTTAACTTTTTGTTTTCCTTTTCTTCTTTTTCTTTTATCTAACAAACTACCTACGAGCAAGTAGTTCGGGGTAAGTAGTCCAAAGGCACTTGTACCTATCGGTGTCCCGAATAGATGTTGCTTACGTTTGTCTAAAAAGGCTTCAGTATCGAAGTGGCTACTTTTTATGGCAGTAAGCATATCAAGAACGCCCTAACACCCCACGTGTCTTTAGTGGTAGTGCCAGTATGGTGCTGAAAGAAAAGTGTCCTTTAACCACGGGCAGTTATTGAGAACAGGATGCCACTAGAGGCTAACGGTTGACAAGAGGATGATTGTTCCGAACTCCCACGCGAACCGCCATTCGGGGCGTAACGTCTGATTGGCTCATCTGGAAGAACGTCCCCGATACTTTCGTCTATAGCTTGGCTTAGTGGCCGTAGGGTGTCATAAAACTGTCGCCGGCTGCCGTTTTGTAAGAACTGCCGTCAAATGGCACATCAAGAGCAGCCACTGTATCTAGAAAGCGCGCTGGGTCGTCGTTGGCCCAATCGACTTTTGGCACGTAAGAGTTGATCCTAAAGCCGGAAGGTGGGCGATTGGCGCCCAGTACCGCCAAATCGGCCTTGCTATGTTCGTCTTGTTGGTAAGATTCGCGGATCAGGTGTCCCAACACCCGGGCCGTCCGTCCGCTGCCGTCTTCAAACAAGTGAGCCAACGTTACGCCAAAAGCAGCCAGATTGCCGCAGCGGTTCAAGACGTCCTGAATGGATCCGCCCTCGCGGCGGTACTTAGCGGCTACCGCTTTAGCCTTGTCCAGAGCAAGCCCCAAAATCTTGTCCCGCTGATCTGGCTGCGCCGCCAAATGACGCACCTCTCCGTTGCCGCCGACTAATTTCATTTGCCTGCCGGTAGGCTCGGGGTCGGCCTCGGGGGCTACCAGACGGTGCAGGGCGATAACGGCGCCCTTAAAATCTTCCGGCCGCGCCTGTTCGATAACGCTCAGACGCTCCTCCGGAGAAAGGTTATCAAAGCCGTACGCCTCCAGAGCTTTCGGCAATCTGTCGGGGTTGTCCTTATGTTTTTCGGCGGTGGGTATGCCGGTTTTTGTTTCTATTTCGGACATACCTTAAGTATAACATCAATCAGTCAAAAAGTCCATACCGGCCAGATAACGTACTGGCCGTAGCATGTAACAGCGCCGGATTGACAGTTATGCTTAAATTAAAGGCAGATGAAAAAGCTTGCGCTCGCGGTGCTTTTAGGCGTTGGCGGTTTGATGCTGTTAAGCCCGGCGCCGGTAGCGGCCTTTTATCAAACTCCCAACCCAGACCCCATATCTGGTCAGGGCATGCCCAAGGCCAATTACGATTATTTATATGACGCCTGCC
>SCKW01000032.1 GCA_004100265.1 Candidatus Chaera renei
AATTTCGCGCTTCCGGCAGTTGCCAACCGTCATGAATAAAGCTTATACTTAATCCCGTAAGGCGCTGCCTCGCGGCGCGGTTTTAACTTGGCTCAGCAGACCAACATGAAAATAACTATGCTCGGGTGGGAGTTGCCGCCGCACAACAGCGGGGGATTGGGAGTGGCCTGTTATAATCTGGCAAAACAGCTGGCTCAGGACGGGTTCGAAATTAATTTCGTCGTGCCGTACCGGGCCAGGCACCGGATCAAGGAATTCAAAGTAATCGGCGCCACCGATATTACCCCGGCTGAACTGTACCGTTCAGCTAACGCTTATCATTCTTCGGGTACGATACCCCCGCCAAACGAAGAAAGCGTCCGCGGCGGACTCGACGGACTGCGGACCCGTTACGCCCGTTTCGTCCAGAAGCTGGTGGCCGATGATCCCCCCGACGTCATCCACGCTCACGACTGGCTGACATTCGACGCCGCCGTGGCCGCCAAGCGGCTTTGCGGCAGCCCGTTCATTGCCCACGTGCACGCTACCGAATACGACCGTTCAGGCAACGCCGAGGGCAACCTCATAGTACATGATATCGAGTATCAAAGTCTTTTGCTGGCCGATAAAATTATCGCCGTCAGCCGACTGACCAAGCGCACCATTGTTGAAAAATACCACATTCCCGCTGATAAAATCGAGGTGCTGCATAACGCCCCGGCAGAGGTCCCGCCGCCAGAAACAGTGGCAGACAGCCCGTCTTATCCCTACCTGGAAGAGATGAGACGCTCCGGCTGGACGGTGGTCGCCAGCTTGGGCCGGCTGACCGTTCAAAAAGGTTTGAATTATTTGTTGGAAGCCGCTAAACTGGCCGTAGAGAAAAACCCCAGGCTGATTTTTCTGCTGGCCGGCGACGGAGAACAGCGCGACCAGCTGCTGTTGCGCTGCGCCCAGTTGGGGCTAGGCGGCAACGTGGCGTTTAGCGGTTTCGTGCGCGGGCAGCGCTGGCGTGATTCGTACGGCTCGGCCGATTTGTTCGTGATGAGCTCGGTCAGCGAACCGTTCGGCCTGACCGCCCTAGAAGCCGCCGCCTGCCGCCTGCCCTTAATCATCACCAGGCAGTCGGGTGTCGGCGAGACGATCAGCCACGCCCTGAAATACGACTACTGGGACACCCATCGCCTGGCCTCGCTGATTCTGGCCGCGGCCGAACAGACCGTCCTGCGCCATGAGCTGGCGGATAACGCTGCGAGCGAAATCAATCGACTGTCATGGCGTGAGGTAGCCAGAGGCTGCAGCCGCATTTACCGGCAACACAGCCTGGTGGAGGCTTCGCCATGATCGCCGGACGGCAAAGAGCTATCGTACTTTATCTGCACGTTCACCAGCCTTACCGGCTGCGGCCCTACAGCGTGTTCGATGCCGGCCATCTGCGTGATTATTTCGACGAGCCCGACGAGGACGCCCGACACAACAACCGCCAAGTGCTGAACAAGGTGGCCGATAAGTCTTACTTGCCCACCAACGCCATCTTACTGGAACTGCTAAACCGGCACCCTGATTTCGCCCTATCCCTTAGCATCACCGGCACCGTGCTGGAGCAGCTGCGCGACTGGCGTCCCGACGCCCTGGAAAGCTTCGCCGCTTTGGTAAGAACCGGACGGGTTGAGCTTGTGGCCGAAACCTACTATCACAGCCTGGCCTTTTTTTACAGCCGTTTTGAATTTGAAAAGCAGGTCCGGATGCATCGCGAATTGCTTCTGGAGTTGTTTGGCGTGCGCCCGCAGGTTTTTCGCAATACCGAACTGATGTACAACAATGATCTGGCGTACTGGGCCGACCATGCCGGCTACAAAGGCATTCTGGCCGAAGGGTGGGACCCCATTCTGGCCTGGCGCAGTCCCAATTTCGTCTACCGCCCGGCCTATACCGACAACATCCGGTTGCTGATGAAAAATTACCGGCTAAGCGACGATCTGGCTTTCCGCTTCTCCAATCAGAACTGGCAGCAATGGCCGCTGACCGCCGAAAAATACTCCGGCTGGATCAACTCTCTCGACCCCGCCCAAACCAACGTCAACCTGTTTATGGATTACGAGACTTTCGGCGAACACCAGTGGGCCCAAAGCGGTATTCTTGACTTTCTGAAGCATTTTCCCGAGGAATTTTTAAAGACGCCGGGCAACAGTTTTATGACACTCAGCCAGGCGGTTGAAACCTTTCAGCCGGTGGACAGCATAGACACCCCCTACACTACCACCTGGGCGGACACCGAACGCGACATGTCGGCCTGGACCGGCAACTCCTTGCAGCAGGAGGCGTTTCGGCTGCTTTACGCCATGGAAAACCGGGTGCTCACCAGCGGCGATCACGGTTTAATCAAGGACTGGCGGCGTCTGCAGACTTCCGACCACGCGTACTACATGTGCACAAAATGGTTCCGCGACGGCGATGTTCACGCCTATTTCAGCCCTTACGACTCGCCTTATGACGCTTTTATTTATTTCATCAACGTTCTTAAAGATATCGAGCTAAGGCTGCGGCGGCACGAAGTTGCCGCGGCGGAGGCCGGCTAAAACCATGCCTCGTCCGATCGTCCTGGGCAATGGCGAGCTGCATGTCGGTTTAAACGCCAGCGGGCTGGTAGAGGATTTTTACTATCCGCACGTCGGGCAGGAAAATCATCTGGGGCGCCTGGCCAGTCATAAGGTAGGCGTCTGGTGCGGCGGGGTTTTCAGCTGGCTGGATGACGGCGGCTGGAATATCACGCAGGATTACCCGCATCGCTCTTTGATCGGTCATACCCGCGCCCATCATCCCTACTTAGGTATAATTTTGGAATTTGATGATTTCGTGGATAGCCAGCAGGCCGCCTTCGCCCGTTCTGTGCAGGTGATCAACTGCCGCGGCGAACCCCGTGAGGTCAGGCTATACTTCCACCAGGTCTTCGCGATTGCCGGTAACAACGTCGGCGACACCGCGCAATACCTGCCGCAGGCTCCCGCCATGATGCACTACAAGGGCCGTCGCGTGTTTTTGGCCAGCGCCAGAATCAGCCGGGACCAGACTTATTTTAATGAATACGCCGCCGGGCTTTACGCGATCGAGGGCAGGCTGGGAACCTATAAAGACGCCGAGGACGGCTCCTTAAGCTTGAACCCGGTCGAGCATGGCGGCGTGGATTCGGTGATCGGCCTTAGTGTCAGTCTGGACCCTCACGACTCGGCCAGGGTTGAATATTGGCTGGCTGCCGGCAAGTCGCATCACGAAGCCCTGGCCATTCATCGGCGCCTGTCGCAGGAAGGGGTGCTCAAACGGCTGCTGGCTGCCGATCGCTGGTGGGAAGACTGGTTAAAACCGTCCCGGAAATATCTGGAGGGACTGCCGGGGGACAGGAGCCGGCTAGCCGAGAAGTGCCTGATGATCATCAAAAGCCATATCGACAAAAATGGCGCGGTTATTGCCAGCTGTGACTCGTCTATGCTGAACTATTCGCGCGACTCATACGCCTACTGCTGGCCACGCGACGCCGCTTACGCCTTATGGCCGCTACTCAGGATGGGATTCGACCACGAGGTGTTGCAGTTCTTCGGCTTTTGCCGTAGGACGCTTCATCCCGACGGGTATCTTATGCACAAATACCAGCCGGACGGAGCGGTAGGCAGCAGCTGGCATCCTTACATTCACCCCGGAGGGCACACCGCACCGCCCATTCAGGAGGACGAAACCGCCATAGTGCTGTTTCTGGCGGGCCAATATTACTATTCCCGGCAGGACGAGCGGTTTTTAAAAGATTTTTACGACAGCCTGATCAGGCCGATGGCTAATTTTCTAGCCGGTTACGTCGATGAAACAACCAAACTGCCCAAGCCCAGCTACGATCTGTGGGAAGAGCGTTTCGCCGTGTCTACGTACACGGTGGCGGCCGTTTACGCCGGCATCACGGCCGCCGTCCGCCTGGCCGAAGCCTCTAGTAACAGCCAGGACGCGGTGCGCTGGCAGGTGGTGGCCGACGATATGCGCCGAGCGGCGGCAAAGCTGCTCTACGACCGGGACCGCCGGTACCTGGTGCGCTCGCTGCCGCCCGCCGGCAGTGAAGGGACGCCCGATACCGTCATTGACGTCGCCAGTTTTTACGGAGCTTACATATTTGGCCTGTTCGACATCCAATCGGAAGAAATCATTAATCCGGCGAAAACTCTAGCGGAAACTTTCGGCCAAAACAATCGGATACAGGGCGGACTGCCCCGCTACGAACACGACCTGTACGACCTGGCAGACCCTGGCAGTCTTGGCAACCCCTGGGCCATCACCACTCTGTGGCTGGCCCAGTACTATCTGGAAACCGGAAAGACGGACGAAGCCGACGAACTGATTGAATGGGTTTGTCAAAAATCGTCAAGCAGCGGCGTCCTGGCCGAGCAATACGATCCGCGCAACGGCCGAGCGCTGTCCGTAGCGCCGTTAACCTGGAGTCAGGCCGAGCTGTTAAACACCCTACTGGACGGTTTGTCGAAACAGGCGTAAGCGTTATAAAATAAATACCCGCAGATGAACTTGAAAATTCAAAAAATCAACCATCGCCTTAATCTGGCCCGCATGGTAGGCGCCAGAATCAGTATGCGGCGGTTCGCCAATCGTTACGGCTTGGTTTACTTCGGCGGAGTCGACTCCTACAGCGAAGACCACAAACTGGTTCAGGGAATGACCGCCAGCGCTGAACACCTGGATAATCATTACTGCATCGGCAACGTTGGCGGCTACGATTTGATTTTGCTGGAAAGAAGCGACACCCACAAGTTTCCCGGCCGTCCCAGCAAATATTACCGCTGGATTATCCTGCAAATAGATTTAAAACCGGCCGGTAAGCCGCTGCCGCACGTCGTTATAGAAGGTCGGCACCACGACGATACTTTTTTCGCCAATCTGTTCATCAAACATGCCCATCTCAGGCCCGTGCATGCCGGGTTTTTCGTAGGTCACGAGCCACAGTTTATCAACCACTTCTCGGTTTACACCTCGCCGGGCGACGTGGCGCGGCTGCCCGCCATCCTCACCCCCGACATTACCGCGGCCATTGGGCGCCACTACCAAAGACTGGATTTCGAGATGTCCCACGACACCCTCTGGGTTTACGCTAGCAATCTGGTTATCACTAAGTCGTCGCTGGACGCGATTTTAAAAGCCGGCCTTTGGCTGGCCGGCGCGCTGGAGCGTAACCCTCTTTAAAAACGGCTAACGCTTGCGGGCTTTAACCTCGTTACGGCCTAGACTTTTCTTAGTTTCAACGAACAACTCGTGCTGTCGGGTAAACGGGTTGTATTTTTTCAAAGAAAGTTTGCCGGCGGTGGCTAAGGTGTTTTTGGTGGTGTAATAAACCCGATGTCCGGTGTTTTCGCTGACCAGGCCAACTAACTTGCGCTTGCTGTTTTTCTTTGGCATGACTTAATTCCTTAATCCTTTAATTATATCACCTATTTAAATGATTGGCAACTGGAGCCATTGCCGGGAATCGAACCCGGGACCTCTTCCTTACCATGGAAGCGCTCTACCAGCTGAGCTACAACGGCGACCCTGTTTGGTGCTGGGGGAGGGATTCGAACCCCCGAAGGCATAAGCCGGATGATTTACAGTCACCTGCGTTTGGCCGCTTCGCTACCCCAGCGTAATGTTTTTAAAGGCTTCCCCCTGGAGCCGACAGAGGGATTCGAACCCCCGACCTTCGCTTTACAAAAGCGCCGCTCTACCAACTGAGCTATGCCGGCCGAAGAAAAGCCTCGCTGCTTAATAATACCGCGGCCCACTACTGTTTAGCAAGTCAGCAGTCCCTGTTCTTGGCGTACCGGCCGGGTTTGGCTACATTACCACTTTACGGGGCTGGCGGATAGTTTTAGCCGACGCTTCGGGCGCCGCCATAGCCTCGACTTTTTTGCGCAGTTTGGCAGCAAGCTCCGCCTCGCCGGCACGATCATAAGCATCAGCCAAAATACCCAGTGACTGAGGGTTGGGGTCCAGCCCGACGGCCCGTTCCAGCGCTGAGACCATTTTTTTAGCGTCACCCAGTTTTTCTTGAACCTTGGCGTAGGCGATGTACCTGGCGGCGACGTCGTTTTCCATCTCAATGGCCTGTTCAAAGGCTAAGGCGGCTTTTTCCAGCTGTCCAGTTTCCAGGTATATCAGGCCGACGTTGTGCAGGCTTGAGGCGTTGGGATCCAGGCTTTGGGCTATTTCGAAACACTCTATGGCGTCCCCGTAGGCCCGTTGCTTGGCATAAAGTATGCCCAAACGGTTATAAGCGGTGGCGTTGCGTTCGTCTACCCTTAGAATGGTCAGCAAGGCTTTTTCGGCCCGAAGGTATTTTTTGTCGCGCAGACTTTGGTGAGCCACCTGCCACAGTCTGTCCAGCCGGCTGGCCAGTTTAGAAGGTAGCTCCAGCCCAGTCTCGTTCAGGTTGCGCTGATATAGCAGTACCCATACTCCGAGTGCAAAAAGCAATATTAGTCCCAACATGGTAGGCTAATCTTAATTATACCAGTTCGAACCTTTTTGAGTTGCTTCTTAAGATCTTAATTCAAGCAGACCGCCGCTTTTTAAAAGGCTACTTTTAACATCTGCAATCTGATGAGCGCGTTTTTCTGAAGCCGTTCGCAGGCGTCCAGTAAGCTTTCGAGCCGGTCAATCGCCGTTTCCTGCCCGGCCGCCAGACCGGGACGCAATAGCCGCGCCGCTATCTCTAGGGTCTGAACGGCCGATTGACGGTCTCCGGCAATCTTACGGGCTGCTATCAACCTGTCTAGACGGCTGCCGGCCAGCAGGCTCTTGGCCAAGGCAGCACGCTCGAATTGATCGCGGCGATAGGCGGCATCATAAGATAGTTTGGACAACTCGGCTGCCAGCCCGTCGCCCAGCAGTAATATTCGCCGGCGCAAGTCGGCCTCGTTGATACCAGCTTCGGTCAGCAGGCTTCGCGCTTGTTGACGAGTTAACGGCCTGATTAGCAGCTGTTGGCAGCGCGAAACTATCGGCAGCATCAGCCAACCTGGCCGGTGCGACGTCAAAATAAACGATGTCCGGCCAGACGGCTCCTCTAAAAGCTTCAGCAGGGAGTTTTGGGCTTCCTGAGTCATTCTGTCGGCTTCGTCCATAATAACCAGGTGCCTTCCCCCCAGGTCCGAACGGGTCATGGAGTAAAGTTGCCGTACCGTATCTATAGTGATAGCGCCGGCGGCGCCCTCCGGCTCCACCAGGCTGACGGTTGCGGTGCCGGCGGTTTTCTCGGCCACCAGCCGGGCCGCCGCGGTCACGCCGGCGCCTTTATTGCCGAAGACCAGCAGAGCGTGCGGCAAGGCGCGACTTGAAAGATCCAGCTGTCTATTTGTCGTCGGGTGCCAGTAAAGAGCGCTCATACGGATATTATGCCTCAAACCCGGGCGGCGTGTCAGTCCGAAACACCATGCGTTGATTGCCTTTTTTCGTAGGAACGGTGATCTCCAGGCTGCTGGCATGCAGCATCATGCGCTCCGGTGGCTTGGCGTGGTGGCAGCCGGCATCTCCATATAGGCTGTCACCGCATATTGGCGAACCGATATAGGCCATATGCACGCGCAGCTGATGCGTTCGCCCGGTCAGCGGAGTCAGCCTGACCAGATAACTGTCGTCGGCAAAGCTTTTCAGCAGTTTGTACTCGGTGACGGACGGACGACCGCCGGCCGACACGCTAAAGGTCTGCGGACGTTTGGGGTTGCGTTTGATGGGCAGTTCCAGCCTGGCCGACGCCAGCCTGGGCTGCCGGCAAAGCCGGGCCAGGTAGTTTTTTTTAACCTTTCTTTGGGAAAACTGGCGTTGCAAAAATTTATGAGCTGATTCATTCAAGGCGCAGATAATCACGCCGCTGGTGCCTCGATCTAAACGGTGCACAATCCCCGGCCGGTTGCCGTTGGTGTCGGCAGTCAGCAGCCGGACAAACTCCGCCACGGTGAACTCATCGCAGGGAGCGCCCTTGGCGTGAGTGAGGATTCCCGACGGTTTATTGATAACCACGACTGATTCGTTTTTAAAAATCACCGGCAGGCTTCGGCCGGTAAAGTCGGGCGGCTTAGGTAGGTCC
>SCKW01000033.1 GCA_004100265.1 Candidatus Chaera renei
GCCGTGTAAATCTCCCCCTCGGTTATACCGCTGGGGTTATTGGCGGGCAGCTTGGTAACGTAGGTGGGCAAACTGGCGGTAGCCGGCACGTGAACCAGCGCTTCTTTGATAGGGCTGGAGCAACCGACAGACAGCAGGGTGTCAAAAGCATAAACCACGCAGGGCTTGGGGTTGTTGCCGACAAACTGGCGGTCGTTCTCTAAAGACAACCCAGCCTTAAGGGTGGTTGTTCTTAAGAATCCCTTAGCTGTGGCTATGCCAATGAATCCCGAAGGCCGATCAGATGTAACCGAAACCTGGTATTCGCCGCGCGGCACCATCCGAGTAAGGGTTGTTTTATTGGTTTTAATCGTAACGGTGGAGTTGTTGGATTGGTTAACGATAGTGTAGGTCAGCGGTTTGCCGCCGCCGTTGCTTACCGAAACCGTTAAAAAAGAGTTGGCGTACAGCCACGACCCGGCCAATAGCAACAACGCCGCTCCAGCCAGCAGATATAAGGTTTTTTTAAACTTTATGATCGCTTCGACTATCACTTCGATTATCATAATGACCTTTCTTTTGTTTGCTTATCAGGGCGCCGCGCCGTTACACAAAGGAACACCCGCCGTCGCGGGGCTGGGAGAAGTGATGGACGACACGCTGCCGGTAGGAGCGGCCGACCCGTATTTGACCAGCCACGCCATAGACAGTTCAGACCGCGCTTTAACCGCGGCGGCGCTGTCATCGGCAGGTCTTTCAAAATTCTTCATAAATATGGCGGTGGCCTGGACGATGTCGGTGGCCGACAGCAAAGGTGTCAGGGTGTTGTTCTTGTAAGCGGCGTTGAGTTCTTGCCATAGGTAATCCAGCTGCACGGCCATGTCTGATTCGGGTTTACCGACCGCTTTGGCGGCATCCAGCAGCCCTTGTTGCCGGCCGGCGGAAGTCCACTGGGCGATGCCGTAGCCGGTCTTGCCGTCTACCACAATGAAGTCACGGTCGCCACTAGGCGTCTGGGTGCCCTGCACCCGCTTGGGATTAATCCCCGATTCCGCCTGCAGGTTGCCCATTATGCCGGCGGCTTGCACCGGAGACAAACCCTTGCCGACAAAGTAGTTGTAAGCCATCTCGGCGTAGGTGCTGCCGGCCAAAGCCACCGTGCCAAGGCAGGTGGTTGGTTTGGGAGCGTTTTTGTCGTAAAACAAGATGTCATTCTCGCTGTAAAAATCATTAGCCTGGGCGGCCAGCGGCCAGGCTAACCAGCTTGCCGTAAAAACCATGGCTGCCGTTAATAACAATCCTCTGTTTAACATCCCTTCACCACCAGTCTTGGGTCAGCGGGCAAAAGCTTTAACGGGTCCATGGTGAGGGTTTTCGCGTCTGACTGGCTAGCGCCGACTACGTAGGGCACTTTTGAGACAGTAAAGTGCAGATGCGCTCCGGTAGAATATTTGGGAGCGCCGCTGTTGCCGGAAACGCCTATTTGTTGTCCGGCGGCTACCCTGTCGCCTACTTTTACCGAAAAACTATCAAGGTGTTGATAATCGGTGTACAAACCGCCTCCGTGGTCTATCAGTACCGCTAAAATGCCGGTTGAGCCAACCGGCCCCGCCATCACAACCGTACCCGCTTTGGCGGCGTACACGGGTTTGAATTCCGCGTTAAGGTCTAACCCGGTGTGCCAGCCTTGCCGCGTGCAATAGCCGCCCCACGGGGCGGTGATTTGTGAAAAATCGCTGGTTTTAAGCGGCCAAATCAAGCCGGCAGCCGAGGGGTTGATTTGGCCAATTGTGCCGGGGGTGGCCGGCGTGCCGGTGGCGGTGCCGCCGCCCTGAGCCGCGCTTAATTGCTCGCCGTTCCATTGTTGGCGCATGCCGTCGTAAATCGAGGTGTCTATGCTGTAAAGGCGCATCATGGTTTGCTGAACCGTGTTGCGGTCGTTAAAGCAGTACGAAGGCAACGACTGATCGCCACCGCTTGGCGAGATCGGATTGTCGTTCTCTAGGCAATCGCCGATGAATTTTTGGTATTCGCCTGTCGGGTTGCCGTCGTTGTCTATAAGGTTATTGCTTAACATATAGTTAATCACTTGATCGGGGTCGTACTGGGCGGAGTTAAGCTTGGAGTAGTCAAAGCCGTACTTAACGTTGCAGAATGGGTCGGCGGCCAGCCCGGCGCCGCCCCCCATGGAGGCGTATTCCGGGTCGGTGCAAATATTGTACTCGTCCGCCGGGGTAGCGGCGTAGGCCGTGGCACCCAAATTCTTAGTGGAATTGTCTAAAGCGCCCAGCGGGTTATAGGCCACTTTGGCCACCGCGACCGCCAATTTATCGGCGGACGGCTGGACGAGAATCGGCGATAATCTGGCCATGATATTACTGCCCAAAGAATAAGGGTTGGACAAATCGAACGGCCGGCTGTTTATTTGCTGGTCTTTGGCTAACTGGGCCAGGACGGGCGCCGATTGTTGGTCAAAGGCGATGGCCTCGGCTTTTGTTAAAGGTACCAGCCCGCGGTTTCGGGCGCTGGCCGAAGCGAACGCGCCGGCTCCCGCCACGATGGCGTTGCCGGCGTCTTTGCCGTTTTCGTCACCGGTTACCAGGCCGCCGGCTACCATTCTGACTAGCATGGGCGTTACTACTATCTGAACCACGCTGAATGCCGTGGCCAGCGCCACGCTGCCGGCAATGCTGGTGATAACCGATCCCGCCGTAACCGTGCCGGCGGTCGCGATAGAAAGCGCTATGTAGCCGATAAACCCGCCCAGCTGCACGAATGGGTTGGTAATAAAATTGCACGACGAGTTGGCGCCGTACTGACTAAGCGTGTTTTTAAAGCCAAGCAATCTGCCGGTTAAGCCGCCGCCGAGTTTGTATTTAAAGGTTTCGGTTGGGTCGCCCAGCATACCGTAGGCGGCGTAATTATAGCCGAACGAATCGGCAAAAGTCCGCCCCTTATTGTCGGGCTTGGTTAAGATGTTGCCCAAAAAGCCTGTTTGGGTATAGCTGGCGGCGCCAGCCTTGGCGGCATCGGCGCCGTTAGCGAAAAGATAAAAGTATCTGATTAGCTGTAAATTGGCCACGGCCTTGGCGCCGTAGCCGATAGCGCCCATAAGTTTGTACACCGTGCAGCCGTTGGCGGCCAGGCCGATCGGCCCCAAAATAGCCCCCCTGGTGGCGAACTTGGCGGCGTCTTTGGTAATGTTTTTAGTGGTGTTTTCTACGGTTGAGCCGCCTATGTCGGGAATGGCCCCCACGTCTTTGCCGGCAGCCAGGTCGGCGGTTAATTTGGCAGCCTCGCTTTTAACCGAATCGCCGGCGCTGTTGGCCAGCTTCTCGCTGGCTAGCCGCGCGTCTTTTTGCGCCGGCGTTTCGTCTTTTGGTACCGCAGGGGTGCCCCCAGGGTCCAATGGTTTGCCCCTAATCCATTCGCGCAGTTTTTGGCGAAAGCTTATTTTGTCTTTGCCGCCTTCCAGCTGGTTGCCCCGAAACAGCTTTAACCTGTCGGCCAGCCGCAGCGCTGCCCTGTCGGCGAACAAGGCGTAGCGCGGATTGTAGACCCTCTTCATTAAATTGCGAAGCACCGGTGACTCGCGGTAGGTCTTGCGGAATTGATCAGGCGTAACCTCCTTAAGCTGGCCGTCGGTATCGGTGAAAGAAATAGTTTTTACTTTCACCCGATTAAACGGATTGGGGCCTTTGATCGGCTCGGTTGTCAGTTTGATGCCGGCTTTCTCTAGCTTGGCGGCTTCTTTGGCCGATACGCCGTTGTAGCGGCAGCGCACCTTAACCAAGCCACAGCCGCTGGTATCAAAATTACCGCTTAGTTTTTTAAGCAAAATATTGCTGGAGCGCGGGCTGTAGACGGACATTTGGTCGCGGCTGAATTTGTTGACCAGTATCTCTTTGAAGTTTATTAGCGCGAACTGGGGCGCTACCAGGCTGATCAAAAATACCGCGATGCCTACTAAGCCGCCTCCCCCCGCGCCAAAAATAAACGATTTTCTTTTAAAAAACGGCAGTTTGGCGGTGATGCCGTTCTGGCCGCCGCCGCTGTAGCTCCAGCCGGGAGCGTCGTTGCCGCCCGAGGCTTCGCGTTCGGCCGTAGGCCGCGAGGCGTCGGGTAAGTTTTCAGGGTTTGTTTCTTGTTGGCGCTCAGCGGCGCCGGGAACTGGCGTGGTCATGATTTTACGTTAACTATATCAGACCCGCCCAGGTTTTTGTCAGGAGGTTGAAGCGCTTGGGGCTTCGGGCTGGGCCGGCGCCGCCTGCTGTAATTGCTGCGGATTAGTGGTAATCAGCGACTGTTCGGTCGGGCTGGCGATAACCTGGATATGCACGTGGTTTTGCCCGGCAAAAAACAGCCCCTGCCCCACCGGGAAGTTGCTTAGGCGCTTTTTTTCTTCTTCGGTCAGCTTGAACACCTCGCCCAGCATGTCCACCGCCGAGGCCGATTGCTTAAGCAGCAACTGCATGGACGAGTTGGCCACGATCGCCCGCCCCATTTTGTCGCTCATAAAATCTTCTACGTCCTGGGTAACCGTGGTCAGCGCCAAGTAGTATTTGCGCGCCCGCTTGGCCAGCGAGAACAAAAAGTTGGCCGAATCGTCGTACTTCATCAGCTGCCAGGCCTCGTCAACCACCAGCATGCGCTTTTTCTGGTTGGAGCGGGTTTTGTTCCAAATATAGCTAAGAATTATATACATGGCCACCGGCCGCAATTCGTCTTCAAGGTCGCGGGTATTGAACACTACCATCGAATTGTTAATGTCGATGTTGCTCTGCTGGCTGAAGATGCCGGCAAAGGTGCCGGTGGTGAACTTGCGCAGCCGCTGGGCCAGCTGAGGGCCGTTGCCGGGCATGTGCAGCAGGGTTTCGTAAAGGTCGCCAACGGTCGGCGGCGGCGAATTGTGCGTCAGCGGATCACTGGTGATGCCGGCCCGGGCGTAGGTGTCTATCAGCGCCTGGTCCAGATCGGCCTCCTCGGCCGGAGACAGCGCCGGCGTGGTTACGCCGTTGGCCAGCGTTTGGGATCCGCCCATCATCAGCCTGAGCAGGCCGTGCAGAGTAATCAGATTGGCCCTTAAGGCGTCGTCGGCGTCGTCGGAATCTATCACCCGCGGCAGGTCGAACGGATTGATCCGGGTGGACGAGTTCAGGCTTAGGCGGATATAGCTGCCGCCAACCGCGTCGCAAAGCCGCTGGTATTCGTTCTCGGGGTCGATGATAATCACTTCGGATCCGGTCATCATGCTGCGCAGCGCCTCTAGTTTTACCGTAAAGCTTTTGCCGGCGCCGGATTTGGCGAACACCACCATGTTGGCGTTTTCAAGGCTAAAACGGTCAAAAATCACCAGGCCGTTGTTGTGCATGTTAATGCCGTAAAGTATGCCCTTGTCTTGGGTCAGGTCGGCGCTGGTAAACGGAAAGCTGGTGCTGATGGCGCCGGTGTTCATGTTGCGGCGTATCTGCAGCTGGTCGGTCATTTGCGGTATGGTGCTGTTTAGGCCCTGTTCCTGCTGGTTGGAAGCCACCTTGCTAAGCACCATTTGCTGGCCCAGGATGGTCTCGATTTTATGCTGGACAAAGTTCAGTTCGTCCAGGCTGTCGGCGTATATGGTGACATACAGCCCGTAGCGGAAAAACCGCTCGGCCCCCACTTGCAGCTGGTCGCGCAGCTCCTCGGCGTCGCGGATGGCCGCCTCTACCCCAGGGTCGCGCACCCGGCCCCGCTCGGCCAGCACCTGGGCGGTCGCCTCCAGCTCGCCCACCTTGCGCTGCAAGTTGTGCAGCACCACCTGGCTTTCCACCTGATAGATAAACATACTGATATCTATCACTTCGTCAATGTTAATCACCGGACTCAGCCAGCCGGTGTAAATCTGGCGCGGATAGCCATAAACGTAAAGAGTGCGGCCGTACTTGGTGCCCAGGCGAAAGTACGACCCTTGCACTTCCAGGCTGCTGGGGGCGATCAGGTCGCGCAGCGTGGTAATGCCTTTTAAGAACTCGCTTTCGATCTCTTGCTGTTCGCGCAGGCGCTGCGCCTCGGCGATGTCCAGCGGGTCCTGGGTTTTCTTTTTGCCGCCAAACAGAGCCATGGCGTTTAAGCCTCCCCCTGGTTCAGGCTGGCCGGCGGCAGCTGCCCCTCGCCCTTTTTAATGACTATGGCGGTGTGGTTGTCAAAATCCACCAGCGGCTCGCGCACCGCCGTGTCGGGGTTGTAGCAGTTGTAATAAAGCTCGCCCAGCTCTTTGGTGTCAAGCTGCTTGGCGCTTACTCCGGTCTGGAACAGGCCGCTGATTACCGCGTTCACCCTGTTGGCCAGCTCGTCGCGGGCTTTGTTGTAGGCGGCTTCGTCTATCCTGACGTGCAGCTGTTTTTGCGGCGCGAACAGGTTGGTCAGCAGGTTCTTGCTGCTGCCGACGGTGCTGGTAAGGTTGCCGGCGCTGTAATAAGGCACCACCACGTAAAACGATTTTTCCATAATGTTGGTTTCTTGCGCCAGGGCGGCGATAAAGTTTATGTAGTCGTCCATCAGCACGCCCAGCAGCATGTTTTCTTGTGACCGCCGCAGTTTGCTGAGCTTTTCTAGGTACGGCGCGATGTCTACCCGCTGCGAGCGCACCAAAATTTGTATGTCGAAGTAAAGCGAGTTTAAGAAGCTCTGGTAAGAAAATTCTATGCCCTCGCGCTCGCGCTCGCTCATCAGGTCGAAGTTAATCGAGCGACAGGCTACCACCGCCCTAAAACTGCCGTCGCCAAGCACCACCAGGCCGTCGCGTATCTCGGTGATCAGCAGGGAGTTTTGGGTGCTGTTGGGGTTTTTAATTGACGGCTCGGCGGGCACCGGCAAGGCCGGAGCGCCGGGGGCGACGCCCGGAGCGGCCGCTGGCGGCACAGCGCCAGTTACCGGCGGCAGCGGCGCCGCGGCGCCGGCGGTTGGCGCGGCCGCCCCAAACGGCTGGCCCGCCGGCGGGCTGCCGGCAGGCTGGTACGGCTGTTGGTCTAATGGTTGGTTTGTTTGTTCTGAAGGTTGCATCCTGTCAATAAAGAATCCCACCGCTACTCGCCCGCCCGGGCCGGCGCCGACACGCAAGCTTGATTTAAGCTGGTCGTTACCGCAGGTTGACTACCAGTTCGTCTGGACTGTCTTTGTCCTGCAGGCGGCGCGCCTCTTTGGCCAAGGTGCTGATAGACAGGTTGTTACTCTCTGTTAATGCCAGGTTTATTATATCAGGCGAAACGGCGTCTGTCACAGTTTTGGCGGCCGGATCGGCGGCCGCGGCGGTTTCGGCGGGCGGTTCGGGCGC
>SCKW01000034.1 GCA_004100265.1 Candidatus Chaera renei
CATACCAAAGTCTGAAAATCCCGAGCGCATTCGCCAGAATATTGACATTTTTAACTTCGCGCTTGATCCCGAAGATATGAAAAAAATCGGCGCCCTAGATTCCGGCCGGCGTTTGGGGCCCGATCCTGATCAGTTTAATTAAAGTGACAAGGAGGTGTAAACCGCATGGGTCCATCACAGCTTCGCAATCAGGCGTCGAACCTGCGCGATCAGGCCGGCTCTAACCGCCAGAAGGCCGAAGAACTGCGCCGGCAGGCCGATCAACTTAACCAGCAGGCCGACCAGCAAGAACAACAGGCCGATTCGCTGGAGCAGCAGGCCGACCAGCAAGAACAACAGGTTGTGCAAAAAGAGGCCGAAATTTCTCAGCTAAACGACCAACTGCGGCAGGCCGAAGCCGACAAGCGCCGGGCCCAGGGCGGCTCGCCCGGCAGCATCATTTGATTGTTTAAGCGCCAGGCTGCGCCGGAGGAACCGGAGGAGCCGGTGGTACTGGAGGAACCGGCGGCACGCTCGGCGGAGTCGACGGCTCGGCCGGAGGAACCGCGGCGGGAGGATTCGGGCCGGTGGCCGGAGGCTGGGGAGGCGTGTAAGCCGGCGGCACCTCGGGCGGCTGGTTTTCTTTAGAGTTTCCCTGGTACTGGGCGCTGCCAAAAGCCAGCATCGGATAGCCAATCAGGAAAACCACTAGCCCGAAAATGGCGAAAACAAGACTTTTGCCAAAACGTTCGGCCAGTCCTATTGCCAATATCACAAAGATTCCCAGTAGGGCCATTGACGTGAAGATGTTAATTATCGGTATAAAAGCCGTAAGCGAGATAGGTATCCACAGCAGTCCCCACCAGCCGGGCTTGCCGGCGATTTCGGCATAAACCCACGAGTTATAAAAAGGAACTATAGCAGCCCAGCCTGAACGTCCGGCCTTGGTATAGATTTTCCAGAACGTGATCGTGCAAAATACCGTATAAATAACTAACAGTACTATTAATAGAGAAACCAAGCCTAAATTCGCAGTAGTACTGGTATTCGTGGTTGTCGGCGTGTACGTAGTGTACGGCTGTACCGTTTGAGCTAGTTGATTTAACATTTTTCGGACTCCCCCTCCTGTTTATCTAAATCTATTGCTAAAACTATAACGGTTATTTATGAAAAGCAACAGGCCTTTTAGTTTTTTGCGCCCGCCCGCCTTTTAAAACCGAAAGACTGATAAAATAAACCCCAAGTATGAAGCTGTTAAACGGATCAGAGCTGGCCGGTTTTATCAAGCAGCGCCAGGCCCGCCAGGCGCGCGCCATCAGGCAGAGCGGCGGCTCGGCGCCCCGCCTGGCGATCGTGCAGACCAAAGACGACCCGGCCATCAATAAATACGTGTCGCTTAAAAAGGCTTACGGCGGGGATATTGGCGCCGAGGTGACGCTTTGTAAAACCGGGCAAGGCAAGGCCGCCGGCCTTTTAAACGAGCTAAGCGGCGACAAATCGGTGCATGGCATCATCGTGCAGCTGCCGCTGGCCCGGCCGGAAGAAACCGACCGCCTGGTCAATTTGATCGCTCCGGCCAAAGACGTTGACGGCCTGGGGCAAAAATCGCCCTGGCCGGCCGCGGCGCCGACGGCTATCAACTGGCTGCTGGCCGGCTATAACGTGGAGCTTAGGGGAGTTAAGATTTTGATTGTCGGCAAGGGGCGGCTGGTTGGCTTGCCGCTGTACAAACTGTGGCGGGATGCCGGGCTGGACGTGACCGCCGCCGACGAAACGACTCAAGGTCTGAAAGAGCTAACCCTGGCCGCGCGGATTATCGTAACCGCCGCGGGCCGGCCCCGCCTGATAACGCCCGATATGCTTAGGCCCGACAGCATCGTGATAGATGCCGGCACGTCCAGCGAGGACGGCCGGCTGGTTGGCGACCTTGATCCGGCGGTTTACGACCGGCACGATTTAAGTTTGACCCCGCCCATAGGCGGCGTGGGGCCGCTCACCGTGGCCGCTTTGTTTGACAATCTGCTGCGCGCCGCTTGAGGGGCGGGTGATTACTGGCCGGCCAGGGCTTGTTTTACTCTTTCAACCACCTGCGTGGGAGTGAGTTCGGCTTTAACTATGTAGCTGTGTATGCCAAGCGAGCGCAGGTTTTTGGGCGCCTCTTCTTCGCCCAGGTTGGTCAGCACCAGCACCGTGGGTTTTTTGCCCCAATCATGCTTGCGGATGACGGCCAGCGCCTCGTCGCCGTCCATTTCGGGCATTTTAATGTCTAAAAGAATAATGTCAGGGCGCATGTGTTGTACCAGCGACACGCCGTCGCGCCCGTTGTCGGCCACCTGCACCTCAAAGCCGTCCGCCTCGAACTTCATACGGTACATTTGGTTGATGATCGGGTCGTCTTCGATGATTGCGATTTTTGACATATGTTCATGATATCAGACAGGCAAACGATTACAATTAGCCAAAGGGCTTGGCAATCTACCCCCAACCAAGCAGCTGCAGGGCTAGGGCTTTTGTGCGGCACCACATTAATACTGCAAAAACTTGAGCTTTATCGGCAACTACAATAAACTTCAACCATATATCACATATAGACGGTAATATTACGCCATCGTATATAGAACCACCCATTAACCGGCCGGGTCTTTCGCCTTAATTGTTACCAATTAAGCGGCATCACTTCTGATACCATTTACATTTTTATGTAAATATGCTATAAAATAGACAACGTAAACATAATCAACAAATGAGCGAAATTCTATATAACAAGCTGGGTATAAACGAAAGAAGTTCGACGGAAAGTGGTTTATATCCAACTTCTCGAAACTCTGCTCTTTTGGGTACGGAACACGCCGTGACTGATCTTCGGCGTGTGTTTCCTAGGTTGCACCCAGAGGTTATAGAAGAAGCAGACGCATTAATTAACAGAGGCTATTCCATTAATATTGTTGATTCGTTGCCGCGGTACGAGCTAGAGGAATCCACTCAAGCCAAGGTCGATCATATTATTGAAGATCTTTCGCCACGTCCAGACTGCCTAGATGTTTTACTAGACCCCGATATTCATCCCGCGAGCGCATGTTGGCACAAGATGGCAAAAAGAGCCATAGCTCTGCACACGCTGTATAACGCGGGCGAAGTTACGTCTTTAGGAGAATACATAGATCCGGACGTGTACGATAAGTCTTTATTCGGCGGCAAGAGCGCCGCGGCCGTGATGCTTGAAGAAAAGAAGCCTGAAAAGGCACAGCGGATAGTAGAGAGCTATAAGCATTTTGTTACTATGCCCATAGACAATACAAAAGATAGATTTGGTCTTACGTCAAGAGATTATCTTGCTGGTGTCATAGATTCGCATGCCGTACGCAGTCGAGCGGCCGTAGCGGCAGCAATGGCGCAGCGGCATCTGCAGAGCGCTTTGGGGCGCAAAGATAAAAAAGTCGTAAGCGCTAGTCTGGCCTGCGGGGCGGCCGGCCCGGTTTACGAAATGGCCGCGAGCGCCAAAGCCAGTGGGATCAATTTTGACAAGATTATTCTGGTTGATAATGATGTGATGGCCTTGGCTAGCGCCGCGTCGCTTGCCGAGCACTATAACTTGTCTAGCGCGGTGGAGATACAAAGAAAGAACCTGTTCAAGGGTAAATTAACTGATTATATCGAACCGCAAAGTGTTGACGTGGTGGACATGCTTGGTCTATTTGAATATATCCCCGAAACCGTCAAGCTGGGAGGAATGATTAATTACAAGGCGGCGGAAGCTTTTCTAAGGTCGGCAAAAGATATTGTGCGGCCCGGCGGAATAATTATTTTGGGTAATATGCTTAAAGCCAGGCCGCAGCAGGTTTTCTTCGATAAGATATGGCCAAAGCTATATCAGCGGAGTATACATAAAGTGCTTGCCATTATCCAAAGAGCAGGGTATGACCTTAATGATGTTACGGTAGATGTTCCGGGCCGCGAAGGAGTATACGCAGTTTATGGTATACGCGTGCCAGGCTATGAGTCTAGGCCTAGGGGCATTGCCAATGGCCGCCATCATCTTGGCTTGGCGCGCTGGATTATGCATTTAAAGTATTAAGCTTAAGCCGAGTGGGCGCCGGCATTAACAAGCGGGCGTTTAGTGCTACAGTAAATGTGTGTCGCCACTAAGCATCATTTTATCGTTGACTGGTGCATATAGTCTCCTGTTGGGTGTACTGGTTTTGGCGCGTGATTACAAAAAAGTTGAAAACATTGCTTTTTTCGGGATCAGTCTAGGCATTACTGGTTGGGCCGTTGGCATAGCTGGCTTTATTGATTCTAGGTCATTAGATGACGCCTTAGTTTGGGCTAAATTTTATTATTTCTTCCCCGTCTTATTAGTTTTCAGTTTAGTGACCTTCGCCCAATATTTTTTGTCGCAAGCTTACAAAACGCTGAAGAAGACAACCAGTGTATTGTTGATGGTGCTAGGCTCGATCTTGAGTATCGCCTTGTTCAGCAGCAGAACCTTTATAACGGCGGGTATTATAGAACAAGACTACGGTAAACGGGTTATCCTTGACGAGGGTAGTTATATTGTATATTCGGCCTATCTAATAGTCTGTTTTGCTATTACCCTGCTTTATTGTTTTGTCAATCTTAGAGATGCCACTAGTCCTGTAGTTAAGCAGCAGGCTCGTCTTGTCTTTTTGGGAGTGTTAGCGTCTACCGCTACTGGTCTGTATTTTAATCTTCTTCTGCCCGCCGCCGGCAATTACCGGTTAATTTATTTAGGCCCTTTATTTGTTACCGTATTTTTAACTGCGGTTGCCTACGCTATTGTTAAGCACAAAATGTTCGACGTTCGATGGTTCGTGGTGCGAAGCGTGGCATATGTAATCAGTGTTTTGATTTTGAGCGTAGTTTATATAGCACCTTTGCTATATATGATTGGTACGTTGATTTTGGATTATCCATTCAGGACGGGTCCATTCGTATTCGGCGTAGCCGTAGCTTCACTGGCGGCTCTGTTTTATGAACGAGTTAGGTTGTGGTTTAATTCGTTAACGGCGAAGATATTTTTTAGGGAGGCCTATAACCCCGAACAGTTTATAGCGGAGCTGAACAGCGCGATCGTTACCAACCTAGACCTGGAAGATATGCTAACCAAGGCGTCGGAGGTTATAGCTAGAAATATCAATGCCGAATATTGCCTGTTTGGGCTGAAAGAAACGGATAGAATGCCGCAACGCGTAGTCGGACTGGCGGCAAGGCGTTTCTCTGACGAAGACGTGCAATCGGTAAGACAAATGACTCCGCGCCTTAACGCGAAAG
The DNA here is from genome assembly GCA_004100265.1 of Candidatus Chaera renei. Classification (GTDB taxonomy): domain Bacteria; phylum Patescibacteriota; class Saccharimonadia; order Saccharimonadales; family Saccharimonadaceae; genus Chaera; species Chaera renei. The sequence goes on from SCKW01000034.1 coordinate 5,272, forward strand.
TTGTCTTGACCGATTTCTTGCCGCCCGAGCAGGATAAGCTGAAGCACATTTTACAAATGAACGACGTGGCAGTTTTAGCCCGCTTGGTGAGCGACGCCAACATCAAGCACGAGGGCTTGGGTTATATAGTGCTTGGGCCAAAGAAAGGCGGCGATCTTTACAATACCCGAGATGTGCGGACTCTTGAAACCATCATTAACGGTCTGATCATCGCCATCCAAAACGCCCTGCGGTTTGAAGAAATTCAAAACTTTAACGCTACGCTGCAGCAGCGCGTCGAAGACGCTACCAAAAGACTGCGTCTTACCAACGCCAAACTCAAAACCCTCGACGAGGCCAAAGACGACTTTATCAGCATGGCCAGCCATCAGCTGCGCACGCCCTTGACCAGTGTTAAGGGATACCTGAGCATGGTTTTAGAGGGCGACGCTGGTGCGTTAACGCCCTACCAGCGCAAGCTGCTAGAAGAGGCCTACACCAGCTCGCAGCGGATGGTTTATTTGATCAGCGATTTTCTAAACGTTTCGCGGCTGAAAACCGGCAAGTTCGTGCTGGAGCTTAACCGGGCTAACTTAGCCAATATCGTTGAAGAAGAAGTCCGCAAACTGGAGCTGACCGCCGCTAGCCGGCAGCTTAAGATCAACTACCAAAAACCGGCCAATCTGCCACCGCAATACTGCGACGCCAACAAGCTCAGGCAGGTGGTGATGAACCTGCTGGATAACGCCATTTTTTATTCCAGGCCCGGCGGCGCCATTGACGTAGAGCTGACCCACAACGGCCGCAACCTGACGCTTAAGGTTAAAGATAGCGGTATCGGCGTGCCGGCGGCCGAGCGCCACCATCTGTTTGGCAAGTTCTTTCGGGCTAGCAACGCCAAAAAAGCCCGGCCGGACGGTACCGGCATCGGGCTGTTTATGGCTAAGAAAGTCATTCTGGCGCACGGCGGCAGCGTGATTGCTGAGACTACCGAGCACAAAGGCAGCACGTTTGGGTTTGTTTTGCCGTTGGAGCCTATCGCGGCTACCCAAAAACAAGCTTTGCCAACTCCAGCAGCAGCCAAATCAAAATAAGCGCTACAGACACTACGGCGGCGGTAATTTTGATGGAGCGTTTTTTGTCGTGCCACCACTGTGCCAGCGGGCCGCGTACTACGGCTTGGTAACGATGGATCACCGGGGCGGGTTGATGGCCGCCGCTCGGCCGTTTTTTCTTAGCTCGTTTTTTGTGCCTGCCGCTCATCTTGCATTTGATTGTAACAAACCAGGCCCGCTGACGGCGGCGCGTTTTTGGCCGGGCAGGCCTGGTTGGCTTTCTTGAGGTTGATTGATCGTAGGTGTTTTAGCGGTTCATCAGCCGGTTGATCAGATTGCGGCGGCTCTGCACCCAGTAATATCCGGCGGCGGTGATCGAACTTACGGCGGCGCCGGCGCCAAAGATGTCTGCCGGGCCGGTTTTGGGCAACTCGGCCGGTGGTTGCTGTGGCGGCGTTGGCGGTGGTGCCGGTACGCTTATCTGCACGGCGCAATTCACGCTCTTAACACCCTCGGCCAAGTTAAAGCTAAGTGTGGCGGTTGTGGTGTAGTTGCCGGGGGCGGCATAGGTGTGCTCAAC
>SCKW01000035.1 GCA_004100265.1 Candidatus Chaera renei
GGCCGCGGTTTATACGGCGCGCGAAAACATCGAAACGGTGTTGTATGAGCGCGGCGTCATCGGCGGCCTGGCGGCGGTCACCGACAAGGTAGACAACTATCCGGGCTTTGCCGATGGCGTGAGCGGCTTGGAGCTGGCCGCTCAGCTGCAAGCCCAGGCCGAGCGGTTCGGTGCTCAGATTCGCCTGGGTGAGGTAACGGGCGTTCAGGACCAGGGCGATTGGCGGCTGCTGTCTACCGACAGCGGCGACGTCAGAGCCAGGACCGTCTTAATTGCCACCGGCAGCGATTATAAAAAGCTTGGCGTGCCGGGCGAAGCCGAGTACTACGGCCGCGGTGTGCACTATTGCGCCACTTGCGACGGCGCTTTTTATCGTGATAAGCGGCTGGTAGTAGTGGGAGGCGGCAATTCGGCTGTTCAGGAAGCCCTGTTTTTAACCCGTTTCGCTTCTCATATAGATATGCTGGTGCGGTCGCGGCTTAAGGCATCGCGGATTATGCTTGACGAGCTTGCCCGGCAGGCCGATAAAATCACCGTTCATCTGGAAGTGACTACCGATCAGATCGTTGGCGATCAAGGCGGGGTGGTTAAGGTGGTAGGCACGCAGAACGGCCAGCGGCGCGAATATCCGACCGACGGCGTTTTCGTGTTTATCGGGCTTAAGCCCAACACCGAATTCTTGCGGGGCTCGCCGGTAGCGTTTGACCAGCGCGGGCTGATCATGACCGACGACAACCTAATGACCGCGGTTAACGGGGTGTTTGCTGCCGGCGATGTCAGAAGCGGCGCCACCATGCAGATAGCCAGTGCCGTGGGCGAGGGCGCCACGGCGGCGCTCAAAATACGCGAATTCTTAGACGATAGGTCGCGCCAGGCGTCACCAACCAGCCTGTCCGATCACGCCGAGGCCGCTTTGGCGCCATAACTTTGCTCCCTGTTGGCTCGAATTTTTAGTGATGGTGGCCGATTTGTCGCCTGATGAGCGCCGGATAGTCGGTTACTACGGCGTCCACGCCCAAGCTCTCCAACCGCTCGGCCGCTTGCGGCCGGTTGACAGTGTAGACGTAGGTGAATAAACCAAGCCGCTTGGCGGCGCTGACCACAAAGGTGTTAACGTGCAATCGGTGAAAGCCAACGGCGCTTAGCTCTAACTGCCGGTTCACGAACAGAAAGCGCAACGGGTTATACCAGTGTAGCAGCGCCAGCTGAGCCCGCCGCGAAGCCTTGCGGATGCGTTTTAACTCGTTCACCCGAAACGACGAGAATAAAAACAAGTCCCAGTCGGCGGGTTTTTTGATAAATTGATCTAGCATTGGCAGGATTTTGGCGGCGCAGCCGCGATCCTTTAACTCCAGGTTTAACAGCACCTGGCCGCCGAATTCTTTTAGAACTTTCTCGAGCGTGACGATTGGGTTGACGCTGCCCTTGGTGCGCCGGCTTAGCTGCCGGTAGGTCAGCTTGTTAACCAGATAGGGCAGCCGATGGGTGCGCCACAGGTGGGGGTCGTGCATCAGCACCGGTATCCGGTCTTTGGTTAGACGCACGTCGAACTCCAAAATATCAACATTGGCTTGCCTGCCGGCGTTCAGACTGGCCAAGGTGTTCCCTGGCTGACGGCCGGCCGCGCCGCGGTGTCCGATAATCAGCATGCCCCCAGTGTAACAAATCGCGCGGCGCTGGTTGCTTGGGGCTTAATTATTCACCCTGGTTGTTAAAGGCGCGGGTTTTTTAGTATGCTTAAACTTAGTGACGCGCCGCTTCGCTAAGTTTTAAAAAGGAGATCTTGTTTTTAAAATGGCCGATTTTAACCAAATTTTAACGCCGGGCAATTTCGCGCAGGGCCTGGTGAACACGGTTATCGAGATACCTCAGGGATCCAGCTTGAAAATAGAATGGGACAGGCACCTGGCGGCTTTTGGCCTGGACAGGGTGGAGCCAGCCATTTTTGCCAAACCGGTCAACTACGGGTTTATTCCGGCTACGTTAGACGAGGACGGTGACGAGCTGGACACCCTGGTAGTGTGCGGCCAGCCGATTCCCACCGGCGTTTTTTTAACAGCCAGGATTATCGGTGTATTAAACTTTGAAGACGACGGCGAGGCCGATCATAAAATCGTGGTGGTTCCGGCCGACGACCGCGATGGAGGCGATGCCGTGCGCACGCTAGACGACCTGGGCGAACGCTGGAAGCAGAAAATCGAACATCATTTCACTCACTACAAAGACCTCAAAAAGCCTGGCAGCACCAAAGTGCTGGGCTGGGGCGGTCCGGAAGACGCCAAAACAATTATCGGGCAGTCGGTTGAGCGCTATCGCCAGCAGCCCGCCCGGCTAGCCTAAACCGTTTCTTTTTCTTGAAGTTTTTTAAGCTGGGCACGCAACTTTTCGCGGGCATGAGTCGTTTTTACCAGGTCTAGCCAGTCGTCTTTCGGCTGGGCGTTTCGCCGGGTAATCACTTCTACCACATCGCCGTTTTGCAACGCTCTGTCAAACGCTACCATTTTACCATTCACCTTAAAACCATGCGCCCGTTGGGCTAAATCACTGTGCACCAGGTAGGCGAAATCCAGCGGGTAAGCACCCTCGGGCAGGTCGTAGATATCGCCTTTGGGGGAATGAACGAATATGCGGTCGGTAAACAACTCTAGCCTGAGCTGGTCTATTGGGATCTCCTCGTTACGCACTAGCCGCACGGCCACGTCTTGCAACCGGCTGATCCACTGCAACTTGGTTGGCAGTGGCAGCGCGCTGGAGCGGCCTTTGCGATAAGCGTTGGAGCCTTTTTGTTCGTGATAATGAAAACCGGCTGCCAGTCCGCGTTCGGCGTATTCGTGCATCTGCTTGGAGCGGATTTGGAATTCAACAATCTGCTCTTTTTGGGTCAGCACGGTGGTGTGCAGGCTTTGGTAGCCGTTGGGCTTTGGGGTGGCGATATAATCTTTAATCCGGGCGACCATTGGCTGGTACAGCGAATGGATCACGCCCAGAACCTGGTAGCAGTCTTCTTTGCTGTCAACGATCACCCTTAGGGCGATCATATCATAAATGTTGTCTATCTGACCGTCAACCTTGGCTAGTTTTTTATGCAGGCTGTAGATGCTTTTAACCCGACCGTCCATGGCAAAGTTGATACTCTGCTGTTGCAGCGCTCGTTCAACCTCGTGCCGTACGCCAACCAGTTTTTTGTGCGATTTGCCTAGGCGGTCTTTCATTAATTTTTTAAGCATGGCGTATTGCTGGGGTTCTATGTAGGCGAAGGCCAGCTCCTCTAGCTGCATGCGCACCCGCCCCATGCCCATCCGATCGGCCATCGGCGCAAAAACTTCAAGCGATTCCCGGGCGATTTTTAACTGTTTTTCTTTAGGCAGGTAATTCAGGGTTTGCATGTTGTGCAGGCGGTCGGCCAGCTTGATGATGACCACCCTGATATCGCGCCCTATGGCGATAAGCAGTTTCGATAAATTATCGCGAGTTTGCGGCAGGTAGCTGCTGATGTCACGCATGCCCGAGCGGGCCTTGGACAGTTTAGTAACGCCGTCCACCAAAAACGCCACGTGTTGGCCGAACTCGTTTTCAATTTCTAGCAAAGTCAGTTGCGTGTCTTCCAGGGTGTCGTGCAAAACGCCGGCCAGGATGGTATCAATGTCCATGCCCCACTCCATCAGCGTGTCGGCAACTTGCAGAGGATGGCTGATATAGGGTTCGCCGCTGAGCCTGAGCTGGCTACCGTGGGCTGTTTCGGCCACGCTTATCGCCCGCCGCAGATGCTCCAGTTGGGCGCTGTCGTAATGGGTGGCCGCCCGGCGAATTAAGTCTGAGGCTTGCATAATCTTAAAGTATAATATATTTCGGGCACGGCAGACTTTACAAAAAGACAGTCTTTGGCAAACCGGCGTTTTCTGTATTAGAATAAAGCTTAAGAGCAATCGTCAGCATATAAGGAGTGGGCATGAAGATTAAGATCGCTATTAACGGGTTTGGCAGGATAGGCCGTAACGCTTTTAAGATCGCCTTCGAGCGCGACGACATAGAGGTGGTCGCGGTTAACGACTTGACCGACACCAAAACTTTGGCGCATCTGCTAAAGCATGACAGCTCTTATGGAACTTACGAGCGCGAGGTGTCTTACGACGAAAGCGGCATTACGGTGGACGGCAGGCACGTTAAAGTGCTGGCTGAAAAAGACCCGGCCGCCTTGGCCTGGGGTGCCCATGACGTGTCGGTGGTGATTGAAAGCACCGGGTTGTTTACCGATCCGGCCAAAGCCAAGGCCCACATTGATCCGGCGGGCGCCAAAAAGGTGATCATCAGCGCGCCGGCCAAAGGAGAAGGAGCCGCCACCATAGTGCTGGGCGTTAACGAGGACAAGCTGCCGGAAGCCGGCGACATCATCAGCAACGCCAGCTGCACCACCAACTGCATCGCGCCGGTCATGGCGGTTTTAGAGAATAGTTTTGGTATAGATAAAGCCATGATGAGCACGGTACACAGTTATACTGCCAGCCAAAGACTGCAGGATGCGCCGGCCAAAGATTTGCGCGAGGCCCGGGCGGCCGCCGAAAATATCGTGCCGACCACTACCGGCGCTTCGGTAGCCGCCGCGCTGGCGTTGCCGGTGTTAAAAGATCGATTCGGCGGCATGAGCATCAGGGTTCCCACGCCGGTGGTTTCGCTAAGCGACATCACAGTGCTGACCAAGCGCGAAGTAACCGTTGATCAGGTTAACCAAGCCTTCAAGCAAGCCGCCAAAGAACCGTTTTATCAGGGCATTCTTGACTGCACCGAAGAAGAGCTGGTGTCCAGTGATTTTAAAGGCAACCCGCATAGCGCCATAGTTGACCTGCCCCTCACCAGCGTGGTGGGTGGTAATTTGGTTAAGGTGGTGGCTTGGTATGACAACGAGTGGGGTTATTGCAACCGGCTGGTGGAGCTAGCGGCCGACGTGACTAAATCTGTCAGGTAAATTATGGCCACGAAGATATATTTGGGTTCAGACCATAACGGGTTTCATCTAAAAGAGAAGATATTCGCTTACTTACAAAAGCGTGGCTACGACGTTGAAGATGTGGGCGATAAAGAACTGGATCCCGACGATGACTTTCCGCAGTTCGCCTACGCGGCGGCAGTTAAAATACTGGGTTCGGAGCATAATGACGCCCGGGCCATATTGCTGTGCGGCAGCGGCCAAGGCATGTGCATGGCCGCTAACCGGATTCATGGCATCAGAGCAGCGGTGGCCTGGGACGCCCAAGAGGCCAAACTCAGCCGCAACGACAACGACAGCAACGTGCTTTGTCTGCCGGCCAGGCTGCTGCAAGACCAAGATCATCAATGGCAGAATGTCGTCGATACCTGGCTGAACACCGACTTCGCCGCCGCCGCCCGTTACATCAGGCGCAACCGGCAATTGGACGAACTTGCGTAAAGCTTAAGCTTTGTTATAATGCCAAACATGGTGAAAACTAAAAAAACAACGAGAAGAGTTAAAAGATTATTTAACAGCGATTTGTTCGCCACGCTGACCTCTTTAAGCTATCTGGGTTCGTTGTGGCGGGCGGCGGTCGCGGCGGCGGTTTATCTATCGCTGATTCTTTTAAACGAGCTTTACGCTTTGTACTACGGCCCACAATGGGGCGTTAACGGCGGCTTGCTTCAACAAACGTTCTTCTTTCAATCGGCCCTGACCGCTTTGCTGGTAGTTGTCTGGGCGGTGCTGGTTTATGATCTGTTGTTCGTCGTGATTTGCCGCCGCTACCCGCTGAACCAGCGGCTGGACAGATTGGTTCTAATAGGTTTAGAGGCGGTTTTTGCCGCCGTTGCTCTGCTAAGCGTAGCATTCGCTTCGGCTTCGTCGCCGATGAATCTAGATGGATTTATGTTTTGGTTCTTTGCCCTGCTACTGGTTGTGCCGCCGCTTAGGGCGGTGGCAGGAGTATCGGCCGTTGCCGCTCGGCGCCGATGAGCCTGATCTGCCCAGCTGTTCTGGCCGCCGATCCGCAAGACTATCGGCGTAAAATCAATATAGTTACGGCTTTTGCCAAGCGGATCCATATTGATCTGAGCGACGGTGATTTTGCGCCCGGACGCAGCATCAATCCGATTCAAGCCTGGTGGCCGCCCGGGGTATTGGCCGATATTCATTTAATGTACCGGCATCCTCTGGAGCATATCGAAACCATGGTTTCGCTGGGGCCGAATCTGGCGATCATCCACGCCGAGGCCGAAGGAGATTTGGCTGGCATGATGGAGCATCTGAAGCGGTGCGGCCAAAAAATCGGCCTGGCTATGCTAGCGGACACCGAACCGGATAGAGTCAGCCAACTGATCGGCTTGGCCGACCACGTGTTGATCTTTAGTGGCAAGCTGGGCAGTTACGGCGGCAGCGCCGATTTAAGCCTGCTACAAAAAATCGGCGCGGTTAAACGGATTAATTCGCAAGCCGAAATCGGCTGGGACGGCGGCGCTGATCCGTCAAACGTCCAGACGATCGCCGCGGCTGGCGTGGAAGTGATAGTCGCCGGAGGCAGTATCATGCAGGCTGGCGACCCGGCGGCCGAATATGCTAAGCTGGCAAATAGCATAAGTTAAAAGGGTAATCGATCAGACGGTCAAAACAAAACCGCTTTGGACGGCGTGTATAAAAAGGACGGGGCTTGAAAATGGGTGGTCAAATGACGCTGGTACAACTCGAAAAAAAGGCCTACGAGAT
>SCKW01000036.1 GCA_004100265.1 Candidatus Chaera renei
GATACAAACCGTTTGCCGGCTATCCGGATCATGGCCGGGTGGCTTGGCTCAAAAAGCTCCTTCCATCAACCAGCATATAAAACGCCCGCTTAAAATAACCTGAGAAACGCCAAAAACGCGGCTTTAGGCAAGCGGCAAGGCAATTAACACCGTCAGGCCGGTCGGGCGATTATCTAAAAATCGCAGATGTCCGCCGTGCAGTTTAACGATTTTATCGGCTATGGCCAGGCCCAGCCCATGACCTCCGGAAGAGCGCGAGGCGTCTCCTTGCCAGAACTGACCGGTAGCGCTGGCCTTGGCGGCGGCGTCCATGCCAGGGCCGCCATCCGACACGTTAACCAATAAACGCCGGCCCTGGCGCCGCCAGGTTATTGTCACCACGCCTTTAACGGACGAATACTTAATGGCGTTATCAAGTACGTTAAAAAACAGTCTCTCTAACAACAAAGCGTCGCCTTTGACAGCGAGTCCGGCTTTGGTCGGTTGCGACGGAGGCAGGATCAGCTTCACGCCGCTTTTTAACGAAGCCCTTTTTAACTTTTTAATGGCCGCCAGCAGCGGAACGGCCGGATCTACCTTGCTAAAGCTCTCTTTCAACTGGGTAACGTCGCCGCGGGCTAGCAAAAGCAGATTGGCCGTCAAATCATTAAGCTTACCCGTCTCCCGGCGTAAAGTGGCGAGCACCTTCTGATAAGCCCCGGCCGGACGATCTCGCCGTAACGCCAGATCAATTTCGGCCATCATCACCGCCAAGGGCGTGCGTAATTCGTGCGAGGCGTTAGCGGCGAACAATTGTTGAGCCTGGTAGCTCCGCTTGATCGGGCGAAGCGTTTGTCTAGCCAGATAGTGGCTGATCGGCGGTACGATAAACAATAGCAGCAGGTTAATGCCCGCCAGACCGGCCGCCAGCCTTTCAAAGGCGGCATCGGCCGCCGACACGGTGGCTTGAATTTGTTCGTTATTACCATCCTGTTTGGCCAACTCACGTACTACCCGCCCGGACTGAGAATAATCCCCGCCAAAACTTACCCGCATATAACCGTACACGCCGGCGCTGATCAACCAGATAACGCACAAAAACAAAATAGTGTATTTAAGGGTTAGATCGCGGACGGCTTTATCAAACATGGCCTTAAGTTTAACAGTCTTTCATCACGTAGCCCATGCCGCGCACCGTCTGGATAAACTTGGTAGGGACGCCAGTTGGCGCCAATTTGCGGCGCAAGTAACGAACATAAGTTTCTACCACATTGGACAGGCCGTCGTAGTTGTAGTCCCAAACGTGTTCGAGCAATTCGGTTTGGCTGAGCACTCGCCCTTGGTTGCGCATAAAATACTCCAGCAGGGCGTATTCGCGGGCAGTTAAAGCCACCGGGCGCTTTTTCAGACAAGCCTGTTTGGTAGCCGGATCCAGAGTTAAGTCGCCGCAGCGCAACACCGGCGGATCCAGTTTGTTGCCCCGGCGCAGCAGCGCCCTGATTCTGGCCAGCAGCTCGTTCATGTCGAACGGTTTTACCAGATAGTCGTCGGCGCCGCTGTCCAGACCGCTGACTCTTTGTTCGGTGGTGTCCATGGCAGTCAGCATCAGCACCGGCGTGCCGTTGCCGGCGGAGCGCAAATGTCGGCACACCGCCAGGCCGCCGTCGGCGTGTCCGGGCAGCAGCCGGTCCAGCAGCACCAGATCGTATGGCTGGATGTCCAGCTTGTCGATCGCCGAAGGCACGTCATAACTTACGTCCGTGTTGTAGCCGGCCTCTTTTAAGGCCCGGCTTAAAACGTCGGCCAGCCGTCTTTCGTCCTCGACTATCAAAATCTGCATGGCATTAATACTATACCTTACCTTAAAAGACCAGCGAGAGACGCTATCCGTCGGATGCCGGCGACATAGCCTTGTTCAGAGCTATCGCCACCCGCGCCGCGGCATACGGGTTGGCGGCATAAGCCACGTAACGGTCTTGCCACTCGGGGTCGAACTTGGTCTTAAAACGCTCAACGCCGCTAAATCCGTATAAAAATCCGCCGCGCGAACGCAAGATGCTCAGCACCCTGGTTTCGATGCCGGCGCGACCCGGCGCGGAACGCTCCAGCCCGGCCAGTGGCGCCAGGCCAAGGTCAAACCGCTCGTATCCCTCCTCGCCCGATCTAACAATCAGGCTGGCAATTAAAAAATCAACCGAGTTGCCCGGTGCCTCCGGCGCAAAACGGATCAAATCCACGCTGGCTTCCCGGCTCTGAAAAACCGGTACCAGATTGGCGAACGCCTCAATCCGCCCTTTGGGAGAGACTACCACGGCCAAACGGCAGCGACGCAGATAGGCGCCGTTAAAGTAGCCCATGGCAAAACCCTTTTCGCTTATTTTGCCGGCGCGCAGCCAGGCCGACGAAACAACCCTGAGGCGGCGGATCAAAGAACCGTTGATCTCATCGGGCTCGATAATCTTAAGCTGATAGTTCAGCCGTTTGAATTTATTAAAAACGTATCTGAAGTGCTTGTTGCGAATGGTCTGGCTGGCGAAGCGTCCGACATCAATCAGTGCCGTTTGACCGATTTTTAGCAATTTCAGCCCCGAGTCGGCCATGGCTTTGCTAAACCGGCCGTCGCAATAAATAAAGGCCGGCTCCCAGCCGTTTAAACGGCACCAGCCGACAAAATCGCCGATCATCCCATCGGGGTTGCGACCGTACGGCCTGTTCAGCGCCAACGCCACGGCGTCGACCACCCGGTAGGCGATGAACGCCGTTTTGTCGCGGTTAAAAAAATACCGCTTATTCCGAGGCCACAGACCAAAGAAATCATCCGCCAGATCGCTGCCGCCGCCGGCCAAAATCGTCTCGGCGCGGCGCCTGTCGGCCGGCGCGTCAATCAGCCTGAACCGCAGCGGCTTAAACAGCGAATAAAACACCAGTCCGGCGCTAACTAGCCCTAAAAAATTCAAAGACGTTACCAAAGTCCCGGCCAGACGGTTTTGCGGTCTCAAACCGCTGCCCAGGTTGGCGTACTCCCTGGCCGCGGCTTCCACCGCCGAGACCGGGCCGACAGGTCTGTCAAAACCGGTTTTGCCCAAAGACAAGAATCCGACCGCGCCATAAGATACCACCGCCGCCGTTATAACCGTGAACGCCAGCGCCGACTGGCGCATCGAACCGGTGTCGCTTTTCACCTTGAACTGGTCGGCGTTGAAAATTAACAGCCAGGCGCTCAGCAAATTCACGGCGGCCGCGGCAAGGTCACGATTGAAGAATAGGTGTGACAAGGTTAAAAAAGACGTGCCGCTAATCGCCACCAGCCAGGCAACCCGCTTACGCCTGACAAGCTGAACCGAAAAAAATATTAGACCCAGGCTGACGGCTAGGCCGACCAACAGGCGAGGCGAACCGACCGCTACCGGCAGCAAGTCGCTGTCCAGCAGCGGCCGTCCGTGGCGCGACAGCGCGATCAAGCCAAGCAACCCGTTTAAAAACGTTAGCAAGGCGACCAGCCATGCCAACCTTTGGCGGGCGGGCTCAGCGTACTTTAACGAAATCCTGAGCGGCAATGCCCTCATACGGCCATTGTAAACCGAGCATAAGGCGGCGCGCTATGCCTCTTAGTGGGAAGTTTTGGAAGCTTCTTGATGAGTTTTGTCCAGCTTGTCGGAAACGTCCTTGGCGTCTTTTTTCTCGGACTCGGGCAGTTCCGGTTGCTCGACGTGTTTCTCGGCCTCTTGTTTGGCCGATTCGGCTTCCTTAGAGATTTCCGAATGGATTTTTTCACGCTCCTGAGCGTTCGACACCTTGTTCGATTCAATCAGCGCCAGATCAAGCGCCGATTGGGCGCGGCTGAGCGTCGGTACTACCGCAGTTTGGGCCGCCTGGCTAGCCGGCGAGTTATTTAAGGCTCGAGCTTCGTTTATCCGAGCGCGGGCTTGCTGCAAAGCCAGTCGGCTTTTGGCCGCCGGGTCGAAAGTCAACGCCACCTGGGCATTTTGCCAGGCGGTTTTAAGAGAATAAAACGGATTGGTCGGCAACACGTTGGCGGCCACCGAGTAAGTAACCAGACCTGCCAGCGTCAACACCAGCGCGGCCGAACTGGCCACTAGCAATTGGACGGACTTATCTTTTGTTTTGTTGTTTTTCATAAAGCTTTAAGACTCCTGTTGTTTTTAGTTTTTATCTAACTCGATAACATAATCATTATGCGATAAGGGTTAAAATGTCAACAATTAAACGCGCCATAAACGGCCGGTTCGGTTCAGCGCCTTAGCAAAGCGGCGAACAGCAGCACCAGCGCGGCCGTCAGCATGACCAAAAAGGCCAGTCCAACCACCGCGCTGGACAATCGGCCGCTGCGGTACTGGCCCATAATCTTGTCGCTACGACCTATGCGGGCGATCATCCAAAGGAGCGGCACCGCGGCAATGCCATTGAATACCGCCGCGAAAACCAGCGCTTTAACCGGATTGACGTTCAAAAAATTCATCACCAAGCCCAACAGCGTAGCCGTGGCGATAATACCGTAAAAGCCGCGCGCCCGCTTGTAGCGATAGCGCAGGCCCTCGCGCCAACCCAGCGCCTCGGATATGGCGTAAGAAGAAGAGCCGGCCAGCACCGGCACCGCCAACAGACCCAGGCCGACAATGCCCACGCCAAAAATCAGTTTGGCGATCAGGCCGGCATGCGGAAAGCCGCCCACTAGCGGCTCCAGTGCCCTGGCCGCGTCGGCGGCGCTGTTGATTTGGGTAATGCCGTTGGCGAACAACACCGAAGCCGTGGTAATCACGATGAACCAGGCGCCGGCCGAGGCCATGGTCATGCCTATCAGATTATCCAGGCGCAGGCTGCGAATAAACCGCCGGGTCACGTGGGGCTGCTGGCCGTTTTTAACTGACAGCCGGTGTTTGACGATTTCGTCTTCAACCGTTTCGGCGGTATCCCAAAAAACAAATAGGGCGAGATGGTGGTGCCCAGCATGCCCACCAGCAGATAGGCGGTGTCAAAATTCAAATTCAGCTGCGGCACGAAGGTTGCCCTGAACACCTCGCCCCACGGCTGGCCCACCAAAAAAGCGGTCGCCGGATAAGCGAACAGAGCCAGCGACAGCCACTTTAACACTTTAACGTAGGTCTTGTAGCGCACCGCCACCTCTAAATAAATCACGACCAGCGCGAAAACCGCCGCCAAGGCGATAAACGGCAGCGGCAGCAGCAGTTGAGTCGCCGCCACCATAGCGCCGATGTCGGCCCCGATATTAATGGTGTTCGCCACCACCACCAGCAGAACCGCCGCCAGTAACAGCTTGCGGTTGTAATGATCTTTAATAACGGCCGCCAAGCCCTTGCCGGTGACGGCGCCGATCCGCACGCAAGCTTCCTGCACGGCGACCAGCAGGGGATACATAAAAGGAAACGCCCACAAAAAACCGTAGCCGTGCACCGCTCCGGCCTGAGAATAGGTAGCGATGCCGGACGGATCGTCATCAGCCGCACCGGTTACGATGCCCGGCCCCAGCAGGCGCAAAAACCGGCTGAACCGCTTGTGGCTGTGCGTGCTTTTGGCGAGCGGAGCGGCTTTGACGGCGGCGGCTTGATCTTCGGCCGGCCGATCCGATTCTTTAGATGGCATTTTTGCTGTTCCTGCCCACGGACAGTCCGTTATTTGACATACTTTAAGCTTAAGATTAGCACACATTTATTCCAGGCCGATGAAATTAAAAATGCTATAATGACAGGCAGTTGATTTTAAGATGGCTGGGGGTAGTAGTGTCTAAAAAATTACTGATTATTCTGGCGGTTATAGTGCTGGCGTTCGGCGGTTTGCTGTTTTTTGCTCCCAAGAAAAACCAGTCTGCCAAAATCGGCGTCTGGCACCCCAGCGAGGGCGCCCAGCACTTTTCCAGTCTGACCGCGCCGCACGCGCCGTATCAATCCAACCCGCCAACCTCGGGGCCTCATTACGTTGAGCCGGCGCCATGGGGAGTCAGCCCAAC
>SCKW01000037.1 GCA_004100265.1 Candidatus Chaera renei
GCCGCCGGGCGATTGGGCTGGTTGCCCGCCGCTAATCTGCCGGCGATACCCTCGGCACCACCCGGCAGCTTTAGGGTGGTTTCGTTCGCCGACGGCGACACGATTAGCGTAGCCATGAACGGGCGAATCGAACGGATACGCCTGATCGGAGTCGATACTCCCGAAACGGCCAAAAACGGCGTTGTCGGACAATGTTACGCACAAGCAGCCGCCGCGTTTACCCGCGACCAGATTAAAGCGGACGGTTCAATAAGACTGCAAGCCGATCCGATAGGCGATAACCGCGACCGCTACGGACGCTTGTTGCGCTATGTCTACCTACCCGACGGCAGCCAGCTTAATCGCCGGTTAATCGAGGAGGGCTATGGTTTCGCTTATCTGTTTTTTCCGTTTAGCCAATCGGCCGATTTCGCGGCGGCCCAAAACCAGGCCCGGCAAAACGGCAAGGGTCTTTGGTCAAATTGCCGGCCTTATCAGAAGAAGGGCAAATGGCAAACCCAAATTATCGGCACTAACGGCGCGCTTCTCAAAACCGCCGCGATCGGCTAGACTTTAGATGTAACCAACCGGGCCGCAATGAGCCGCTTTATCAAAACCAACAGAATAAAAAAATCGCGCAAGCTCTGGCGCGAACGATTACACCGCCTGGGGCGCCGCCTGGCCAGCCGCTGGATCCGCTGGCCGGCCGCGGTATTGCTGGCACTGTTTTTAATTTCCACGGCCACGGCAGTACTGAACCCGGTGCTGTTTCCGCCGATCAAAAATTATAATTTCGGGGTCAGTTTTTCCAAAGAACGATCCGAGCAGCTTGGTCTCGATTGGCGGGCCAATTATCTGGCGCTGCTGGACGATCTTAAGATCAGGCGCTTCAGGCTGATGAGCTACTGGAGCAGCCATGAACCAGTGCGCGGGCAGATGGACTTTAGCGATCTAGACTGGATGATGGACCAGGCCGCCGCCCGGGGCGCCCAGGTAAGCCTGGCTATCGGGTTAAGACAGCCGCGTTGGCCAGAGTGTTTTCAGCCCGCCTGGGCGGCAAACTTAAGCGGCAATGCCTGGAAACAAGCTCTTTACGCCTATATCGAGGCAGTGGTCAAGCGCTACGAAAAGCATCCGGCCCTGCAAAGCTGGCAGTTAGAAAACGAGGCCGTCAATAACTGGTTCGGCGTCTGCCCGCCACCCGACCGCCAAAGGTTGGTCGAAGAGTTCAACCTTGTCAGGGGCATTTCTAAAAAGCCAATCTGGATGAGTTTAAGCGATCAACACGGCCTGCCGCTGGGCCAGCCGGTGCCCGACGCCTATGGGTTCTCCATCTACCGCGTCGTCTACAACGACAAGCTCATCCCCGGCTATACCTGGTATCCCACGCCGCTTTGGTATCATCGTCTACGGGCGGTGCTAATCAAGTTGCTGCACCCCAAAGCCAAATTGTTTGTTCATGAGCTACAACTTGAGCCCTGGGGGCCGGTAGACGTTTCGCGCCTAAGCGCGGCCGAACAAAACCGAACCATGAGCTACGACCAAATTCACTTTAATACCACCTTCGCCCGTCAGGTCGGCTTTCAAGACATCTACGCCTGGGGAGGTGAATGGTGGTATTGGCGAAAAGTGAAATCCGGCGACAACGCCGTTTGGGAGGCCGTCCGGCGCGAGATCGAGGCCAGTCGCAATTAGCCCCTCCAGGCTTTTTAACCGCCAACAGGCAAACGGCGCGCGCCGGCTACTTCTTCAATTAAAGCGGCGACTTTTTTGGCCTGTTTGGCTTCGGTGAACCGGCCGGCCAGTTGGCGCGAGCGCTGCCCGAACCGCCGCGCCAGTTCGGGGTTGGCAAAAATCAGCGACACCGCCCTGGCCAGTTCGGTCGGCGTATCGTCAACTATGTAGCCGTTTTGGCCGTCTTTAACCACTTCGCTGACGTCGGGATCGCACATGACGATCGGCAGTCCGGCCAGAGCGGCTTCGTGCAGCACCAGCCCTTGAGTGTCTTTAAGCGATGGGAACACGAACACTTCGGCCGCCGCGTAGGCTGCCCCCAATTCGTGCCGGGGCATTTTGCCAGCGAACAGAATATGACCGGCGGCCTCGGACTCGGCCGCTTTAGCCTCGAGCTTTTCGCGATATTCGAAATCGCCCACAAAAACAAACTTGGCGCGCGGCTCGGCCCGCACGATATGTTCCATCATCGGAATAATCACGTCAAGATTTTTCTCAACGCTCACCCTGCCCACGTACATAGCCACTCTGTCGCCAGGCGCCAGCCCAAGTTGTTGCCTGAACCGCTCGGTAGCTTCAGGCGGTGGCAGGGGTAGAGGATCAACGCCCGTGGGGATCAACTCGAAACGGCAGTCGCCTTCTTCGTCCCAGCCCTTAAGCTGCCTGAGTGATTTGCGCGACAGCACGATCACCGCGTCGCACTTGCCGTGCAACAAGGTAAGTAGTCGTTCGATGGTTTGGCGGCCCCAGGCGGTCAGGCGCCGCTTAGGCAAAAAGGTACGCGCCCATTCGCGGATGTCGTCGGTATCCATTTTGATAGTAAACGGCAGGGTAGCGGCCAGCCCTACCAACCCAGGCACTACTATTGGGTAATGCTCGATATATTCGTAAAGATCAGTCGAGTATTGCGAGATCAACGGGATATGCAGTTTATGAGCGGCGTAAACACCTAGCAACCCGACCTGACTGGGGGTAAAGAATATGATAACGTCTAAGCCGATCTCTTTGATGCGCCTAAGCTCGCGCGGCGGAAAAAAGATCGACAGGTCGTAATCGTCAAAAAACGCCTTTTTAATGCTGGGGAAGCGAATAATGTGGTCGTCTAAGCTGGGGCCTCGGCGCAGCGTTTTTTCGGCATTGCAAAAAATAAACACCTCGTGGCCAGCCGCTTCTAGTTCGTGGCGCATGATATCAACCACCACCACCACGCCGTTAACCGACGGGCGGTAGGTGTCGGTAAAAAGGCCTATTTTCATAGCTATTTGTTACTTCCATTATATACGCTTTTGCTAACGCGGCCCGCATCCACCAACAAGTCTTGATAGATTGCTAGCAGGCGCTTAACGCCTGCGCGGCTGTCATAATTTTTCGCCAAATTCAGGGCCAGGCCGTGATAACGGCGCCAAAAGGCTTTATCGTCGCGCAAGCGTAAGATTATATCTTTAAACGAATTGTCGCCCACCATTATTGAACATTCGCGAAAAGCGCGGTTGTAGCCGCGTATGTCGCGCAGCACCAGGGGTAGGCCGGCGGCGGCGGCTTCTATGACAGCCAGACCGAACGTTTCTTGCTCGGAAAGCGCGATAAACGCGTCGGCTAAGTGATAGTAATCGGCCACGTCCTTAAGAGGTACGGTGCCAGTACAGCGAAAATTCGCCGGAGCGTTTTTTATCATTTCTTCCATTCGTTTAGCGCTGGCGGCCATCCGTCCGAAAGGCATGCCGCCGACCCATACGAAAGTTATGCCAGGGAGTTGTTCGGCAAGACCTATAAACAAGTCTACCCGCTTTCTCGGCTGCAATTGGCCGTTGCCAACTACCACGAACTGCCCGGCAGTAATACCATGGCGGTTTCTGGATTGGCGGCGCAGCTCGGCGTTGGTTTCGTAGCGCCTGGTATTGATCAAGTTGGGAAACACGATAACCGGACGGATGACACCCAATTTTTCGAGTTCTTTTTTCGTGTTTTCGGTAGGCGCCAGTACGATATCGGCCCGGTTATAAAACCACCGCAGATAAATCGCCATATAGCTGTGCCACAGATCCGCACCTATCAGGCTGCCTACGAACGATCCCGGCACTACGTGAGCCGAAACCACCTTTTTGCCCGAGCCGCCCAACAAATGACGCAAACCGTGCCACCCCACGGTGTGTATGTGGGTGATGTCCGCCGGTCTTCTTATGTTAACCGCCACGTCCACGGCCGTAGCGGCTTGATCGGAAAGCCGTCGTAGGGCATTGGCAAGTTCCACAAACGCCGTATGCACGCCGTGGCCCTGCACCGTGTAGGCGCTATCGGACACCAAATTGATCCTGAGCATCAGAAGCTATAATAGCAAAAAATCAGGCAATCGGATTAGCCGACCGCGGCTTTTCTTTTAAAGGGGTCAGCCAATCAAATGAAAACGCCGCCCGTTCCCGCCGCTCTGGCTGAGCAGGGTACTAGGGCGGCTATTTCACTACCTCGACGGGGGCGGGGGCGGACTGGCGGTCAGTGACCGCCAGTCGAACTCCCAGTGTGCCGAACGCGCCTTAACGGGCGCGTTTCGGGCGCCCGTGGTGGAGTCGTACATTACGAGAGCCAGCCAGGCCATGCCTAGGCTGACCAGCGCCGTCGCGCTAAACGACGGCGCCGTGGCGAATAGCGCCGCCACGAAAGTGGCGGCCACCATGTAGCCGTACCAAAAATACAAAAAATCATGGTACAGCTTCGACGGACTGCGCATCTGGCTGGCGGTGTACAGACCGAAGCCGGCCAGATACAGCGCCGTCGCGCCGGCGGCGAATGCCGCCAGTAACGTCCACTGAAACCACCCGCTATTGTAAAAGCGGGTGGTTTCCGGGAGCCTACGCGCTAGCCAGGCCGCGTAGACAAAGAATGTTCCCAAAAACAGATCCCCGGGGATAAACCCCAGGAACTGTTCGCTGGGACGCCAGGGAAACCGGCGCCCCTCCACCGAGACGATGATAAAAATCATCATCCCGGGGGTCGCCATGAAGGCGAACAGCGCAACTCCCCACAAAGGCCAGTTCAGCACGTAGCCGAACGGCCAGAGCAGTCCAACCCTTTCGGCGGTGGTCAAAACGACCACCTCCTCTCAAAGTAGTGAAATGTGCTGCCGCTTTGGCATTATTTTTAGTATATCAAATTATTAACTTTTTGTCAACCCTTTGCCTCTGGTACAATTGGGGAGTAATGGTTAAAAAAAGGCCCGAGCCCCCCAGCATCGTTAACCGCCGCGCGTTTTACGACTATCATGTCCAGACCCAAAACGAGCTGACAGCCGGCATGGTGCTAAGCGGAGCGGAAGTGCGGGCGATTAGAGACGGCCGCGCCAACTTGAAGGGCGCTTTCGTTAGCGTTAAAAACGACGAGCTGTGGCTTAACAACGCCTCGCTTAGCCTGCGCGCCAGCGGCCCCGGCAACGACATAACCGTAGACAGCCGGCCGCGTAAACTGTTAGCCAGTAAAAAACAAATATCCGACTTGATTAAGGCCAAGCAGTCCGGCCTGACCATCGTGCCTATAAAAATACTGGCGGGAGGGCGTTATATCAAAGCGGTGATCGCTCCGGCTAAGGGCAAAAAAACCTACGACAAACGACAGGTCTTAAAAAAACGGGCCGAGATGCGTGATATCCGGCAGGCGGACAAACTGCGGCGCAAAGCCACAACTTGAACCAACCGTTCTTTAGGACGATTTAAACTCGGACTGCGCCCAGACGATGGCTTGGGCGGCATAAGCGGGGGATTCCAGCGGTAAAATGTGGCCGCCGCGCAACAGCAAGACAGCGGCGCTCGGAAAAACTTGCTGCAGCTGCAGCGAATCACGCTGCTTGGGGATGTTGTCGTCAATGCCGGCCAGCACCAGTAATCGGCTGGCACCGGATTGACGCATCGCCTCGAATGGCTTTGTCTTGAGTAGGTTCTCTGTCGCCAATATTTGGTACCGAAACTGCTTCGGAGTTATACGAGTATGGATAGTTATCCAGTGGAGTATCGCCAAGCTGGTCCGGCCGCGAACTTTTCTGATAGCCAACCCCCGCAACATAGCTAGCGGATAAAAATTATAAACTGGCGACACCAGCCAACGCAGCCGGTACATCACCCTGGCATAGCCGGCAAAACCCGGAACCGGACTGGGCACGGGGTTGATTAAGATCAAATCTTCCAAAGAAGTTGCCGCGGCAACCACCGAGCAACCAAACGAATGGGCGATTACGCTAACCCGTCC
>SCKW01000038.1 GCA_004100265.1 Candidatus Chaera renei
CCCCGTCGCCGGGTGATTATGTTATCGCATCTGGGCAGGCACAGCGCTCTGCAGGACGGCGCCGCCGCCAGCCTGGATTTTTTGCGGCAGGGGTATGGCTGCGAACCATCCGATCTGGCCGTTTGGTTAAGTCCGTCGGTTGCCCAAAGCTCGTATCGCCTGGACTGCTTTGATAAAAGCGACCATCCTGCCTGGCGGCCGTTCTGTCAAGAGGGGGACAACGGGGTTTATCTGGACCTGTCCGGTTTTATTCGCCAACAACTGATTAACGGGGGGGTTAGAGCCGAGGCTATCGCGGTGTCCGGTGTGGATACGGCCACCGACCCTGGCTATCCGTCGCACGTCCGCGGCGATGCCGCCCGGTTTGGCGTGGCGGTGATGTTGCGGCCCTAGCCGCCTTATCTGTTATAATGCCTTAGGTATCTTAATGAAAAAGTTTTACGTTACTACCGCCATACCTTACGTTAACGCGCCGCCGCATATCGGCACGATGATGGATTATCTGTTGGCCGACTGCCTGGCTCGCTACCATCGGCTGAACGGCCTGACGGTGCGCTTTCAGGCGGGCACCGACGAGCATGGCAACAAAGTGGCCCGCAAGGCCGCCGAAGCCGGCTTATCGCCTCAGGAGTACGCCGACAAGCTGGCGCGTAATTTTGAAGAGGCTATTCGGGCCGCCGATATCAGTTACACCGATTTTATCCGTACCTCCGACCCTAAGCACCAACGCCGAGTGCAGGAAATCTGGCGGCGCCTAAAGCCACACCTTTACAAGGCAAACTACACTGGCTGGTATTGTTCCGGCTGCGAAAGTTTTGTAACCGATCTGGCGGCCGCCGCCAACAACGGCGTTTGTCCCGATCACCGACAGCCGTATCAGCGCCTGAATGAAGAGAACTATTTTTTCAAACTATCCGCTTTTGCCGAGACGATCAAACAAGCTATTCTGGCCGGCAAAATGACCATCCAGCCGGACTTTCGCCAAAAAGAGGTGTTACAACTATTAGACGGCGGGCTGGAAGACGTAAGCGTCAGCCGCCCCAAGCAGCATGTTGGCTGGGGTGTCGGCGTGCCCGACGATGACACCCAGGTGATTTACGTTTGGATTGACGCCCTCAGCAACTACCTGACAGTGCTGGGCTATCCCGACGACGAAGCCTGGCGCGAATTTTGGCCGGCCGACGTGCAGGTGATCGGCAAAGATATTTTGCGGTTTCACGCCGCCATTTGGCCGGCTATATTACTGGCTTTGGATCTGCCCCTGCCCAAGCGGTTGCTGGCGCATGGCTTTGTCAACATTGAGGGGACCAAAATCAGCAAAAGCTTGAACAACGCCATTAGTCCGCGGCAGATTATCGAAACTTACGGCGCCGACGCGTTTCGGTATTATTTATTGCGCCATGTCCCCACCCTGGACGACGGCGACTTTACCTGGGAAAAGTTTGAAAACGCCTACAACGGTGAACTCGGCAACGAACTGGGCAACCTGGTGCAGCGAGTGGCCGCGATGATCGGCCGCTACCAGCACGGCGTTATAGGTGATCTGCCCCGCCCCAAACACGACACCAAACCGTACCACGAAGCCATGCAGGCCATGCAGCTGGACAGGGCCTTTGATTTCGTGTTTACCTCGGTGCGCTCGTTGAATGTTTATCTAGAGAACGTCCAGCCTTGGCAGGTGGCCAAGCGGCGCGACCAGGGCGACGTCGAGGCGGAGGCGCACCTGGGCGAAATCCTGGCCTACGCTGCCAGCAGTCTGGAGCAGATCGCCTTTTTGCTGACGCCGTTTATGCCCAGAAGCGCCGAAATTATTACTAAAATATTTGCTGACGGCGTGATCACTCCCTACCAAGGCGTGCTGTTTCCGCGGCTTTATAAGCACACTCCGGCGCCGTCCGGGCAGTCTTCTAACGCCACTCCGTCGTCCAATGAATCGTCCAAAACTGTTTGACAGCCATTGCCACATTCACGAAGCCGCCTATCCCGGCGCCGAAGCGGCTTACCGCCGGGCGTTACGGGCGGGCGTGGAGCGGCTGATTTGCGTTGGCACCGACGAGATTACTAGCGCCGAAGCCTTGTCTTTTACGGCAGGGCGCCGCGGCTGCCTGGCCAGCGTCGGCCTGCACCCTCATGAGGCCGCCAAGGGGCAGCCGGCGCTTAGGCGCATCCGCCGTCTGGCCGAGGGCCCGCCCGCCAAGCTGGCGGCTATCGGGGAGTGCGGTCTGGATTACTTTTATAGCCATTCGCCGGTTGATGCTCAGCTAGCCGCCCTGCGGTTTCAGATGGAGTTGGCTTTGGAGCTACGATTGCCGTTGATTTTTCACGTTCGCCAGGCGTTTGATGATTTTTGGCCGGTGTTCGACGACTACGCCAAAACGGTCCCAGCTGTCCGCGGCGTATTGCACAGTTTTACCGACAATCTTGCCAATCTGGACAAAGTGCTGGAGCGCGGCTTGTTTATTGGCGTAAACGGCATCGCCACCTTTAGCCGGAACTCCTCCCAGCAGGCCGTTTGGCGGCATCTGCCCTTGGACAGCGTATTGCTAGAAACCGACGCTCCGTTCTTGACTCCTGTGCCGCTACGTGGTAAAGTAAATGAGCCGGCATTTATTGGACTGGTCGCTGACCGCCTGGCCGAACTAAAGCAAATTACCCCCGGCGAAATTATCCAAGCGGCCACCAAAAATGCCAAATCTCTTTTCTTAAACCCGAAAAATCAAAATCTCTAAAATTTTTAATCTGTGTAAACAATAAGGAGATACTGCCCCGTTATGATCACGGCTACCGGCCTTAATCCTGGCAACTATGATCAGTCCGCCCGATTGGGCGAAAACTCCTCCGCCGGCCCCGAAACCCGGACGGACGAACAGGCTTTGGTTAAGACAATCCAAAGCGCCGCGACGGCGGTTGAAAGCGCCCGTCGAAACGCGCTTGAGCGCCAGCCGTCAGCCGCCGGCCATGCCGTCTTTGAACGGTCGGCCCGATCGGCTTCTTGGCTGTCTAAGGTCGGACGCAAAATCGGCGAACTGGTTGCCGGCCAGGTCCAGCCGGGCGGCAACTCGAAGATCGTTTCCGACAAGCGGGACCTTATCCGCCTGGAGATCGCCAAAGTCGGTTCAGAAATTTTTTCCCCGCCGCCGTCCGGCAGCAGCAGCTTTTTCTCGCCGGACGCGCATTCGTTCGTCTACCATGCGCAGGACGCGGGCGGCTCCACGTTGACCTTACGCTACGAGATTCATCCTTCGGGGATCATCAAAACCGCTCCCGGCCCCGACGGCCGGCTGGCTTACGAACAGCTGGGTTTGGACGAATTGAAGCGCCTGGCAACGGCTGCCGACACCTACGCCCGGAGGGTACTTGCCGAGCTTTACGGCTAAAGGCCGGTAGGCCCGTCCTGGTCGTCACGCGGGCGGCTGGTATAATTTAAAGGTAGCTTTTTGGTGCGTTTTTATGACGAAGAGCAAAAGTGTATATCTTGATTACGCTGCCGCTACCCCGCTCGACGAGCGGGTGTTTGCTGTTATGCGGCCCTACCTGACGGAAAGGTTTTATAACCCCGCCGCCATTTACCAAGCCGCCGCCATGTCCCGCGCCGCCTGGAACGGCGCCCTGGCGCGCCTGGCAGCGGTTATTGGCGCCAAAGAGAGCCAGCTGATACTGACCGCTGGCGCTACCGAATCCATCAACCTAGCGATTTGGGGTGTCGCCAGTCGTATCCCAACGGCCAAAGTAGCAGTGCTGGCCACCGATCATCAGGCCGCCCTGCGGGCGGCCGCCCGCCACCCTCACACGATTATTCCGGTGGGCCCGGGCGGCGTGGCTTCGGCCGACACGGTTGCCGCGCGGCTTGACGACGACACGGCTTTGGTAAGCGTTGATTTGATCAACAGCGAACTGGGCACCATCCAACCCGTCCGGCAGATCGCCGCGGCCGTCGGGGCCGTCCGCAAAGACAGGCTGGCCAGGGGCGTCAGCCTGCCGCTGTGGTTGCATTGCGACGCTTCCCAGGCGGCCGGTTTGCACGACCTGCACCTTAGCCGCCTGGGAGTTGATTTGTTGAGCCTGAACGCCGGCAAGTGCTACGGACCCAAATCTACCGGGTTGCTGTGGCGGCGCGACGGGGTTGAGCTGGCGCCTTTAATTGTCGGCGGCGGGCAGCAGTTTGGGCTGCGCTCGGGTACCCAGGACGTGGCCAGGGCGGTTGGTTTCGCCAAGGCGCTTGAGCTCGCCGAAGAGGCCAGACCCGCCGAAACCCGCCGCCTGGCGGCGCTGCGGGATCGGCTGCAACGCCGGATTACCGATTCTCTTAAGGGGGCGATTGTTAATGGCGATCAGAAAAACCGCTGCGCCAGTTTTTTGCACATGTCTTTTATCGGCGCCGACGGCGAAAGGCTGGTTTATGCCTTGGACGGATCAGGCGTAATGGCGGCTACCGGAGCCGCCTGTTCGGCTAACCGCGGCAACCGCTCCCACGTGCTGGAAGCCATCGGTTTGGCGGCCGAGGCGGCGGATGGCAGCCTGCGTTTTAGCTTGGGCCGGCAAAACGACCAGGCGTCGATCGATTTTGCCGCCGATCAGGTGATTAAAGCGGTTAACCGGGAGCTTGGCTTATGAAGCCGATGATTTGGTTGGTCATCGGCGGCCTTTTGTCGGCCGCGGCGGTAGCTGGCATTGGCGCTTATCTTGGTCCGGACGATCTGCGCGGCTGCGGACAGAGTCCGCATGCCGGCAATCCGGCATGCGCCAAGGTCGACGCCATAGTGGCGATTAGCGGCGGCGACACCCAGGCGCGCACCGCCGAGGCCATAAAACTTTACAAACAGGGCTGGAGCAGCCGGCTGGTGTTCTCTGGCGCGGCGCTTGACCAATCTGGCCCTTCTAACGCCGCCGCCATGAAGCGGCAAGCGCTGGCGGCCGGGGTGCCCGAGAGCGCCATTTTAACGGAAGACCGCGCCCGCGACACCGCCGAGAACGCCTTGCGTACTTTAGCGGTGGTGCCGCGCCAAGAAGGCGTGCCACGCCGGATTATTTTAGTCACCTCCGGCTATCATCAGCGGCGGGCGTCAATCGAGTTTCGCCACTCGTTTAGCCGCGACATGATTATTAACCACCCGGTGCGCAGCGACAGCCAATGGAGTGCCTACTGGTGGCTGACTCCTTACGGTTGGTGGCTGGCTATCAGCGAGCTGGCGAAGATCCTGTTCATCTCTTTCAGCGGGGGGGCCTGATGGCTGCCGCGGCCAAGTCGGTTTACGTGGGCATGAGCGGCGGCGTTGACAGCTCGGTAGCGGCCATGCTGCTTCAGCGCCAAGGTTATCAAGTAACCGGCGTCTATATGAAAAATTGGACCAAAGACCTGCCCGGCATGATTTGTCCGTGGGCGGAAGATCTGGCCGACGCCAAACGAGTGGCGGTATCCCTGGGCGTTGAGCTAAAGGTTTACGATTTTGAGCGCCAGTACCGGCAATTGGTGGTGGATTACATGATTCGGGAATATCAAGCCGGCCGAACGCCAAACCCGGATATCGTCTGCAACCAGGAAGTTAAGTTCAAACTGTTTCTGGAGGCCGCCCTGCGAGATGGCGCCGAACTGATCGCCACCGGCCATTATGCCCGCGTATCGGGGCGGCGA
>SCKW01000039.1 GCA_004100265.1 Candidatus Chaera renei
GTTTTACGTTAACGGTATTGTGAACGGGCCTCAAACCGCTCCTTTGACGCTCGATCGCAGCGCGAGAGCGATCGAAACCCGCCTGGCCACTTACGCAGGCTCGGCGGAGCTGATGATCCGCAGCGCCACCGACAGCCTGGTTGAGTTGACGCACAACCTGGGCCTGGCCACTATCGGTAGCCAGCTTTACATGAGCGGCATAGGTAATTTGTTTTCGCAGCCAGAGTTCAGCCGGGGGCAACACATTCAAGCGGTAGCTTCGCTGCTGGACAACCTGCAGCCGTGGCTGCGCGAGGCGGCGCCAAACCGGCCGCTCAGCGTATATATCGGCCGCGAAAACCCCATCGGCAAAGCCAGCGGCTGCAGCCTGATTATCAGCCGTTTCCACTCACCTTATTCGGACCACAGCTATATTGGAGTACTGGGCCCAACCCGCCAGAGCTACGGCAAGGTAATCCAGCTGGTGCGCCACGCCGGCGAGTCGTTGGAGGAGGGGTTGTATGACTAAGCCGGCTAAAAAAGCCAAAACGCCGCCGGCCGACACCATCGAGCAGCTGCGGCAGCAAATCACCGAGTTGACTCAGGCCTTGCAGCGCGAGCGCGCCGACGCCCTTAATTCGCGCCGCCGTCATGACGAACAGCTGGCCGCGCTGAAAAACGTGCTGAAAGCCAACCTGGTTCACGAATTTTTGCCGGTTTTCGACAATTTTGAACGGGCGTTGAAGCATACCGGCCAGGCCCAAAACTTATCCGGTGAGCTACCGGGCGATCAGAACGAATGGGTAGAAGGCGTTAAAAAAATCATCGAACAATTTGAAAAAACCCTGCAAACTTTGGGGGTGCAAAAAATCAAAACCGTCGGCGAAGCTTTTGATCCTCGCTATCACGAGGCCGTGCAGATGGAAGAAGGAACCAGCGGCAGCCGCGAAGTGGTCAGCGAAGAGTTGCGGGCCGGTTACCGGCTGGGCGACGAAGTGATCCGCCACGCCATGGTAAAAGTAAAAATGGTTTAACGGCCGTCGCGTCATGGAACGATTAACTCCCCCCGCGTGTCCCGACTGCCCGTTAAGGAGTATGCCGCCGGCGCGACCCGACGATTGGACGCGGGTTATAGAACTTGTCAGGTTTAATCTAAGTTACCCCGAAGATCCAGCAATCGTAGCGGCTATGCCAAACAGCCGGGCGATGGCGGAAGCCCTGGCTAAAGACCGTCCGGAACGCTGTCGCCAGCTGGCTCAAAATCTGCCGCGGGCGCCTAGGGCCAGCAAACGCGGACGGCCGATGGCCCTGTGCCCCGAAGTGCGCGCGGTGGATTACGCCATCAACTTGGGACTGATTGACTGGCCCGAAGGCTGACCGCCAAGGACGACCCATTAGCACTCTTGACAATCGAGTGCTAATTTTTTATGCTGAAAACCAGGTTACAATTAAAGTGAGATTTCATTTGATAAGCAAAGGAGTTACCGCGCAATGTCACCAGAGAAAAAACTAACCCCTCCGCCCAGAAATCCTCAAAGAGTCGCCGAAGCGTTTTGGGAGTGGTGGGATGGCGATAGCTATGGGGCTCGTCACGCCCGATTCCATCCGGTCGAAAACGCTACCATTGATTTGATGAACACCTACGGCTTAAGCTGGGAAAGGGCTTCTGAGATCGTTCAGCGTGCCGAAGACGAGGTAATCCTTGGCAAGCACAGACTTGCAAGATTCGGCAAAAAAGTATTGTGGGCGGCAACCAAACCTATCCGCCGGAGGTAAAACCGGCAGCCGAACGGTTTACAAAAATCATTAGGAGGTAAAAAAGTTTATGGGCAAAATCATTGGCATCGATCTTGGTACTACCAACAGCGCCATGGCTTACATGGTGTCGGGCAAGCCCGAGGTGATTGCTAATGCCGAAGGCAACCGCACTACTCCCAGCGTGGTGGCCATTAATAAAAACGGCGAGCGCCTGGTCGGCCAGGTGGCCCAGCGCCAGCGGGTCACTAATCCAAAAAACACCATTTACGGTGTTAAGCGCCTGATCGGCCGCAAATGGGAAGACAAAGAGGTGCAAAAAGACCTCGATATCATGCCCTACGCCATTGTTAAAAAGGGCAACGGCGTGGCCGTTAAAATGGGCGACAAAGAATACAGTCCCGAAGAAATTTCGGCGATGATACTGTCTAAACTCAAAGCCGACACCGAGAATTACCTGGGCGAGCCAGTTACCGAAGCGGTTATTACCGTGCCGGCTTACTTTGACGACAGCCAGCGCCAGGCCACCAAAGATGCCGGCAAGATTGCCGGGCTGGAGGTTAAGCGGATCATCAACGAGCCGACGGCAGCCGCTTTGGCTTACGGCCTGGACCAGAAGAAAGAAGAGAAGATCGTGGTGTTTGACCTTGGCGGCGGCACTTTTGACGTGTCGGTGCTAGAGCTGGGGGACGGCGTGTTCGAAGTTAAGAGCACCAACGGCGACACCCACCTGGGCGGCGAGGATTTTGACAACCGCATTGTCAACCACTTTCTGGAGGTTTTCAAGAAAGAGCATGGCATTGACCTTAAGGGTGACAATGCCGCCATGCAGCGTCTGAAAGACGAGGCCGAAAAGGCCAAAAAAGAACTCTCCAGCACCAACCAGGCCGACATCAATCTGCCGTTTTTGACCGCCGACGCCGAAGGACCTAAGCACTTCGAGTACAAGCTCACCCGGGCCAAACTTGAAGAGCTGGTGGCCGATCTGATCGACAAAACCGAGGAGCCATGCCGGCTGGCGCTGAAAGACGCCGGTCTGGAGGCCAAAGACATTGACGAGATCGTGCTGGTTGGCGGTATGACCCGCATGCCCGCCGTGGTCGAGAAGGTGAAGAAAATTTTCGGCAAAGAGCCGCTGAAGGGCGTCAACCCCGACGAAGTGGTGGCCATCGGCGCCGCCATTCAGGGAGGCGTGCTGGCTGGCGACGTCAAAGATGTGTTGCTGCTGGACGTTACGCCGTTGAGCTTGGGCATCGAAACCATGGGCGGCGTCACTACCAAGCTGATTGAGCGCAACACCACCATACCCACCAGTAAATCGGAGGTTTTCTCGACGGCCGCCGACAATCAGCCGCAGGTAGAAATCCACGTGCTGCAGGGCGAGCGCGAAATGGCCGAAGGCAACAAGTCTTTAGGCAAATTCATTCTGGACGGCATTGCTCCGGCGCCGCGCGGCGTGCCGCAGATCGGGGTGACTTTTAACCTGGACGCCAACGGTATCTTAAACGTTACCGCCAAAGATAAAGGTACCGGCAAAGAACAGTCGATAACCATTCAAAACAGCGGCAACTTAAGCAAGGACGAGATCGAAAAGGCCCAAAAAGAGGCCGAGGCTCACGCCGAAGAAGACCGCAAAAAGCGCGAGCTGGTTGACGCTAAAAACCTGCTGGAAAACGCTATTTACCAGGCCGAAAAAATGCCAAGCGATCATAAGGACAAGCTGTCCGACGACGATAAAAAATCCGTCGAAGAAGCCGTTGCCGAAGCCAAAAAGCATCTGGAATCCACCGACAAGGCCGAGCTTGAAAAGGCCCTGAAAGACTTGAACGAAAAAATCATGCCGATCGGCGCCAAGCTTTATCAGCAGCCTTCTGACGGCGGCCAGGCCGGCGGCGCCAAAAAAGACGAAGGGCCGGTAGAGGGCGAGATCGTCGACGAGAAAAAAGAAGAACAATAGGCGATAACTTCGCTACCTCATCATCTGCCGCTTGCTGCCCGGCGCGAGGACAGTCTCGCCGGGTTCGGCAGCCATTAGCACTCGTCTTAGGTTAGTGCTAAAATACAAAAGGTTAACCATACTCCTTATAAAAACTATGACTCCTGGCAACGAAGACGTCTTAAAATATTCTTAAGCAATGACCAAGCGCGATTACTACGAAGTACTGGGCGTTGGCAAGTCGGCCTCGGCGGACGAAATCAAAAAAGCCTACCGCCGGCTAGCGGTGCGGTATCATCCCGACAAACAGGGCGGCGACGAGGCTAGGTTCAAAGAGATCAACGAAGCTTACGAAGTCTTAAAAGATCCTTCTAAACGCCAGCGTTACGATCAGTTCGGCCATGCCGGCGTAGGCTCTGGCGGCTCGGCCGGCGGGCCGTTCGAAGGCTTTGGCGATTTTGGCCGCCAGGGCCAGAATATTCATTTTGATTTCGGCGACCTGGGACTTGGCGATATTTTTAGCAGCTTTTTCGGCCGGGATTTTTCGTCTTCTGGCGGCCAGCGCCGCGAGGGCAAGCCGCGCGGCCGCGACGTGGCCGTGGATATTGAATTGGGTTTTGAAGAGGCGATATTCGGCGGCGAGCGAACGCTACGGCTGGAGCTGCAATCAACCTGTCAGCACTGCCGTGGCAGCGGCGCCGAGCCGGGCTACGAATTAAAAAGTTGCCCCACCTGTCGGGGATCGGGCCAGCAGGTTAAGGTTATCAACAGCATGTTCGGTGCCATTCAGCAGACGGTGGTCTGCCCCACCTGCCAGGGCCGTGGCCGCGTGCCCGAGAAAAAGTGTTCGGTGTGCGGCGGCAAAGGTACCAAGCGGACCCAGCAGGATATCCGCCTGAAAATTCCTCCCGGCATAGACGACGGGGCGACCATCCGGCTGCAGGAGCGCGGCGAAGCGCCCGAACTGGCCGGCGCGGAGGGAGTCAAAGGCGATCTTTATGTGAACGTAAGGGTAAAGCCTCACAAGAAATTCACTCGCGAGGGCGATATTATTTTAAGCCTCGAACATGTTGGCATGGCCGAGGCGGCGCTGGGCTGCGAAATTAACGTCGAAACAGTTGACGGCACGGTGCGCATGAAAATCCCTCCCGGTACCCAGAGCGGCACCGATTTTAAACTGTCCGGGCACGGCGTGCCGCGATTGCGCGGTTCCGGCCGGGGCGATCATATCGTAACTATCCACGTTGACACGCCAACGGGGTTGAATAGACAACAAAAAGCTCTGCTTGAGGAATTACGCTCAACCCGCTAAAAGTTGCGATTTGTCTGATGGCCGATAGCAGACTTGCAGCCAAGCTTTACGGATACTGATATAATCTTATAAAAATAATTAATGGTAACGGCAGTAAATATTTTTTTGACGGTTGTATAAAAAAGCATGTCGCGTAACAATCCGAATGATCAACGGTCAACACAACGGCTCAAAGACGAGCGCGTTATTTTGGGGTGCCAGGAATGGGTTAGCATACCAGGATGGGGCATTAAGCGTATCTTGGCGAAAATCGACACTGGCGCCTATACGGGTGCGATACATTGCGAAGAGGTAAAAGTTGTCACCCAAAAGGGCCAAGAATTTTTAACCTTTAAGCCGTTGAACAAGCGTCAACCGGCCCAAAAAACCGAAATATTCAGAAAGTTAGCAGTAAAAAGCACCAGCGGGCACCGGGCGGTCAGATATGTGGTGCCGGCCGAGATTGTCATTAATGACAA
>SCKW01000040.1 GCA_004100265.1 Candidatus Chaera renei
TTTTTAGGCAGGTCGCGTATGTGCCCGTAGCTGCTTTTCACTACGAACTGCGGCCCCAGAAATTTGGCGATAGTCCTGGCTTTGGCCGGTGACTCCACGATAACCAATTGTTTTTTTGTCATAAACGCATGGATAAGCTTAATGCAGCCGCGTTGGTTTTTGCAACAAGGCTTTTTGGCTCTTTCTCAAGTTAGCCGCCAGTGGTTGGAGCCCAGGGGTCGGATAAGACCCTTGATTTCCAGCAAGCTGAGCGACTGGCTGAACATGGCCGGCTCTAGGCGGCTTTTCAGCAGCAGCTCGTCGCCGTCGTTCAGGCCCTGGCGCATCAGTTGCAAAATGGCTTCCTCGGCCGGTGTATCGCCGAAAATCATTGGGCGGCTCTTGATCTGATCAAGTCCCAACTCGTCCAGGATGTCGTCCGCCGAGGTAAGTAACCGGGCCCCCTGTTTAATTAAATTATGGCACCCAGCGCTCATCGGGCTGTTGATGTTGCCGGGTACCGCCCCAACCGGTTTACCTTGCTCAAGGGCGAACCCGGCAGTGCTGAGCGTGCCGCTGCGCGAGCCGGCTTCAACGATTGCCAGCATATCGCCGATAGCGCTGATAATGCGGTTGCGGGCGATAAAGCTGTGCTTTTGCGGCGGCGTGCCGGCAGGATACTCACTCAGCAGCGCCCCGCCGCTTTGAACGATCGAAAGGGCCAGCCCGCGATGGCTGGCGGGGTAAACGCTGTCCAGCCCGTGGGCCATGACCGCTATCGTTTTGCCGCCGGCCGCCAGGGCGCCGCGGTGGGCTTCGCCGTCTATGCCCAGCGCCAATCCGCTGACTATGGTTACTCCTTTGGCTGCTAGGTCGTGCGCCAGCTTAAAAGCTACCGCCCTGCCGTAGTCAGTCGGTTTGCGGCTGCCGACTATGGCCACCGCCGGCACGCCGTCTGCCGGTAATTCCCCTATGCAGTATAAGTAATTAATCGGTTTATCAATAGACGTTAAACTCTTCAGAAAACTTACTTCATCTGTGGTCACTCTATTGATTGTTGGCATAATTTATTTAAAAAACTATTGACACTAAATAAATACTGTGATAGAGTACTTAATCGTAAGTTACTCCAGCCCGAGTAGCTTAAAGCACCTTATACCCCCTATTCTAGCAGCAGCTTCGGGATATCCAAGTTAGATTGGCTGCCCCTTGACTGCATGTTAGTTAGATTGCATGCAACGACAGTATTTTAAGCCCTTGCCAAGATTAACCCTCCACTTGGCTTTGCGGCCATCGGTTTTGGCGCTATCGCGCTTGGCCGGTACCCGTTGCCTGCAAACTAACCCCTTTAACCGGCGGACCTCTTTATTTATGTGTGAGGTGGGTCACGCTTGGATGCAAATCCAGCCCTCTGCGGGCGGGTTAAAGGGCAAAACGGCGCCAGGTGATGCCCACCCTTACCTGGTGCCGTTTTGCTTTTAATCTGTTTTTTAAGTGCGGATAGCCAGGACGGTATAAGTGCCCGACGCTGGCGTACAGATTACCGAAGTTAAATTGGCAAAATCCAATTGCAACTGGTCGTTTGCCGCTACCCGGTAGCCTACCAGGGGGCACAAAGCGGCCAGTATCGTTATGGCCGGAGTCGGCGGCTATTATCGCCGCGCCAACCATCTGTCGGTTTTTTTATTGGTCTATCTTCGTGGTAGAGGGCGTGAGCGGCCGGCCGAGTGAGAAGTCCAGAGCGATTTTGGAGGCCGCCGCGGCGATATCGGGCAGCAGCTCGCGCTCGTCGGCGGTAAATCGGCCTAGTACGAAGCCGGTATCATCTCCAATTGGCCGGTGCGGCCCGGCGATGCCGGCGCGCAGCCGCCAAAATTCTTCGCCCAGACAGTCGATCAGGCTTTTAATACCCTTATTGCCGGAGTGGCTGCCGCCCAGCCGCAGGCGCAAGGTACCAAACGGCAAGGCCAATTCGTCGTGGATAACCAGAATATCCGGCGGGCTAATCTTGTAAAACCCTGCTGCCGTCATGATGGCTTGGCCGGAATTATTGTAAAACAGCTCAGGCTGGAACAGCAGGGTCTTGTCGTGTACGCCGTTTAGCCAGGCAAGTCGCCCCGGCAGTTTGGAAGAATTTGTCAGGGCGACGCCCTGGCTTTTTGCCAGACGGCTTATAATTTCCGCGCCCAAGTTATGCCTGCTGCCCGCGTACTGTTCGCCGGGGTTGCCCAGGCCGGCTATCAGCCTGTATTTGACCGAGTTCATGCCCGCGCCTCTTCGGGCCGTTTGGTTGCCGGGTGGAAAGAAAGATTGATCGGGGTACCGGTAAAATCGATCTCGTCTCTTAAAGACCGCTCCAAAAAGCGTTTATAACTCCAATGCAGCAAATTAAACTGGCGCCCGAAAATCACGAACCAGGGCGGCGCAACGTCAGTCTGCGTTATATAAAGCAGTTTGGGCTGGCTGTTTTTCAGGCCGGCCGGCGGGTGTTTGGCGACGCAGCGACGCAGTATCTGGTTCAGTTGGCTGGTCGGCACGTTCTGGTGCCGCCGCTGGTTGATATCCAGCGCCAGCTCTAATAACTTGGTCAGGTTGCGTCCGGTGATCGAACTGGTTGGCAGCAGCGGCGCCCACGGCACAAAAGCAAAATCAGCCGCCAGCCGCTTGGCCAGATCGTCCCAACCGTCGCTATGGTTATGACGCCTCAGATCGTCCCACTTGGTAATTACCAGGATCAATCCCTTGCCGGCCTGCTTAATCATACCGGCTAGCTTTTGATCAAGCTGGGTGCCAGCCTCGTCCCCGTCCATTAAAAGCAGGCAGACATCTGATTGATCAATGGCCTGCAGGGCGCGCAACACGCTGAATTTTTCTACGCCAACTTCTACGCGGCCACTGCGCCGTATGCCGGCGGTGTCCATCAACTCGATTCGCTGGCCCATATAACCTACCGTCACTCTATTAGTGTCCCGGGTGGTACCGGCGGCCGGATTAACCAGCGCCTGCTGCTTGCCAGCCAGCCGGTTGAACAGCGAACTTTTGCCGGCGTTGGGGCGGCCGATCAGCGCCAGGCGGATCACGCCGTCGTCTTTGGGCTGCCGCCGCGGCGGAATCAGCGGCGCCAGAATGGCTTCCAGGCGTTCTGTCCGGCCCTGCCGGGCGCTGACGCGGACTATTTGCTTAATACCCAGGCGCAGAAACTCCTGGTCGGGCAGGGCCTGCTTGAGATCGGTTTTGTTCAGTACCAAAACTACCGGCTTGCCGCTTTTTAAAGCTTTTTTGGCTACCAGCCGATCTTCGTCACCCGGATATAAAGTGGCGTCGGCGACCACCAAAATAACGTCGGCCGCCTCGGCCGCCTCGGTGATTTGTTGTTGGATGCTGGCTTCAAAGTCGTCGCCGGGCTGTTTCAGCCCCGCCGTGTCGACCAGCCAAAAAAACCGGCCGTCCAGCTCGACCCGGCCGATCACGTTGTCGCGGGTGGTGCCGGCCTCGCGAGCTACTATCGCCTGCGGGGCGCCGACCAGCCGGTTGAACAGCGAACTTTTGCCGGCGTTGGCCCTGCCGACTATTGCCACGGTGGGCAGCGGTTTACTCATCTTTTCATTCTAACAGATACCCCGCCAAGCTAGAGGGGCTCTTTTGGCACCTCTTTATAGAGTGAGCCCGCCAGCTGGCTTAAGTGGTATGGTCCAAGAGAGACGCGATGCAGCCGGGTCACCAGCAATCCTAACGCGGCGAAACTGCGACGGATCTGGCGATTGCGCCCCTCGCTCATAGTGACCAGCCAAATCCGGTCATTGTCTGGGAATAGTCTGTCCAGGCTAAACCGGCTGATACCGTCCGGTAGAGGCACGCCCTCGCGGCTTAGCCGTTGTTGGTCATCCGGCGCGAGCGGCAGGTTGAGCGACACTTCATAGCGTTTGATTTTGCCAAAAGACGGGTGAGTCAGCCGGTGGGCGTATTCGCCGTCGTTGGTTAACAGCAGCAGGCCGCTGCTGTTCTTGTCTAATCGGCCAACCGGCTTTAGATGGGCGTAGTTTTGAGGCAGCAAGCGGTAAATTGTCGGCGTGTCTCCTTGAGACCGCCGCGAGCACAAATAACCTACCGGCTTGTCAAGCAGAAGATACAGTTTTTTGCTGTACGCGGTCTGCCGCAACGGCTGATCGTCAAGCCTGACGTTATTCGCGGGCTCATTTAAAGCCAGCTTTTGCCCCAAGACAGCAACGCGGCCGGATATCTTAAGCCTGCCCGCGGCAATCATCTCGTCGGCCTGTCGCCGGCTGATACCCAAACGGCTGGCCAGCCATTTGTTTAATCTGGTTTCAGCCCGATGATCCGAATCGCTCAAAGCGGTTTATTTAAGCCGGACCGCCCGGTCCCCCCTGGGGGCTTGGCGGCTGCGTTGGCGGGCTAGCTGGCGGGTGATCGGGAGCGGGCGGTGTGGCCGGTGGCTGAGAGGGCGGCGCCGGGGGCGGCGTTTTGCTGAACTGGCTGATCTGATTTTCTAGGTCGGTTTTTTCTTGTGCGGCGGATCGCACCTCTGGACGGCTGTCAAGATCGATGCCGGCCTCTCGGGCCAATTCTTTGTCAAGCAACTCTTTAAGGTCTACCTTGGTGGCCGCGGGGTCGTTGAGCGGCTGGATTACCTTGGGACGGTTAGCCGCCGGAACGGGAGTCTGACTGGTAGGGGTAACCGGTGGAGCTGGCACGGGCGTAACCGGTATGGCGCGCGGCGGGGTCTGATAAGAAAAACCGCCTGCCGGAGCTGGCGCTTGAGCGGCTGTCAGCGGGGCCGTCGCGGGAGGAGAGGTC
>SCKW01000005.1 GCA_004100265.1 Candidatus Chaera renei
GCCGACATAGGCGCTCCAGGTTTTAGGGTAGTCAAAGGTTACCCGGCCCAATTCGCTTGGTCCAACAAACTGCTTATAGGGTTGTTTTTCTCGCTCGGCGAACGTTTTGGCGTCGCTGTCGTATTGCTGTTTTTTGGCTTCGGCTATGGCTTTTTGGATTTTGGCGTCGACGTTCTGCCGCTGATCGTTATACGACACCAGCGCCCAAATCATCACCGACCCCAATACCAGGCTCAGCAGAATCAGGGTTAGGTTGGCGATTAATAGCCCGCTGACCGAGCCGCGTTCGCCCTTATGCTTCATGACATCACTATAAAAATAGCCGGGCGGTTTGTAAAGTTATTTCGGTCGGCCGGGGATTTTGTATACCCAGAACGGCCCGTGGCGCTTGATCGGCCGGTGCGCGGGCAAGGCGAAAGCGTAACTAATCAAAACAAGGCCCTGTTCGGTTTGCCCGGCTTGGCGGCTTAAGTAACGCCCCAGACGACTAAGATAAGGGCCGGCGGCAAATACGAACACCGCTGCCGTTTCTGCGGGCAGATTTCGCCGCCAGAAATTGCCCCAATAAACCTTAACCCGTCCGGGAAAAGCCCGTCCGCGCCACCAGCTGATCAGCGCCAAAAATGGATTGATTTCGTATCCGACAGCCCTGAACCCCTGCCGGGCGGCCATCACCAGCAGCCGCCCGTCACCGCAGCCCAAATCGACCAGCGTCTGGCCGGGCCGTAATCCGGCTAAACTTACCGCCACCTGAGCGTGATCGCGACGGGTTGGCAAGTAGGGCGCTCCAAACAAGACGGTCAGCGTCAGAGCCGCCACAAAAGCCGCCGCCAAGCCCAGCGCCAGGTATCCAAAAACCTCCCATATAAGCACCGCGGCAGCTCCTACTTACGGCTCTTGTTCTTCAAATTTTTGCTTGAGCAGAACGATTTTATTTTCCAGCCGACCCAGGCGCTTTTTAATTTGCGCGGCTAGTTCGACGCCGGCCTGAAACTTCGCCAGAGCCTCCTCAAGATCAATGTCTTCGCGCTCGAACCAGGCAACCAGACCATCCAGTTCTTCCATGAGCTGTTTGAGTGATTTCGGCTGAGCCGATTTGGCGTTATCTGTCATAAACCTGTCGCACCCCCGCTTTAATTATGTAGCTATACGATTCAATTGTCAGCTCCTGGCCGGGCACTGGCAAACGGCCCTGCCTGACAAGCTTACCGCTAGACAGCCGTACCAGAGCATAGCCGCGTTTTAACGACAGATCCGGGTCAGCCAGTCTTAGCAGGCCACACAGCTGCTCGGCCCGCCGGCGATAGCCAGCCGAGGCCCGAAGCAACATATTAAGCGCCTGGCGACTGTCGGATACCGTTTGCGCTTTTACCCCCGTCGCCCGCTGTCGCCAGATTAACAGCAGACGATCCAACTGATGGTTGACGTCCGCGATCACTTCCCTGCGGTCAGGCACCAGCAACTGGGCGGCGTTACTGGGAGTAGCGGCCCTCACGTCCGCCGCCAAATCGGCCAAGCTGACATCAGTTTCATGTCCCACGCCCACCAGGGTCGGTATCCGGCTGGCGGCAACCGCCCTGACCAGCGGCTCGTCGTTAAACGCCGCTAAATCATCGGCGCTGCCGCCACCCCTGATGATTGCCAATGCCTGCGGTGGCCGGGCGCGGCCGTTAAAATACTCGACGGCCCGGATGATCTGCCCGGGCGCCTCCATGCCCTGCACCAGCACATTAGCGACCAGTAACTTCATGCCGCCCCAGCGCCCGTTGAGGATTTTTAAAAAGTCCCTAAAACCGGCGGCGTCGGTCGAAGTAATCACCCCTACGGTTTGCGGATAAACGGGTAACGGCCGTTTGCGCGACTCCTCAAACAAGCCTTCTCTCTCCAATTTAGCTCTGAGCATATCAAACGAGCGCTTCAGGCTGCCCTCGCCCATCGGCCGAACCGCCCTGACGGTTAGGCTAAAACGGCCCCAGGCAGTCAGTCTGGGCTCTGCCACCAGCCGCACCATCATGCCATCGGCTAGCGGCAAGCGCATGGCGTAAAGGCTCATGAAGCAGCCTATCGTACCGTCCGTGTCTTTAATATCAAAAAAGACGTATTTGCCTTTGCTGATTTTAAAATCAGCCACTTCGCCCTCAACTACTAACACCGGCAACGCCGCCGCCAGCGTGCTGTTAATTAAAGCGATAGCCTGGCTAACGCTCAGAGGGGCGCTTTCCATATTGCAGAATCGTTAATTGGTAAAACACGTACCCGGTGATAATGGTTAACAGTATCAGAATCACCCGTGCCAGCAGCACGGCGGCGATGGTAGCTCCCTGCGGCGCGCCGGCCGTTACCAAAAACGAGATCATCAGCGCCTCGTAAACTCCCAGGCCGCCGGGGGTAGCTACAAAAAAGCCGGCCAAGCCGGCTAAGCCGTAGGCGATCAGCAACATTGCCGGATTCACCCACACGCCGAGCGACAAAAACACCAGCATAAACCCCACGATTTCAATAACGTTAACCAACAAGGCCCAAACAAACGGTCTTTTCAGCAAACCAACATCGGCTTTTAACTCGACGTAGTCTTTGTGTAAGTCTTCAAAAAATTTTTCCAAAACCCGGCGCTTAATCAAGCGGCGGCCGCCCAGCAAACGCTGGGTCAATGAGTTGCCGGCCGCCTCCAAAGCGGCGGCAAAAGCGTGCAGCCGCTGCAGACTGCCGATTATATAAACCGCGAACAGGCTGGCGAAAATAATGGTACTGGACAGCAGCGAGCTGGTCAGTATGGCAAAACGGTTAACCGATCCGTCCAGAGTTATCAATATAACCGACACCACTAAAAGCATAACGAATACCAAAAAAGTTAAGGCGAATCTGACAACCTGGGCCATGGTGGCCCTGCCAGCCGTTACGCCCAGTTTAGACAGCCGCCAACCCATATAAGAAAACCCCGAAACGCCGCCGCTGGGCAAAATATGATTAACAAAGTTCAATTCCAGGGCCATTCTGGTTAACTGAACTCGGTTGGTAGCCTTAAGCTCGCCCTTCGCCCGCAAATATTCAAAAATAATATTGCCTACGCCGTAATAGCTAATAATCTGCGCCGGCACAATCAGAGCCAGTATCCACAGATTGACTGATCCTAGCAGGTGCCAGGCAGCAGCCAGTTCATGCCGCGCGGCAAACAAAATCAACAGCAGCGCCGTAAAAGTGACCAAGCTGACCCAGGCCCTGAAAGACATATGC
This sequence comes from Candidatus Chaera renei, assembly GCA_004100265.1. Taxonomy (GTDB): domain Bacteria; phylum Patescibacteriota; class Saccharimonadia; order Saccharimonadales; family Saccharimonadaceae; genus Chaera; species Chaera renei. Next base: position 3,235 of record SCKW01000005.1, read on the forward strand.
TAAGTATTATAACAGCCAGCCGTAACGTATAATCTTTGGCATGAGCAGTTTGTGCGTGCTGGGCCGGCAACCGGCGCTGGGATTGGCCGAACTCGAGAGTGTTTTTGGCGCTAAGAACCTTTCGCGGGTAGCTACCGAGGTGGCTCGCTTGAGCGTCCCCGCCCAAAAAATTGCCGGTCGCCCACTGGGCGGCGCCATCAAGACTGCTACGATATTGGCAGACATGCCGCTTGGCAACATCGAGGCGGTGCTTGAAGCCTTACCAACGGTATTGGCAGATGAGCTGGCGGCCATGCCAGAAGGCAAATTGCGACTGGGTATTAGTTTATACGGCTTCCGACCGCCGCTCGGGCGACTTAGACAATACGGCCTGTCGCTGAAAAAAAGACTGTCACAACAAACGTCGCGCAATATCAGGATTGTGCCGAACAAGGAGCTGGCACTTAACAGCGCCCAGATAACCTATAACCGGCTAACCGACAAATTGGGCATGGAACTGCTGCTGGTGCGCAGCGGCGAATCAACCATCATCGGCCGCACCATCAAAGTACAGGATATCAACGATTACGCCAGCCGCGACCAGGCCCGGCCGGCCCGTGACGCCCGCGTTGGCATGTTGCCGCCCAAATTGGCCCAGATTATGATCAACCTGGCCATAGAGAACGGCACGTCTGAGCCGGCCCCGACGGCTCCTCTGCTTGATCCGTTTTGCGGTAGCGGAGTGATACTGCAAGAGGCGGCTCTAATGGGCCTGGACGTTTACGGCACCGATATAGACCCCAGAATGGTTGAATACTGCCGACGCAACCTGGATTGGCTGCGCCGGCAGCGCAACGTTGCCTTCGCCTGCCGCCTAGAGGTTGCCGACGCTCGTTCTTTCGCCTGGCACAAGCCAGTTCTGGCTCTCGCCAGCGAAACCTACCTGGGCCCTCCCCTGTTCGGCCAGCCAGCCGCCGCCAAATTGCAGCAGATCGTCAAACAGACCGACCGGCTGCTTAAGGATTTTTTGATTAATCTAGCCCAGCAGCTCGAGCCGCAGCAGCGGATCTGCCTGGCGGTACCCTCCTGGAGACAACAAAACGGGTTTTTGCGCCTACCTCTGATTGACGAGTTGGGTGATCTCGGTTATAATCTAGAGAGTTTTGTCCACGCGACACTTAACGAGCTGATTTATCATAGACCTAATCAGATCGTCGCCAGGCAATTGTTAGTATTAACCAGAAAGTAAGCGAGCGATATGTCTAAAGTTAAAGCAGGCGGCACCAGTAAGAACGTGCACGATTCCCCCGGCCAGCGGCTGGGGTTAAAGCGTTCCGGCGGACAGCTGGTCCGCGCCGGAGAAGTATTGGTGCGCCAAGTTGGCGAAACCAAAAAAGCCGGTCCCGGAACCTACTTAAGCCGTAACTTCACTATCCACGCCGAGCGTGACGGCCGGGTCAGCTTTAAGCAGTCGAAGGTCCGCCGTTTCACCGGCAAGACCGTCCGCCGCACCGTAGTGACGGTTGAATAAGCCAGGTTAAAGGCAAAAAGCGTTCCGGTTAAGTTCGGGTAGCCGGCAAGGTTTAAATTTGGTTGCGAGTAGACGTCGCTCTTGCAACGATCGTTCCATTGGTTGAGTGGTCCTTGACGGTTATAAAACCGTCTTTGGACGGACGCACCGTGACGTGACGCCGCGAAATCATGCTATGCGGGGACTCCAGGCGGCCGTTAACTATGCCAAGCCGGTAATTAGCGTATTCGTCGTTCCGGCCCAGCACCACGCCGGCTTCGGTCAGCGGAACCCATAACGACAAATGCTCGCCGCAAGTATAGTTAAGTCCCACCAGCGCGTAGCGGTCTCCCTGCGGCAACTGGCCCAGGGTGGGCAAGGGCGTGTCATAACGCATAAACATGCAGCCAGAGGCCTTCGCCCCAAAATCAACCACACCTATGTCCAGAGTGGTCAGATGGTCCTGGCGATAGGTTGGCAGTTTGAGAACGGCCAGGATGTCGCCGTTAACGCCAAAACGATCCACCGCCAGGTCGCGGTCATACAGGTACCGCTCCACGGGCAAAACCAACGTTTTCCCCAGCAAACCGACTTCTTCGAATGAATCACGTTGGCGAGGCAATCTGGCAATTTCGGCGGAGGCATCTTTTTTAAATGCCTCTGGCACCGAGTGGCCGGCGGCTTTTCCTGAAGCAGTTTCTTTCATAATAAAAGGGGCCCTAAAAAGAGCCGATTTGGCTCTTAAGTAAATAATGCGACAAAATTTACACCTTTTTAGGGATTTTGTCAAATTCTAGTGAGATAGACGAATCGTTGCGCAAATGAGTTTCTTTAGAAGGAAGCTGGCCGGTTTGCCGACGAATGGCAACTAAAGACCCAAATGATGCTTAATGCGCTCCACCACGTCGCCCATGACCACCTGCGACTTCACCAGATAATCATCCACGCCCAGTTCTTCGGCGCGCTTTTTGTCTTTAACCTGACTAAGCGCCGTCAGCATAATTACTTTAATGTTCATGGTTTCGGGAGTGTTACGCAAAATATCCAGCACGTCAAAACCGCTGATTTTCGGCATCATGGCGTCAAGCAGCACCATGGCGGGCTTAAACTCAAGGGCCGCCGCCAAAGCGTCTTCGCCGTTAGCTACGTGTTTCACTTCAAAACCCTCAAGCTGAAGGCGCGACATATAGACATTGGCTAGAGCCGTGTCATCTTCTACCAGTAAAATTTTTTGCTTGGTGTCCATTTTTGAATCAGACCCGATACGTTCACTAAATAAGAGTGTACACTAAGAGCCCGCGCTTTGGCTACTGGTCTTTTAGCGGCTTAGCAGCTCGATCGCTTTATCTTTTTGCGGATCGACTCCCTGGGTAGACTGGGCGGGCGTTATATCCACGATTACGTCGGGCACTATACCCTCTTTGCTGATGTTGCGACCGGCCGGGGTGTACCATTGGGCGACCGTTACTTTTAACATGGCTCCGGCCGGCAGGTTTTCGATCTGCTGCACGCTGCCTTTGCCAAAAGTTTTGGTGCCCACCAGCGTAGCGGCCCCGTTGTCTTTCAGGGCGCCGGCTAGTATTTCGCTGGCGCTGGCGCTGGCGCCGTCAACCAGCACCACCGTGGGAACGCCGACCAATAAGGCCGAATTACCCGATTTTAAGGTTTCCTGCACTTTGCCGCCGCGCCTTTCGCTAACTACGACCTTGTTGTTCAGCCACAATCCGGCCACGTCTTTGGCGGCGTTAAGATAGCCGCCGCCGTTGCCTCTAAGGTCCACTACAACCCCTTTCACATTTTTCTGCTTGAACTGCTCCGCCGCCTGCCGAGCCAAATTAACCGTATCGGTTTCGCCAAAGCGAGAAATGCGCAGTATGCCAATGTTGCCAGGCGTAATCTCAAACCGCACGCTGGGGTTGGTAATAACGTCGCGGACGATCGCGAATTCCTTGATTTCCCGGCCGCGCACAATTGTTAGTTTAACCGAAGTACCTTTTGGGCCGCGGATTTCAGTAACCGCTTTATCAACCGACCAGTTAGTGGCGTCTTGATCGTTAACCTTCGCGATGGCGTCCCCGGGCTGCAAGCCAGCCTTTTTGGCGGGGCTCTCATCGATTACCGAAACTACGAAAATCTGCCCGTTGCGCCGGGCCAGTTCGGCGCCAACGCCGCTATACTTCCCCTCCAGGCTGCTCATAAAGGCCTTGGCTTCCGCGGGATCGAAATAAGCGGTATAGGGATCACCGGTGGCACTTACCAGGCCCCGCTTGGCTCCTTCAACTAGAGCGGCTGGATCAAGCGTACCGTCATAACGTCTTTTTAAAACGTCGTAAACTTGTTGCACGCCGCTTAAATCAAGATTGCCGCCAGATGTTGCCGGAGCCAGTAGCGGCTTCAGCCATGGCGCGTAAGGCGCCAAGCTGCCAGCGCGGGTGCCGCCAATAAACGATACCACCGCCACCAATAAACCGGTCAGTAACAAGGTTTTTAAAGAAAATCTTTTGCCTACCGGCGGCCGGACGACCTCAGTTTGGCTCTCCATAAACAGGTTAATCCCTCCAGGTGGTATTTAATTACCGCTAAAACGCTAATACCTATACTAGCATGCCGACGAACAGAATTTACTGAATGTGACCGTCCAAAATAATCACCCTCGATAAAGGGCGATTATTTTCTTAGATTTTACAACTCGCTACCTGTACCACGTATTGTAATTACACTGAGCTGGGCCGCCGCTCATATGAGCGTAAACGCTCTTTGTGCCGTTGGCATGCTCAACAATCGCCACGTAGCCGTAGGCATTGTTCGTTGTACCTAGCATTTGGTCGGAACAACCGCGATAAAGATAGCCGCTATCAATCGCAAATATAGGAGCGCCACTGCTTGTTGCGTAGTCTGTACCGGGATGATAGCCTCTTGCGTATAACCTATCGGGGTTGCCATATAACTGGCTCACATAACCAGGAGGCATGTTGATTGGATCGGCTTTGATGTATGGCGCGGGGTCTGTGACGTTGCCCCCTATGCGAACTTCAAGATGTAGATGTGGTCCAGAGGAAAGTCCCGAACTACCAACCGAGCCGACGATGCCCCCTACGCTGACTGGTCCGACTGGTGAAACTTTGTAACTGCCACTATTAAGTGAACTAGCCAGAGCCGCTTCTGCGGCTGCTTTTTGTGTCTTAAGCCGGCTAATCATGTCTTGGTAGGAGGCTTCTTGGCCGCGGGTTACAGACAGCAGCTGTGCTTGTTCTGACTCTTTGGCGGCCAACAAGTCACGCTGAACTTTCTGGTCCGCTAACAGCTTTTCCACGGCCACTTTTTGTTGTTCGAGCTGATTTTTTAATTGCTGGACCATATCTATAGAGGTTTTGATGTTCTCACTGATGGCCGAGCGGTACTGCTGCTTGTCTATGAAATCGCCAATACTGTTGCTGCTAGCCAGCATCTCCAGCGGGCTGATAGAAGATTGAACGTATAAATCGGCCAGGTTCTGACCCAGAAATTCCTGCTGTTGATTAATTTTGGCCTGGGTGCTGGCAATCTGAGACTGCAGTTGCTCGTACTTAACTTGATTAACGTCTATTTGAGCCTGCACGGCAGCCTTCTCGGCGTTGATGGCGGCGATAGCCACTTGTAAAGTAGTTGCTTGGTCATTGAGGCGCTTGGCTTCAGCCTTATAGCTGTCTATCTGGGCCTGCAACGAGTTGATTTGAGTTTCAAAATGGTTAGCGAATGTGGCCGACGGTGTAGCAATAACAACTAAAGCGGCGACCGCTATCAGGGCGGACGAACGGACGATCTTTACGAATGGCGTTGTGGCGGACCATTTCATAGCAAAAGACGATTTTAATTTATCACGCATAAGCATTAGCGTCAAGCAGCCTACAAGGAGTACTGCTGACGTTTTACAAACCTGCTTGACACCGTTTACTTAATTAAAAATCACTTAACGTGGCGTTCAGGTTAGGACGGCTCGTTATCTTTTTGAAAAAATCCTCTAAAGAAAGAGCGCCAGTAAGTATTTTATCAAGCTCATGCTTGCCGGTCAAAAGCTTACCTCTATTGGTAGTATTAACAACAATCTCAAAAGCTGTTCTTTATATCTTAAGATGGCGCCTGATGGCCAGCAACGAAGAAACCACACCGATCGCCGCTCCTACTAGCACCAAACCGATAACCACCGGCAGCGGGTAGTTCCTCAAAAAGCCAATCGTCGGAGCGGTGATGATATCGTATTGGGCCAAGCTGCCGGCTTTTAGCAGCATTACCGGATAGGCTAAAGCGGCAGCCATCAGAGCCGCTATCACTCCGTAAAGCGTCGCCTCAACGATAAACGGCCCGCGGATAAAGCTTTTATTGGCCCCGATCAGCCGCATTATCTGGATTTCGTCCCGGCGGTTAAAAATCGCCATGCGGATAGTGTTAAAAATAATCAACATCGAAATCACCACCGCGACAATACCCAAAATGATGCCAGTGCGCTCGGTAAAGGTTGCTACCCGCCCGATCCGATCAATCGCCTCGCGAGTAACTCCAGAAGTGGCCGGCTGTCTGCGCGGATCTTGAGCCGCCTTAAATTCCGGGCTGTTCAGCAGCCCGTCCAACTGATTAAGCTTGCTTGGGTCGCTTACCCGTATGCGCAGACTGGCCGGAAACGGATTACCGGTTAGCACGCTGAGCGCCTTCAGTTTTTCTAGGTCCTGCTTGTTCTGCTGAGCAAAAATGTTGCGCGCCTCGTCTTTGCTGATATAGCGCACGTCCTTAACCAGCGGCTGCTGGCGCAGATCGCTAATCAGCTTGTCGCGCTGCTCGTTGGTCACGGAATCCTTCAAAAAAATCGATATGTCCACTTTTTCGCGCAGCGCGGTAATGGTATCACCAAAAATGTTCTTGGCCACGGCGGTGGTGAAGACAATCAGCAGGGTGATAGTCATCACCGCCACTGCGGCGGTGCTTAACCAGCTGTTGCGCGAGAAATTGTTCAGTCCGTAATGGCAGATTCTTAAAAACGATACCCAGCGTCGGCTCATTTTTTTGCGCTGGTAAAGAGAGTTGGCCGACACGCTGCCACCAGGCCCGTTGGCGGGTCTATTCATTGCCGGTAACTCCCCTGCGCCTGGTCGGACACGACCTTACCGTGATCTATGGTGATAACCCTACGCTTTAACCGGTTAACTATGTCCACGTTGTGGGTGGTCAAAAGCACGGTGGTGCCGTAACGGTTGATTTTTTCCAGCAGCCTAACGATATCCCAACTATGGCGCGGGTCAAGGTTGCCGGTAGGCTCGTCGGCGATCAGAATTTTAGGCTGGCGCACCACGGCGCGAGCAATCGCCACCCTTTGCGCCTCGCCGCCGGAAAGCTGGTGAGGAAACTGCTTTTCTTTGCCTACCAGACCAACCAATTCTATAACTTTAGGGACCGTGTTTTTAAGCTCACGGTTGGTCATTCCGGAAATTTCAAGAGCGAAAGCGATGTTCTCGAACACGGTGCGCTGAGGCAGCAGTTTAAAATCTTGAAATACCACGCCGATTTTGCGCCTGAGCAGCGGTATGTGTTTTTCTTTAAGGGTGTCGTAATCGATGCCGCCCACCACAATCTTGCCGCTGGTCGGCCGCTCCTCGCAGGTAAGCAGTTTTAATAGGGTTGATTTGCCGGCACCGCTGGTGCCTACTAAGATAACGAATTCGTTAGGTTCTATGTGCAGGCTTACTCGGTTGAGTGCCGGTTTGGCGTCCCGGCCGTAAATTTTGGTTACTCGGTCTAACAGAATCATCGGCTATATTTTAGCACGAGCTTTTTTAAGCTGCTTGCCCGCGCGCCGCCAGGCACGCGTTAATAAACCCGTCTATCTTGCCGTCCAATACGGCCTGGGCGTCGCGCTCTTCGTACTTGGTGCGGGTGTCTTTAACCAAGGCGTAAGGGTGAAGCACGTAATTACGGATCTGGTTGCCCCAGGCCGCCTCTTTGGCCGGGCCCTTGAGCTTGGCCAGATCCTGCTGGTGCTGCTCCAACTGTAATTGGGCTAATTTCGATCTTAATATCTTCATGGCGGTTTCTTTGTTCTGCAGCTGCGAGCGCTCGTTCTGGATGGCTACCGATAGCCCGGTCGGAAGATGGGTTAGCCGCACCGCCGAATCAGTAGTGTTCACACTTTGGCCGCCATGTCCGCCAGCCCTGAAGACGTCAACTTTCAGATCTTTGTCGTCAATGACAACTTCTTCGGGAGCGTCGATTTGCGGTAAAACCTCAACCAAGGCGAAACTGGTTTGCCGCAAATTATCGGCATTAAAAGGGCTCAAGCGCACCAGCCGATGTACGCCGTGCTCACAGCGTAACTTGCCATAGGCGAACGGTCCCGTAACACTCGCTACGGCGCTTTTCAGGCCGGCCTCCTCGCCGGCTGACTGCTCGATAACCTCGGCGGTAAAATGGCTATCTTTAGCCCAACGCAGATACATCCTTAGCAACATGGCCGTCCAATCCTGGGCGTCGGTACCACCCGCCCCCGCGGTTAGGCGGATAATAGCGTCGTAATCGTCGTAGCGGCCGCTAAAGCTCAACTGTTGTTGCAGCCGGGCCAGTTCGTTTTCAAGCCGGCCAGTTTGCGCTTGCATTTCTTCGGCTAGCGAGGCATCGTCCAGCGCCGCCAACTGCTTTAGTTCACCGATTTCAACCGACAGACGCTGCCAGGGCTGGCAAAAATTATTAAGCCTAGCCTGCCGCTTGGTCAGTTCGGTGGCAGCGGCCGGGTTTTGCCAAATACCGGCATCGTTCAGACGCTTAGTGAGCTGGTCTAGTTCGGCCAGTTTTTCGTCAACGGCAGCCTTCTTGCGGTCGTGGGCTAACCGCGCGGACAGCGCCTCAAGGCGCTTTCGTATCTCTTCCATGAATTTAATTCTATTATAATCTATCCTATGCGGCTGATCATCTTCGACAGCGGCGCTGGCGGTAAAATCATCGCCCGACGCTTAAAACGCCTCCGCCCCAGAGATGACATTATTACCATTAGCGACCGTCCCAACCTGCCCTACGGTAATAAACCAGCCAACGTCATCATTCGGCTCACCGAAGCCGCCCTCCTACCCTATCTGGGCCAGCATGGCAGCATCGTGGTACTGGCCTGCAACACTGCTACCGCCGCGGCCATCGGCTATTTGCGCCAAACTTACCCTCGAGAAGTTTTCGTCGGTTTCGAGCCAATGATCAAACCGGCCGCCGCCGCTTCGCTCAGCCGGGTCATTGCCGTTCTGGCCACGCCGGCCACGCTCAGTAGTCAGCGTTACCAGCGGCTTAAGCGAAGCTACGCGGGCGACTGCAGAGTGCTAGAGCCGGACTGTTCAGATTGGGCTCAGCAAATAGAAAATGGAAGTTTTGATCAAAACCGGGCAAGACACTTGGCCGAGCAACTGATAATCCAAGGCGCCGATCAGCTGGTGTTGGCCTGTACTCACTTCATCGGCCTGCAGACAATCCTCCGGCGCCAGGCGGGGCCGCGCGCCCAAATTCTTGAGCCCACTAAAGCGATTAATATTAGACTGGACGTTTTGGCGCGGCAGCTTGCAGCCGCTTCACGGCTGCCTTGAACTGCTCGCCCCTGTCCTCGTAACTTTTGAACATGTCAAAACTGGCGGCTGCCGGGCTCAGCACTACCACGTCGCCTTTTTTGGCTAATGCGCAAGCGCGATTGACCACCTCCGGCATAGAGACATCCAGGCCAAGATTTACCACATTTTTAAAACCGGCGCCCGCCAAACCCCTAGCGATGGAACTGCCAAGCGTACCTACGGCGATTACTGCCTTAACACTCCGGCTTCGGGCGATCTCTTTGATCAAACCCCCGAAATAGGCCCCTTTGTCGCTGCCACCTAAGATTAGTATTTTCGGCCGCTTAAAGGCTCGGATAGCGGCGATAGCCGAACCTGGCGTGGTAGCGATGCTGTCATCGTAATAGGCCGCTCCGGCGACCTCTCCTACAAGCTTCAGCCGATGATCCAGCCCTTCAAACAACGCTAGGCCCTTGGCTATGGCTCGCGGGTCATTGGTAAAGCGCCATGCGGCCGTTATGGCGGCGCAGGCATTAAGCAGGTTGTGCGCTCCTGGTAACTTAATCTGTTGAATTGAACAAATTTTTTGTTCATTCATCCAAAAATAACCTTCCCGCGTATAAGCTCCGGGCGGCTGGCCGAAAGGCAGCTTATCGCCCGAAGAAAGCTCGGCCAATTGGCGGCTGTAACTATTCTTGCCAAGGTAAACGCATACGTCGCCCGCCTTCTGCCAGCGAGTGATATTACCTTTGGCCCGAAGGTAATCATCAAAAGACGGATGAACGTCTAGATGATCGGGTTCGATCATTAAAACCACGGCGGTCTGGGGCGACTGCTCCATATCCCACAACTGAAAACTGCTGAGCTCATACACCACTATCTCATCGCCCTTGAGATTGTCCAAAATATCCAGAGCCGGTTTGCCGATGTTACCTACCAAATGACATTTAATTCCGGCGGCCCTTAAAATGCTGTCAATCAAGCTGGCGGTCGTGCCTTTGCCCTTAGTGCCGGTCACGCCGATAATCGGCGCCGGGCATTGGGCAAAGAACTCCCGGGTAGCCGACCAAACCGGTAACCCCCGCAATCGCGACGGATTGATCGGCGGAGTACGCAGCACCAGATCGAAACCGCCTTCAAACAACAGGGACGTTTTATCCTTACCCAAATTAGCCTTAACCCCGGACGGTACAGGCAGCGCCGGGCTTAACGATTCGTCAAAAATGGTAATGTCATGCCCCTGTCGGGCAAAATGCCGGTAAGCCGACTCGTTCTCGCGTCCAAAACCCACAAGAGCTATTTTTTTCATATGATCATTTGATGATGCTCCGCTGAAATTCAGTCGAAAATTTTTTGCCATTTTGATTGCAGTTTATCCAGCAAGGTTTGGTCGGGGCTGCCCAGACCGCCGATCACCCAGGTGTTGCTGTTAATGAATTTTTCGGCGGTTTCGGCGATTTTGGCGGCGGTTATGGCCCTGATTGCCCGGGGATAGTAGTTGAATTTGTGAATATAATCTTCGAAAAAATATCTGCCCGAATACCAATCGGCTATCTGGGCGACAGTTTGTCCGGCCATCTGGAACTTGCCCAGGCCGTACTGTCTGGCCGCTTCTACCTCTTTGGCGCTTATTTGGCCGGCCCTTACCCTATTCATCTGCTCAACCATGATATCAAACAGCTTAAGGGCGTTATTCAAACTGACTTGGCCGCCGAACGACCATTCACTGTTGTAAGCGCCGTGGGAAACATCGGACCACATGTGATAAACCAGCCCTCGTTGCCTGGCAGTCCCCAAAATTCGTGAATGCAACGAACCGGTCAAAATATGATTTAAGGCTCCCATGGCGTCGAACTCCGCGTCGCTTAGCCGCTCGTCAAGAGTCATGCATATGCCAAAAATCAGGTTTGGCACCTCCTTGCGCTCTATTAGCACCGGAGCGGCGCTGGTAATCTCGTCTTTAGGGATCACTAACCGGTCGCCGGCCGGCAAACGCCAGCTTTCAAACATATCGGCGATCTGCCGCTTGCGGCCCTTAAGAGGCCCCGCCACAATAAACCGCATGTTGTTTAACACATGGGTCCGTTCGTAGTGCTCCCGTATGTCGTCGAGGGTGATGTTGCCAATCGTGCCCAGACGGTCTTCGTCCAACATCAAAGGGTCGCCGGACGCCAGCGCCAAGCGCTGCCACAACAGGCGATGGTTGTTCGACAGATAACCCGTCAGCTCTTCTTGCACGTTTCCCGATTCGGCCAACAGCTCTTTAGATAAAAACTTGGGAGTGGTAATAGCGATTTTTTGTAGCTCAAGAATCCTCTCGCACTCGATCTCGGCGGAATCGGCCACGTACATCATGCCGATATCGCTGGTGTAGGCGTTATGATAGGCGCCGTTTTTTTCGAATTCGGCGCTGTATTCGGTGGCAGACGTAAACTTGGCGTTTGCTCCGAAAGCCATGTGTTCCATAATGTGCGCCGTTTCATAAATATCCCGGTTTTTAACGTAACGATTGCCGGCGCGAAAATGTATGCTACTGCTAACCACGCTGCTGCCAGGAACATCTATTAATAGGCCGCGGGCGCCATTTTTGAGGATTATCTCGCCGACAGTGTGTTTCATTTGCTGCTTGCCTCCAGTGTTGTTTAAGATGAGCGCAGAAGTTTTTTACCGGCGCCTGCCCCTCTGCTTGTTTTTACGATGCGCCTTGCGCTGTCTGTGGCGATTTTTTTGCCCGGCGGCCGGCCTGCCGCTGACCCCAGCGGAGGTTGAACGCTCAAAAGTAACTTCGCGCTCTATCTCGGACACTTCGTTAACCCCCTGCTCCACCGAACGCTCTGCGGCCTTGGTCAGCTCGGTTTCGACGGCTCCATCGGAGGCAATCAGCGTGAGGTCGTTGGGCTTAATTTTGAACAGCGTCATTAATACTTCGTCGCACAAGGTATTTTGTAAAGCCTCGAACATTCTTTGCGATTCGTGGCGATACTCCACCAGCGGATCGCGCTGGCCGTAACCGCGCAGCCCGATGCCCTCCAAAAGATGCTGCATGTCCTCAAGGTGCTGCATCCAAAGAGTATCCATAACTTGAAGGTAAACTTCACGCTCGATCCGCCGCATCAAATCAGGTGTTAGCTCTTTTTCTTGATAGGAATAGGCCTTTTCGGCGGCGGCAATTATTTCTTTTAAGCGCTGCTTTTCTTTCTTGATCTGGCTGATCGCCTTTGCTTTGGCCACCGGCAGATTAAATGACAGCTCAAGCGCTGCGACCATATCCGGACCGCCGGCCGGCCACTCGGCATTAAGGCGACGCGCTTTATCCGCGATCAGTTTGCGGATCTCATCAAAACTGTTCTGACTTAACAGAATCTGCCGCCGCAAGCTGTAAACCGCTTTACGATGGCGGTTCATTACGTTGTCATACTGCACCACGTTCTTGCGGCGATCAAAGTTGTAGCCCTCAACCCGTTTCTGGGCCGCCTCAAGGGTGCGGCTAACCGCCCGATTTTGAATCGGCACGCCCTCTTCCACGCCCAGCCTGTCCATTAAAGCCGCAATTCTTTCGCCCTGAAAAATCCGCATCAGGTCGTCTTCGGTGCTGACGTAAAACTGAGTCAGGCCAGGGTCGCCCTGGCGGCCGGAGCGCCCGCGTAGCTGGTTGTCGATTCGCCTGGCCTCATGCCTCTCCGAACCCAGCACTACCAGACCGCCCAGTTTTTTCGACTTACTGTCCAGTACGATATCGGTGCCGCGGCCGGCGATGTTGGTGGCCAGAGTAACCGTGCCGCTGGTGCCGGCACGGGCAATAATCGCCGCCTCGCGTTCGTTATTTTTGGCGTTGAGGGTTTCGTGCTTAACGCCAGCGCGACTAAGCGCCTGGCTGATCAATTCGTTTTTTTGGATAGAGGCGGAACCGATCAGCACCGGCCTGCCCTGCTTCTGAAACCGTTTGACGTCTTCTACCAAAGCAGCGATTTTGCCCGCTTCCGTCTTGAAGATCATGTCCGGCCGGTCCTCGCGGATAAGCGGCTTGTTGGGCGGTATGCGTACCACGTCCAGGCCGTAAATCTGCTGAAACTCCTCCGCCTCAGTGTAGGCAGTACCCGTCATACCGGATAATTTTTGATACAGCCGAAAGTAGTTTTGAAAGCTTATGGTAGCCAGGGTCATCATCTCTTGCAAAACCGGCACGCCTTCTTTGGCTTCCAAGGCCTGGTGCAGCCCCTCGCTATACCGGCGGCCATGCATCAAGCGGCCGGTGAACTCATCAACGATAATTACTTCACCCTTGTCGGACACCACGTAATCTTTGTCGCGCTTAAACAGGGTTTGAGCCCGCAGAGCTTGTTCCATGTGATAAACCGAACGCACGTTTTCGGGTCCGTAAAGATTTTTAATGCCAAGCAGCCGCTCGACCTTCTCTACTCCGTCGTCGCTTAAGTTGACCGATTTATGCTTTTCATCCAACAGGTAATCCTCGGCTGTTAGCTGGGCGGCGAGAGCGGCGAAACGACGGTAGGTTTCGGCGCTTTCCGCGGCTGGCGCCGAAATGATCAGCGGCGTGCGGGCCTCGTCTATCAGGATGCTGTCCACCTCGTCCACGATGGCAAAGTTAAGATCACGCTGCCTAAGCAGCTCGGTGTCGTTAACCATATTGTCGCGCAGATAATCAAATCCGAATTCGTTATTGGTGCCGTAAGTTATGTCGACTTGGTAAGCCTCTTTGCGGCTGACGGGGCGCAGTTTGCGCATACGCGGATCGTCGTGTTCGGCGTTATCGTACTTTGGGTCAAATAAAAACGACTGGTCGGCAATTATTACCCCCACGCTCATTCCCAAATAGTGATAGACTTGGCCCATCCAGCCGGCGTCGCGCTGCGCCAGGTAATCGTTGACCGTGACCACGTGCACACCCTTTTCTTCAAGGGCGTTTAAATAAACGGCCAGGGTAGCTACCAGGGTTTTGCCTTCGCCGGTTTTCATCTCGGCCACGTTGCCTTCGTGCAACGCCATGCCGCCGATCAATTGCACGTCAAAGTGCCGCATGCCAATCTGCCTGTCGGCGGTTTCGCGCACCAGCGCGAAGGCGTCGGGCAACAGATCGTCCAGCGTCGTGCCTTTTTTAGACAGGCGCTTTTTTAACGATACTGTTTGGGTTTTTAGATCGGCATCGGACATCCGCCGGTAATGGTCAGTTTTGGCGTTAATCGCCGCCACCTTCTTGCTTAGGCGCTTCAACGTTTTGGCTTGCGGGTCGCCGAAAATTTTAGTAAGAATTTGTTTCATGCGGATCGATTTGGCCTCGTTAAGTCACTACTGATAAACGCTTTTAAAGAGTATAACAGTCTTTGCTGTCAAAACGGCAAAATGGTCGGCAACTGTCCGGGTCATAGCCGACGGCCCTGCTGGCATCGCGACAATCAGACGGTTGTGCCTTTGCTAAAACGGCCCTTCAGGCGTCTGATTAAGTTGGCCGCCCGGCGCACCCGGGACCGGCCGTACTGCTCCTTGTAGCGTTTGAGCTGGTTTTTGAGTTTAGCCTCTACGATGTCGACCGCGGCGAAGATATTAAGCGTAAAATCACGGGCAGTTAGAGTTTCTGAGGGCAAGTGCAGAACCACCTCGCATTCATACTTGTTGCCGTGCTTGTTGTTGGCGTCGCGCAATCTTACCTGCGCGTGTACCGATTGCCTGGCGTGACGAGGCAGGTAGCGGTCCAGCCGGCCGATTTTTCTTGTGACGTAACGCTTAATATCGTCGTCAAGCTCCAGCTTCATGCCAACTATATTGATAGGTGCTATCATGCTTGCCCCCTGCTTAAACTAAAGCTCTTACCTACCGCGCGCGGCGGGCTTATAAAAGTCCCGCAAGCGGAGCGATGGATACGCTTCTATTATAACAAGCCGCCGCAAAAAAGAGCACCTAAACGCGCGCCGCTAAATAACCTCGCGGCCTCCCATAAAAGGCCTCAGCACTTCGGGAACGGTAACTTTGCCGTCAGCGGTCTGATAATTTTCTAAAATAGCAATCAGCGGACGCTGGGAAAAAGCGGTGGCGTCATTGGTGTGGGCCAACTCCAGCCCGCCGCCGGCCCGCCGCAGGCGAGTATTCAGGCGGCGGGCTTGATAATCGGTAATCAGATCAGCGGTATGGGTTTCGCGGTACCTGTTTTGCCCCGGCAGCCATACGTTAATGTCCACTCCCCTGGCGTTGGGCTTACCGATGTCAGCGGTGCATTTTAGAATCACCTGGTAAGGCAGGCCCAGCCGGCTCATTAGGTGCTCCTGGATGGCTATCATCAGCAAATGCTCCTGGTAAGAATTTTCGGGCGCCGTAAAACTCTCCATTTCAAGCTTGTCAAATTGATGCAGCCGCAAGATGCCCTCCATATCTTTGCCGTAGGTTCCGGCTTCGCGGCGAAAAGCGGTAGTGTACCCCACGTAGCGCAGCGGCAGATCGGCTTCGTCGATAATTTCGTCCGAGTGCATCGGGCAAAGGGTGTGTTCGGCGCTGGCGTTCAGCCACAAGTCTTCGTCTTCCAGCTTGTAGGTCATTTCGCTGCCGTTAAGCCTGCCGGTAGCCTCGTAAACCTCTGTCCGGGCAACCGCCGGCGGCAGCACCGGCAGAAACGGCTTGCTAGATAGCTTGAGGTCGTTCGCGGCAATAATCGATTGCAGTGCCGCTTCGTCAGTTAACACGCTCAGCCCGAACTGCATTAGCGCCCACTGCAGCAAAACTAGGTCGCCTTTTAAATAAGCGAACCGCGAACCGGCCACTTTGGCGGCCCTCGCCTTGTCTATCCAGCCGCGTTGCTCGCCGATTTCCCAATGGTTTTTGGGGGTAAAATCAAACTTAGCGGGCTCTCCTACGGTCTTGCTAACCACGTTATCGTCTTCGCTGGCGCCAACCGGCACGTCGTCCGTTGGTAAATTAGGAACGGCTTTAAGCAAGTTGAGGTACTCATGTTCAGACGATTGCAGCCGATCTTCCAATTCAGACAACTGGGTCTTCAGTTGTCTGCCGCGGTTAACCTGCTCCTCGTTGGGCTTGGCCCCCTTCACCCCGGACTCGGCCAGTTGATTACGCTGATGCCGCAACGCCTCGATTTGACCTATAAGGTCGCGGCGCTGCTTATCCAAACCAAGTAAACGGTCGATGTCAACCGCGTACCCCTTTTGAGCCGCCGCTTCGGCCACCCGGTCGGCGTTCTGCCGGATAAAATTTATATCAAGCATGGCTTATAGTATACACGTCTTAAGAAACCGGTCGGAATACCGCTTTAAGCCGCGCGGCGGGTTGACCTAGGACCGCGGCGACTTGAGCATGCGAATCGCCAAATCGCTGAGCTTGCGAGCTGGATTGTCTTTTCGGGAAGATGCTCGAGATTCCGCCTGTCTAGAACGCGACAAGACGCTTTCGGACAGCTTCCTAAAGCTAAGTATGTCGGCGCCGGCGGCAGACTTTTCGACCAGACTAGGAGGCAGATTAGTGCCGCTAACACTAACGATAGTTTTTTGTAAGGCGGCCGGAGGTCTGGCCGTGTCAAAATTCTCCAAAGACAGCGGCTGACTGATCGGCGCCCTTAAACCGTCAAGTTGCCGGGCCATAAATTCAAAGATGGCCGCGCCGTCCCACCCCAATATAGCCTGGTCGTAGGCTACGGCGCCGGCCGCTCGATCGCTAGAGTTCTCCTTAGTTTGTAAAAATATAAAACGGCTTTCGTCAAAATGCCCCTTACCGCTTAATCGAGCTTCCACAAAGCGGCTGGTGCTATCTTGAAGCTCAAACAACAACGATAGCCGGCGGCCGCGGCTGGCCAGGGCCGCTCCCAGATAACCAATCAGGCTTTCGCTTAAGCGCTGGCCCGGTTGGTCAATCTCCCAAGCAAGGTCATAGTGGTTTTCCAGCCATTCGCCGCTGTCGGCGTCAAGGCGAGTTGTCTTGTGGCTGAATTGCGCGGTCTGAAATTGCCTATCGGTAGAAAGCAGCAACACGTCCAGTTGGTGGCCTAGCGGCAGTTCGGAAGATTTTTCGGGCCGGGATCTGGGAAGCTTAACCATATTATTTCTTATTATATCAATTTTATTTCAATCTGTCAATAACGTTAGTCGCCTGATAGTGCCATCTTAGGAGCTCATGACGAGCCCGGCTGATGCCAACCCTGGAGGTATTGCTAACCGGCAGGCCGCTTAAGTGTTTGAGGCGGGGCAACAGGCGCAGCGGGCTGGCACCGTTTAACAAATCAAGGCCGCTGTCGTCTTTAACGATACCTAAAGCCTGAGTTAGTTTGGCCGGGCCACCGGACAGTAAATGATAATCGGTAAGGCCGCCAGGACGATCGGCCAGCGCGGTTAAGCGGTTTTGGCGCATAAATTTTAAGCTGGCTTGGTTGGCCGGCAGAACCGCCCTAATCAACACTGCCTCACCCGCTCCGGCCGCCCCGGTCACTACGTTCAAGCATAGATGAAGGCCGTAACACAGATAAATATAGGCGTGCCCACCGTTTAAAAACATGTGCCGGTTTCGGGCAGTTAAGCCTTTGAAGCTGTGACTGGCCGGATCGTTGGCGCCATAAGCTTCGACTTCCGTAATCACCGCTTCCGCCGCCCCTCCTGATGACGATCGTCTCACCAACAGGCGGCAGCCCAGCAGCTCCGGGGCCGCCAAACTGGCCGGCCCACGCAAAAAGTGCCAATAGTCCGCCGGGGCGTCTAGGCGATTAGAGCGGCTGATTGGATGTCGCTGCACAAGAAAAAACACTCCCGCAAATTCTTACAATCCTCGACTAACACTTCGGCCCTTAGGGCCACCGTCCCGACGCTGCCGTCAATATGATAATACCGATCTTCGGGGGTCAGTTTCGGCAGCTGGATAAATTCTTTAAGAAAAGCCGTCATGGAATCGCCGGACGCCTTGATGATACCCACGGATTTTACGGTACCGTCGGCGCAATCAATTGTCCAGGCAGCCTGCGGGCCGATCAGTTCATACTGGGCATGGGGTTGCGGCGGCATGTAATGGTTCAGGTATCTTACTACCTCCAGCTGCAGCCCCTGCGGCATGTCGTTTAACGCTTCGCGCGCTAAGCGCGACAGCCTGCCGTAGGCCCGGCTATCACCGGCGCGAGCGTCGGCGCAAATACGGTTTAAGCGCTTTAAAAACTGACGGCCAACTAACAAGGTCAGGATTTCTTTGTCTGGAGGCGCCTGGTGGCTGATGTCAACCATTGTGGAGCGCTCCACCGGCGAAAGGCCGAAAAGCTTGACATCGTATTCGATAGCGCCGACAGCGTAATTTTGCTGACCGGCAGCAACAGCATAAGACAAAACGTGGCGCACCCCTGGATAGTCGCCGCTGGTCTCCCGTACGATTCTTAGGCCGTCAAATCGCCCTTCGCTGGTAAAGTTGCTTTGGTAATGGACACGTATAGCGTGCGAGCCGGAACCGTCGCCGGACGGTTCGTCGTTAGGATAATAGGTGTCGCCGCTGACGCAAACCATCCTGCCTATCAAGTCCTGCACCTGCTGGTTGAGTTCGTTAAGAGTGGCACAGGCTTCTTCCGCGGCCAATTCGGGCAGCGCCCGGTCAAGCGCCGCCTGAGAGCCTAAAAGCAACTTCGTTAATTCAGGATAACTGTTTTTCAGCCGGTCGTCAGCCGGTTGCTCGGGTCGCGCCTGCTCTGCCATGCGTCTATATTGCTGTAAACCAAGCGGCGAATGCAAGCCTAACCGGTTTGGCGCCTTTATCCCAGATAATTAATTACAGGCTATCAGGAATTCCTTTTGTCCGGCGGTAGTTTAGCACCGCGTTTTCTGGCTTTATTCAGTCCAATCGCCA
The DNA here is from genome assembly GCA_004100265.1 of Candidatus Chaera renei. Taxonomy (GTDB): domain Bacteria; phylum Patescibacteriota; class Saccharimonadia; order Saccharimonadales; family Saccharimonadaceae; genus Chaera; species Chaera renei. The sequence goes on from SCKW01000005.1 coordinate 22,105, forward strand.
CCGCTTGTTTGGGATTGGTAACGGGCTTGCCGGTTTTACCGATCTTTAACTTACCTTTCTTCAGTTCATGCATAGCTTTTTTGACTTCTTGTTGCGATTTTTGATCGTATTTAGCCATGATCGATTGCTCCCTTTTTAGAGTCGCTGTGGCATACTTTAATTATACGCCTTATAAAACAGTTGCATTTTTGATGCTCTGTTATAAAGTAATTTTCTATCGGACAAATTTTTTAAACTTTTTATTTTTAAAAGAGAATTGCACGCCACCCATGTCACGCCAGATTTCACCCGATTTCGTGCCAGACCGTCAAGCAGCAGCGACCGAAGCGCAACTGGCGCCACTGAGCCGCCGCCGGTTTATCAAAAACCTGTTTGCTGTTACCGCCTCGGCAGTCCTTCTTAAAGGCATAGACAGGGGCAGCGGTGATATATTGTGGCAACGCGACCGTACCGAAATTGGATATACTTACCGCCCCGGTTTTTACCGTGACAGCCGATCGATTTGGCTGGTGGCCGGAGGATACAACGTTTTTGACACACGGCCGATCGCCGGGGCCTTAACGCCGTCTTTGAGCAAGACGGCGCCGGTTGGTTATATCAATTACGCCGAAAACGGCCTGTCCACTAACGAACTCGGCCAGTCGATACTGGATTTTGCAAACCGCCACAAAATCAACGAGCTTAACCTGTACCTGCATAGCATGGCCGGAACTATTTTTGTGGATACCTATACCAAAATTCGCCACGAGCTGGCCTTAAGGAACGTGGCCATCAATAACCTGCTGCTTGATTGCTCGCCTTACAATGTATTCGACGTTAAAAACGACAAGCGCCAGGCAGCCGAGTTAATGGCCCGTCTGGGCAATTGGTGGCAAGATCCCGGAGTAATCAGCAAGTTTTCGATCGAAGCAATAAATAAAGTGTCGGAAAGGCTTAGCCGCCAAACCGCCTTTACCGCTTGGCAAATGCTGCGAGAAGCCGGCCGCAATGCCACCAGCGGCGCTTCGCCGCGCACCAGCCAGGACGAGCTAGAGCTGCTCAGCACCCTTCCGGTTTACGATAATTTATTTGCGCGCGTGGGACAGGTTTGTTTTATCGGGCCAAGCAACCCGCAAGACGATCAAACGGTGGACAGGGATCTGGCGATAGCGCACTGGCGGAAAATCACCGGCGGCAACTTGCAGGTGATACTGCTTGATGATATCCATCACGCCGATCCCACTAGGTTCGCCTCTAAATACAACCAGGCGATCAGTTACTATTTGTGGCGGCAAAGCAACCGGCCGCGCGGTATGAACTAAAACTTGACATCGGTATAAATCAAACGAGTTAGCGAGTCTGTTTCATGGCGCAGCTGCGGAAAGGGCACCCCCTCGCGGGCCGTAACCCCCTCAAGCAACCAGAACAACCTTTCGCTGTATCCGAACCCGCAAGCCGGCGGCATGCCGTACTCAAGCATTTCTATAAAATCAATGTCCAGCATTTGCGCCTCCTGATCGCCCGCTTCGCGCATCTTTTGCTGAGACAAAAAACTCTGCAGCTGCACAATGGGATGATTCTGCTCGCTGTAAGCCTTGCACGCTTCGGTACCACCCAGTATGACGTTAAATTGCTCGCTCAACCGCGGCTCGCCCGGCTGGGTTTTGGCCAGCGGCTGCAAATAAGCGGGTATGTCAACTAAAAATACCGGCCCGTCAATGCCGGCACGGGCACTCTTCCACAGTTTATCGATCGAGCGGGGTAAATTAGACGGTTTACCCACCTCCAGGCGGTGCTCCCGCAAAACCTTTGTCACCGCATCTTGGCTGGTGTTGAGCGGGTCGATACCGTAAAGCTTTTTTAAGGT
>SCKW01000041.1 GCA_004100265.1 Candidatus Chaera renei
TCTAGGGCGCCGATTTTTTTCATATCTTCGGGATCAAGCGCGAAGTTAAAAATGTCAATATTCTGGCGAATGCGCTCGGGATTTTCAGACTTTGGTATGGCCACCAGGCCGCTTTGGATATGCCAGCGTAGTACCACCTGGGCCGGAGTTTTACCGTAGCGCACCGCCAGGCTTTGCAAGAGCGGCAAATCCAGATCGCCCCGCATAAGCGGGCTCCACGATTCCACCTGTATGCCAAGCTTTTTGCAAAACCGGCGGGTCGGTCGCTGCTGAAACGCCGGATGAAGCTCGATCTGGTTAACGGCCGGGGTAACGGAAAAGGCCGGCATCAGTTCTTTTAAGTGGCGCTCGGTAAAGTTAGACACGCCAATCGAGCGGGCCAGCCCTCGATGGTAAAGCTCTTCCAGCGCCCGCCAGCTATCAAGAGTCAGACCGCGGTCGGGCGACGGCCAGTGAATCAGGTAAAGATCAACGTAATCAAGCCCCAAGCGCTCCAGGCTGGCTTCAAATGCCGCCAGCGCCGGGTCATGGCCCTGGTCGCTGTTCCAAAGCTTGGTGGTGATAAACAGCTCGTCTCTGGGCAAGCCAGACTGTCGGATAGCCCGGCCCACGCCCCTTTCGTTGCCATAGGCCGACGCGGTGTCAATCAGTCTATAGCCCGCCTCCAGCGCCGCGCCGACCGCCCGCTCTACCGGCTCGCCGTCGGCAATTTGCCAAACCCCCAGGCCCAGCTGCGGCATTTTGGCCCCGCTGTTCAGGCTGATTTCAGGCACTCGCGCTGATTGCATGGCTAAACTCCTACTGGCGGCATTAAGCCGCCCTGATACCATTTTAACCCCGAAAGGCCGCCTGAGTTAATTTTGGGCGCTAAAGTCAGCCGCTGTTTAAAGCTTTGAATCGCGTTTAAACCGGCGGGTGGCCACGGCCGCTACCGCCGACGCGCCGGCTGCCAACAGGCTGATGGCGGCCACGTCCAGCGGACGGTAAACGGCGTATTGGCTGGGCCCTACACAGGTAATAAAAGCCTGGTTGCGGCTTTGCAAATTCTGCCACTGCCACAGCCAGACCACTCGTTTTTCGGTTACCGACGGCGCGCCGCAGGCTTGATCAACCTGGGCGCGATACTCGGTGCCGGCAGCCGCTACCGCTACCACCAGTAAGACCAACGAAACCAACAACCACACCCGCCTGGCGTTCATACCTATCAGTATAACACTCTTAAAAATTTCTTTGGCCGCGTAGTGCATTTAGTGCGAAATATGGTAATATAACTGCAATTTATGGCGGTTGAAAGATTTCACCAAGACGACGTAGCCCGCGAATTGCACGAGATAGGCATTTTTTGGGCAACCGTTAAGGGCGGCTACAAAGAGGCCCAAACTTCTTACGCCCGGGCGCTGGAGCGGATCGAACGCTCCGGCCTGGACGAAGTTTCGGCCAAGGTGCAGAGCGCCCGCATCATCCGTGACGGCGCGTTCGCCGATGCCCGTCAAGCCGCCGCGGAGCGGTCGCTCGCCCCGCTGGACAAATCGGAAGAGGCTTTGCGGAGTTCGCTAAAATTGATCTCGCTACTGTATGATATGTACCCCAGCACGCGGTTTTCGCCGGAGGCCTGGCGGTTTTTAAGCTCGGAATACGGCGCCACGGTGAGCATGTTGGGCCGCGCGGCAACCCTTAGGGCGGTTATCGCGCCCGGCGACAACCACGGGCGCGAATCGCTGGACCAAGCGGCAAAAAATTACTGGACGGCTCACGAAGAGTATCTAAAAAAGGGCTCCAACCGTTATTACGAGGCCAGCAACGGCGTCAACGCCGCCAGAAACGAGGTTTTGGCGGGCAGGCTGAGCAACGCCGCCGCCTGGCTGGTGAGGGCTTCGTCCAGCGCCGCCGTGGCGGGCCTGGCCGACAGGCCGAACTTCAAAAACGCTTTTGCCACGGTAACGGCTAGGTTGCCGGGCCTAACCTCTAAACAAGCTGCCGCCGCGTCCGTTGTGGCCCGGCCGTGACGGGCCGGATAAATCGCCTGTCAGCCCCGAAAAAACATCTGTAGAAAACTATAAGCCCTCCGTCGCATAAAGCTATGGAGGGCATTCTACTTCTCTGGGTTATATAAATAAAACTATTGACTAGCTAATTCTACGAAGCCTTGGCGAAGTAGAATGGAGGGCCAGGAGGGACTCGAACCCTCGACACCCTGCTTAAGAGGCAGGTGCTCTAACCGGCTGAGCTACTGGCCCGGTAACAGATGTAACCTTAACAAAAACCGTTGGTTTTAGCAAGTTTCGGCGGCGCAGCGATATACTTTATGAACTTCAAGCGGATTTGGCCGCCGCCCCGCCAATCGGGCGCTGTTTGCGCCGCGCCAGCGCTTGCAACTCGTCTTCGCCCATGCCGCCCCATACTCCAAACATTTCTTTGCGGGCCAGGGCTTTCTCTAGGCACGTCTCAATCACCACGCAGCGCCGGCAAACCGCCTTGGCTAATCTTTCGCGCTGCTCTTTTTGGCGGGCGTTCTCGCGCTCGGACCCAAAAAACAGATAAACCATTCGCTGGTCTCCCGGATACATAGGCCGGCACTCGGCTAAGCTATCCCAACCGCCGTTTGCCCGATAATCTTGCGTTATCCGGTTAGCCATATTTCACCTACATCATACATCATAAGCAGGAAAGGGCAGAAGGTAATTGACATATTAAGATATAAATGTTACAATAATAAAATGCAGGAACGCTACCAAGGCGATCACGAACAGGAGCCGAACTACCGGACGGCCTTAGAAAACATAATCAGCCGCCCGCTGGTGCCTGAGCTTATTGATAGTTACGCCGAAAACGCGCTTAACGATCTTATTGCCCTTGTGGAAGATTGCGTGCGGCGGCACAAAAGCGAAGTGCCGCGCCAATACTCCAGCGGCAGGGCCGCCGAAGAAGCCGCTTTTGAATACTACGGCCTGAGCAGACTCGAAGCCATTTTAGACAACATCGCAGATCAGGCCGAGCTAATCAGACAACTGGATGCCGTCATTGACCGCGGCAAGGTGATTGATCAAGTAATCATACCGCCCGATCCCTGCGAGGCGGTGATTAACGGCGGCGGCGAACAATTCGAGCACCCCAAGCCAACCATTCCCAAGCTAAAAACGCTGCTGTTCGTTTTAAGCAACGATTTTGACGTTGACGTTAACGACCCGCGGCAGGTTTTGTTAACCAGGGGCACGGTTAACGAATCCATGATGCGGCAAACCAGTTACGCCGTCGTTGAATTAAACAGCCCCGCCAGAACCATATTTATCTGCGACGAAGTTAAAAACGCCACCTACGTGTTCGATAAAACCGCCCTAAACCAAAACACTATTTCAACCAACGATCTGCTTGGCTTAACCAAAACGGAGCTGAACCAGCTTTTAAAATACGACGCCTCTCTTGGCAGGCGGATCATCTTTAGCAACCGCTTTATCGCCAATTTAACCGGCGCGATCGAACACCCCGAAACACCTGAAAAACCTGTAAAAGACGGCGCCTATTCCGAAGTTGATGCGGATACCGCCGGGGCCAACCTATACTTATACCCGAAAATGCCCGAGGATTATAAAACGATCCGTTCATTGACAAAGGAATCACACGTGGGTGAAGAAACTATGGCACGGATGATTCAAGAACTGGCGCCGCTGCTTGGCCCCCTCAATAAATATCGCCCCCACCGAGGACCTCTAGCACTTTGCGGCTCGCCGGAGCAGATAAGCATGCTTAAAAGAACATATCGCTTTAAAGCGATCAACAGAAAGAGTGCCCGACGGGTTCTTGTCGGCCCACGGTATCGCCCGAGCAATGGGCATATATCTTGAAGTTGTCTTCAAAGCGGCGGCGGAGCTGGGCGAGGAGCTGGGCGAGACGCGGCGTTTTCGCTTTGGTCAAGGAATGACTATTGGCTACTCCCCCGAGCAGCAGGAAATGATACTGGCATTCTTAGAAGCAAAAGGGCTATTCGCCCCCGATGCTCCGGAAGGCTATCTGAGCGAGCGTGGTATGGGTGACACCTATTGTAAAGGGAACCGTCAGCCTGTACGACGGGCGATCGCGGAGCTAGGCGCGGCCCTGGGCGAGACGCGGCGTTTTCGCTTTGGTAGCAAGATAACCATCGGCTATTCCCCGGAACAGGTAGAGATGATAGTCCAACGCGCGCGGATTTTATCAAAATCGGTCGGCGACATAAAACAGTCATAAACTAGCGCCACCCTCAAAAAGTTTCATGGGCTATACACTGCCTAATTTTGGTACCCGCGGAGGGATTCGAACCCCCGGCCTTCTGGTCCGAAGCCAGACGCTCTAATCCGCTGAGCTACGCGGGCCAATAGCCAATAGCCAATAGCCAATAGCCAATAGCCAATAGCCAATAGCCAAT
>SCKW01000042.1 GCA_004100265.1 Candidatus Chaera renei
ATACGCCGCGACCAAATCGGGCTGGTGTTTCAAAGCTTTAATCTGCTGCCGCGGCTCAACATCATCGAAAACATCGCCCTGCCGCTAACCTACAAAGGCATGCGCCGGACCAGGCGGCTGACACGGGCCAGCGACCTTTTGGCCACTTTCAGCTTGCAGGAGCGCGAATACTACATGCCCTACCAGCTGTCGGGCGGCCAGCTGCAACGGGTAGCGATCGCCCGGGCGCTGATCAACCGGCCGGTCATTTTACTGGCCGACGAACCCACCGGCAACCTAGACACCAAAGCCAGCGAGATCATCATGCACGAGCTGCGCGACATCCATCAAAAAGGCAACACCGTTTTAATGGTCACCCATAACCCGGACCTGACGGTTTGGGCCGACCGGATTATTCAGATGGTTGACGGGCGGATCGCCAGCGACAGCAAACTGCCCAAAAAAGAGCCCCGGCGCGGCGCCAAACGGCCGCTGGGGCGCGTCACTGGCGGCGGAGGAACGCGACAAAGATGATCGCCACCCACGTGCGCATCGCCTTAACCAGCCTAAGAGCCACCAGAGTGCGGACGGCTCTGACCACCTTGGGCATCGTTATCGGCGTAACCTCGATCTGCCTGGTGCTGGCACTGGGCGAAGGGGTTAAACAGGCGCTCAACCGGCAAATTGCGAGCCAGGGCAACGATATTATTACCATTAGGCCGGGTAAGGTTGACCGCTCGGCCGAGGGTAAGGTTACCAGCCTTAACTTTTGGAACACCGCGGCGGCCTCCACCCTGACCGAATACGATTTAGGCACCCTGCAAACGGTCCCGGGGGTTAAATTCGCCGCCCCGGTTATGCTGCTAACCGGCAGTATCAAAGAGGGAGCGCGGACGGCCGCGGGCACCTCGGCGATCATTGCCACCTCGCCGGATTTTATCAAAACGCAGAACCTGCAGATCAAGTACGGCCAGTTTTTGGATCTTAAGCTTGATCGGCAAACCGCGGTTCTTGGCAACGGGCTGGCCGTCAGGCTGTTCGGCACCGACGACGCCCTGGGGCGCCAGGTGATGCTGCGTAACAAGCCTTTCACCGTCATAGGAGTGCTAAAACCAAGCGAAGCGCCCATCGGCTTTGGCGGCATAGACTACAACGACTCGGCCATCGTTACCATGGACGCTGGCAAGGCCTTTAACCAGGGAGTGCCGCAGCTGCAACAGATCAATATCAGGTTAGGCGGCAACGATAATCCCGATACCGTGGCCGCCGCCATGCAGGCCTTGTTGCTTAAAAACCACGGCGGCGAAGAGGATTTTGCCGTACTGAAGGCCGCCGACACGGTTCAGATCACCAACAACGCCTTTGGCCTGGTTACCCTGGCCATGTCGGCGGTGGCTTCGGTGTCTCTGCTGGTGGGCGGTATCGGCATTATGAATATCATGCTGGTCAGCGTAACCGAGCGCACCCGCGAAATCGGCATCCGCAAGGCCGTCGGCGCCACCAACGGGCAGATCATGGCCCAGTTTTTGATAGAGGCCGCGGTAATGAGTCTGAGCGGCGGCGTGATCGGTCTGGGTCTGGCTTACGCGGCTTCGCTGGTGGCGGGCAGTTTTATGAGCTTCAAGCCGGTTATTACCGGCGATATCGCCGGACTGGCCCTGCTGGTGTCGCTGGCCGTAGGTATCGTTTTTGGCGTTTTTCCGGCCGCCCGCGCCGCCGGCAAAGACCCGATCGAAGCGCTGAGGGCGCTGCAATAGAAAAACTTTCCCAAATGGTTGTTATTTACGCTACAGTTGCCGCTTGAATTTTTCGATCAGTTCGACGCCCAGCGGCTCCACACCGTTAAGCAGCGCCAGATAAACGCTGGTCATGTCGGACAGCACGCAGCCCCACAGCAGCTGGGCCGTCAGGCTGTTCCCCTCCAGCGGCGCGCTGATTGGCGCCGGGCGCAAGCCGCTCAGCAGCCGTGAGGTCAGTTGGAACCTGTTTAAAATTTCGGCGTCCTCGAGCGGCGACAGCAAATCTATCACGGCGAACGGTTTTTCCACCGGGTGGCTGCTCCAGCCGGCCAGTTCGTTATGGCTGACCTCGGGCTGCCGCCCAAAAAACGCCAGGTTTTTAGCGTTTTCGTTAAAACTTATTTTCCATTTATAAGCCAGCGCGGCGGTTTTGGGGCCGCCGTAAATCACCGCTGTTTTGCCGGCGACCTTAAGCGCCAGTTGCTTGGCCAGGTTGTGCTCCGGCGGCACCGAGGGCAGCCAGGCAGCGGCTTGATCTTTCAGCCATTCGGCGTAACCGGCCAGCCCGCTGAACGCCGTTTCCTCAAGGGAGCCATAAAGCGACAGCAGCCGAGCCAGCGCCCGCCAGGTTTGCAACACCGACATGCGCGGCGCCAGGCCGTCTTCTAACTTGACGTAAGGATGGCCGTGTTCGGCGGCCGCTTCGAGCAGCCGGCCACCGGAGCCGATAACCGCCAGGCGAGCGCCGCGCTGAGCCGCCTGCCGGGCGGCGGACAGCGTTTCTTCGGTGTTGCCCGAATAGCTGCAAGCGATTACCAAGCTGTCGTCGCTAATATACGGCGGAAGATTATAGCCGCGGGCCGCCTCAAACGGCACCGACGGTGGCGTGGCGGCCTTAAGCAGCCCCCCGGCCAGTGCCGAACCGCCCATGCCGGCCAGCACGATGTTTTTGGCTCGCCAGTCGCTCTCCACGGAAGCGCCGCCCCGAACCTCGGCGGCAAAGCTTAACTGACGCCATTGTCCGGCCGCCATGGCCAGGGCGCCCTTAGGGTCGTGATGTTTAATCCAGACGGGGTCGTCAAGCAACGGCCAACTCCTTGATTGCAGCTACATAAAAACCTCGCGCGGCCAGCCCGGCTGCGGGCGTATTCACCGCGCCATGCATCTATGATACAGTGGAATTTAAAATAAGCATAAACACTAGACGGGGTGGGAAGAAATGGACAGCCAAGACGCTCAGCAACATCCGGCAAACGACGATCAGGAATTAGCTAAAATACTGGATAGCGACGGCCAGGATACGCCCAAAGACGACGCCCCGGCCGCTGGCGGTTTGCAGTTTGACCAGTCTCTCCCCCAGCCCGCCGATCCGGCCGCTGGTGCTGCCGCCGACGATCAGGACGAAGTCGCCCTGGACGAGGCGGTGCGGGCTATTGAATCTTCGGCGCCGCAAGAGGCCGCCGCGGCCAGCGACACGCCGCCGCCAGCCCATTCGGCGGCCCACGCCGCCGGTCATGGCGCTCTGGATGAAATCAGAAAAGACGCCCTGGAAGAATTGCGCCCGCTGGTAGATCACCTGGATCTGCCGGCCGACGAAAAATTCGACACCATGCTGCTGATTATCCGCTCCACCGACGACCAATCTCTGCTGGCCCCGGCCCACGCCGCCGCCAAAGCCATAGAAGACGAGACCAAGCGCGCCCAGGCGCTGCTAGATATCATTAAAGAGATAGACTATTTCTCCAACCCGGGCCAGCAGGCTGCTTAAGCGCTAAAAACAAACTAAAAAGCCCGGCTGCTCTTTCTCTATGCGCCGGGCTTTTTAAAGCCTTAACTGCGGGCCCGTCCGGGGACGCGATCGGCTACATCATGCCCATGCCACCCGGCATGCCGCCTCCACCGGCGGCCGGAGCTTCTTTTTCGGGTATTTCTACCACCAGGGCACCCATGGTCATGGCGGTGGCGGCAATCGATACCGCGTTCTGCACGGCCTCTTTGGTAACCCGCGTCGGGTCAACCACACCAGCCGATTTCAGATCAACCACGCCCTCGTCGGGCCGGTTAACGTTGATGCCGTGGCCCGGCTTGGCCGATTCTACCTTAGCCAGCAGAGCTTCGGCGTTCAGGCCGGCGTTTTGCATCAGCTGCCTGAATGGCTGCACCAGGGCGTTCTTCAAAATACTGCGCCCGGCCGCCGTGGTGTCGCTGCCGCTAGCATCTAGGGCCGTCGCCAGATTCACCAGGGTAACGCCGCCGCCTGGCACAATGCCCTCGTCCAGCGCCGCCTTGGTAGCGGCTACGGCGTCGTCTACCCGGAACTTCTTTTCTTCTATCTCGGTTTCGGTGGCGCCGCCCACCTTGATCACGGCTACCTTGCCGGAAAGGGCGGCGCGGCGCTTCTCTAACTGCTCTTTGTCGTACTCGCTGCTGGCGTTGTCGATTTGCGAGGTGATGGTGGCGATGCGGGCGTCAACCTCTTTCTGGCTGCCGGCGCCCTCGATAATAGTGGTGGCGTCCTTGCCGGCAATCACTTTGCGAGCGGTACCGACCAGGCTAAGATC
>SCKW01000043.1 GCA_004100265.1 Candidatus Chaera renei
GCAGGAATATCTACTTTGCCGAATTTTTTCAGCCGCTTTTTGCCCTCTTTTTGCTTGGCCCACAGCTTCTTCTTGCGGCTAACGTCGCCGCCGTAAAGATGTCCGGTAACGTTTTTCTTAAGCGCCGGGATGTCCTCGCGAGCGATAATTTTGCCGTTAACCGCCGCCTGCAGGCTAACCACGAACAACTGCTTGGGAATAGCTTCTTTAAGCTTTTCGACCAGCTGGCGGCCCAGCCGGGCGGCTTCGCCGCGATGAGCTATCACGCTTAAGGCGTCGGCTCGCTCGCCGGCCACTAGGCAGTCCAGACGCACCAGATCTTCCGGACGGTAATCGGCTAGTTCGTAATTGTAGCTGCCGTAACCGCTGGTCAGGCTTTTTAGTTTGTCGTAAAAGCCGCTTAGGGTGTTAGGCAGCGGCGCTTCAAAATTAATTACCGCCAGACCGCTCTCGCCGTAGCTAATGTTGCCAGTCCGGCCGCGGGCAGACGCCACCAGCTGCAGCAAAGCGCCCACATAAGCGGCGGGCGCGACGATTTCGCCGCGTATCCAGGGTTCGCTGATTTCTACTACCGAGGCCGGATCCGGCAATTCGGCCGCCGAACGGATAACCATATAACCGCCGCCAGCCAGTTTGACCCGATAGTCGGTAGAGGGACTGGTGACAATCAGCTCCAGCCGGTAGTCGCGCTCCAGCCGTTCGCGGACTATATCCATGTGCAGCATGCCCAAAAAACCGATTCTAAAACCGTGTCCCAACACGTGACTGGTTTCCGGCGTATACTGCAGAGCCGAATCGTTGAGACTGAGTTTTTCCAGGGCGTCTTTTAGCTGCGGGTAATGTTCGGCCGAGGCCGGAAACAGCCCGGCGTAAACGAAAGGTTTGACTTCGCGATAGCCGCTTAAAGGGCGCTTGGCCGGATTGACCGAGCCGGTTAAGGTGTCGCCAACCCGGCCCTCGGACACCGAGCGGAAATTAGTTACCACATAGCCGATTTCTCCGGCGGACAGCGTTTTATCCGGCGTCATGTTCGGATGAAGATAACCCAGCTCCAGCGCCGTGCCAACCGAGTCGGCGGCCATCATTTTAATCTCCTGCCCGCTGGCCAAGCTGCCGTCGAAAACCCGGCAGTATAAAATGACGCCGCGATAATCGTCGTAAACCGAATCGAACACCAGCGCCCTGATGTCGCCCTCGGGCGCGCCGCCGGGGGGCGGTACCCGCTCGACGATCGCTTGAAGCGCCTCGTTAATACCCTGTCCGGTCTTAGCGCTGACTCGCAGCACGTCCTCGGACCGGCAGCCCAGCAGCTTAACCAGCTCGGCGCCGACTTTGTCGGGATCGGCCGCTGGTAGATCAATCTTATTCAGCACGGGAATAATCGTCAGATTGGCTTCCAGCGCCAGATAAACATTGGCCAGAGTCTGCGCCTGAACGCCCTGACTGGCGTCCACCACCAGCAGGGCGCCTTCGCAAGCGGCCAGCGACCGGCTAACCTCGTAGCTGAAGTCAACGTGCCCGGGGGTGTCAATCAGATTTAATTGATAGACAAAACTTGGTGCGGAACGGCCAGCGCGGCTATTGGCGGCCGGCCGGTAATTCATCCTTACCGGCGCCAGCTTAATGGTTATGCCCTTTTCGCGCTCCAGATCCATACTGTCGAGCAATTGATTTTTCATCTGCCTGGGGTCAACCGTCCCGGTGGCTTCTAGCAACCGATCAGCCAACGTGCTTTTGCCGTGATCGATGTGGGCGATAATGCAAAAATTACGGATATGGCTTTGGGTCATGGCTCAACCTTGGCCTGTGGCTTGAATTGCCCGAATGCCAGACTGGCGATTTTCTTGATCACCGGCTCGGGCTCCTCCAGCTTGAACAGCCGGCAGATTAGCAGGTAGCTAATCAGGCTGATGGCCACAATGACGGCGAATTTGGGAAAGGTGGTAAAGAAACTTTGGTCGCGGGCGCTAAGATCGAGCAGCTTAACCGAAACGTAGCTGATCAGCCCCATCAAACCGCTGGCCGAGACCATGCGCGATACGGCATGAATAAAAGAGGTGTCAAACAGCCCCGGCATTCTGATAGCCATGATCAGAAACAGAATCACTACTTCAACGATCGACACCAGCGCCTGGGCCAGCGCCAGGCCGTATACGCCCAGGCCAAAGCGCAGCACGAACACCACTGCTAGGAAAATATTAAGAGTAATCGTGATAATCGAAATGTAAAGTGGCGTGCGGGTGTCTTGGCGGGCGTAAAAACTGCGGGCGGCGATGTGGTAAATCGATCTGAACAAAATGGCCACCGCCAAGACGCCCAAAATGTTGGCTATCAGCAAATCACCGCCGTTTTTAATAAAGCTGACAATGTAACCCCGGGTAAAGAAAGTGATCACAGCGGTAGGCAGCGCCAGCCAGATAATCACCCTAAGCACGGCGCGCAGTTCGCTCTTAAAAAGATCCACCCGTCCGGCGGCCAGCCGCTCGCTCATGCGGGGAAAGGCGGCCGTCGAAATGGCCACGCCAATCAAAGTAACCGGCATCATGTGCAGCGTGGTGGCTCTTTGATAAGCCGTTACCATGCCGGCGCCCAGCCTGGACGCCAGGTTGGTTTCAACGATGTTGTTAAAGTAATCAATGCCCTGATCGAATGAGCGCGGCGGCAGCAGTTTCAGCACCTTGCGAAAGCCGCGATTCTTCCAGCGGATTTTAAAATCGTAATCAAAGCCCATGCCGATCAGTCCCACGCTGCTGACAATCAACTGCATGATCGATCCCAGTACCACGCCCAAAGCAACGCCCATAATGCCGCCCTCGAACAGCTGAAAGCCGAACAGATTAACGCCGTTGGCCAGCACGGTAATACCAAAAATAATGCCCAGGTTATAGATGGTCGGCGCCAGGGCAAAAAAAGTGAACCGGCCGATCGCCTGTTGCATGCTGGCGACCACGCTGGCGATGGCGAACAAAAACGGGTTGACGGCGATCACCCGCATCATGGAAACCGCCAGTCCCCGCGAAGTTTCGTCCAGACCCGGCCCGGCCACAAAACGCACCAGCGGCTCGGCGAAAATGATAATCAGCAAACTGGCCGCCAGAGTGATCAGCGCCATAAAATTGACCAGGCTGGAGCTTAGCTCCCAGGCCGATTTTTTATTGCCGGTGGCCAGGCGCTGGCTGAAGACCGGTATAAAAGTTACGCTCAGCGCTCCCGACACCAGCAAAAAGAACATAAAATCAGGAATCACGAAAGCTACGGTATAAGCGTCGATACCGGTCTTGTAGGTGTCGTAGTAGTTGCTCATCAGCAGCCGGTCACGTAGCAGCCCCAGCAGGCTGGACAACAGGCTCGATCCAGCCAGTAAAAAAGCGGCCAGCTGAATGGTCAGCTGCCGGTTGGCTTTGGATACTAATTTTTTGACGCGGTTCATTGCTGGTTCTTGTTTAGGGGGATTTCTCCTTCAAAGAAGCTGGACTGGGCTTTGGCGGCTTTTTTAATGCTTCTTGAATTATACCCCTCGCCGGTGCGGCGGCGATAGATAGTAAAAGACAGATTTTGTTTTTGGCGCCGCCGCCAAAAACGTCTAAAGCCAAGCCGGCCGGCCGTTTTAGTAAAGCGCCGCCTCCTGGGGCAGCTTGGTGTCTTTTAGCAACTCGACTACCCGTGTCTCTTCCAGAGTTTCTTCTTCCAGAAGGGCCTTAGCCAGCGCGTCGAGAGCCCGCGGGTTGGCCACGATAACCGCCTCGGCCCGGCGCGACGCCTCTTGAATAAGATCGGCCACTTCCTCGTCGATCAGTTTAGCGGTGTCTTCGCTGTAGGGCCGATCGTGAACTATCCTCTCGAACACCAGGCCGCCCGCGTCCTCGTGGAACACCTGGTCGCGTAGCTTGCGTCCCATGCCCTGCTCTATCACCATGTCGCGGGCTATCTCGGTGGCCTTTCTTAAATCGTTGCCGGCGCCGGTGGTAATGCGATCAGAGCCGTAACGCACCTTTTCGGCCATCCGGCCGCCCAGCGCCCGGGCCAGCACGTCTTTGAACTCAATCAAAGAAGTGTAGTTTTTATCCTCCGGCGGCAAAAACCAGGTAACGCCGCCGGTGCCGCCGCGCGGGATGATGGTGACTTTGTGCACCGGATCGCTGTCGGGCAAAACATGGCCTACCAGGGCGTGACCGGCTTCGTGATAGGCCGTCAGCTCTTTTTCGGCCTCGTTCATCACTTTGGTTTTTCGCTCGGGGCCGATGGCGACTTTTTCGAACGC
>SCKW01000044.1 GCA_004100265.1 Candidatus Chaera renei
GAAATCCTGCATTTGCTCAAAAAACGCCACCTTAGCGTTAACGATATGGCCGCCATGCTGGGCATGAACCAGCCCAACTTGTCGCAACATCTGACCATGCTCAGACAATACAAGCTGGTAGAGGTCAGACGGCATCGCCAAAAAGCCTATTACTTTTTGGCCGACAACAAAATCACCAAAGCCGTAGACATGGTTTATCAGTTTTTGCAGGAGCACCACGGTCTTGAAGCCCAGGCGTTAGACGAGCTGATGTTTCCCATCGTCAAGGACCCGGTTTGCGGCATGAGGCTGAGCGCCGTCGAAGCCTTTGACTCGGTTAAGGCCGGCGGCCGCGTTTATTATTTTTGCGCTTCGGGATGCCTTCACAAATTTAAAGCGCTTCCGTCGCGGCTAAAAACCGTAAAGGCTTAAATATTTTAAAGAAAGAGTAAAAGCCATGCAGCCAGCCGCCAAAAACAAACCGCTGATTGAAATGCTTAAATATCCGGTGCCGCAGCACGCTAATTCGATTTTATACATGTTTGGCGGCATCAGCCTGGTGGCCTTCGCCATTTTAATCCTAAGCGGTATCTATTTGAGTCAGGTATACAACCCCACCCCGGCCGGGGCGCACGCCAGCATTGTCAACGCCATTACCAACATACCGCTGGCCGATTTCGCCCGCGGCTGGCACTTTTGGACGGCCAACCTGGTGGTGGCCCTGTTGCTGCTGCACATCATTCGGGTGTTTGTTACCGGTTCTTACAAAAAGCCGCGCCGCCTGACCTGGTGGACGGGCGTGGCCCTGCTAGCCATAACCTTCGGCTATATATTTATCGGCACGGTTTTAAAGTACGACCAAGAGGGCGTTGAGGCGGTGGTACACATGCAGGAAAGTTTTGAATTTTTAGGGCTTAAAATCGGCCTGATCAACGGAGGTATCCCTATTATTACCCAGCTCTATGCCTGGCACACCACAATCTTAACACTGCTGCTGCTTGGCCTGCTGGCGACCCACATGGTACTGATAAAACTAAGGGGCATTTCCGCCCGCCCTGTCCGGGGAAGCGTGGCCCAAGCCACCGCCGGCCAGGGTTCGTCAACTTTTTTGGCTCACTTAAGCCGCTTGAGCGGTTTCGGCTTGATGTTCGCCGCCTTAACCGGCCTGCTGGCTGTCTTTTTGCCGGCTCCCATCGGCAGCCCCGGCATTTTAGGACAGGAAGTTACCAAACCGCTTTGGATGTTCTGGCCTTTTTACGGCTTAGAGGACATCTTCGGCCTAAAAGGCTTGCTGTGGGGCATGGCCGGTTTCTTTGCCTTTTTGGCCGCGGTGCCGCTGATTGACCGCAGCCCGTACCTGCACTGGTCAAAGCGCAAATTAATACTTGGCCTGGGCGCGATTTTTCTGCTGGCCACCGTGGGGCTGGGCGCGTACTCTAAAATTCGCGCTGCCGAACAGCACATCGCGCCGGGAGCCGAATCGTCCGTCATGGCCACGGCCGAACCGCTAAACGTTTCGCGCCAGCGGCTTAACCAAGAAGCCTATTACCTTATGCCAACCCTAGTGATCGCCGGGGCGGCAGGATTCTGGCTGGCCTACCGACCGGCCCGACGCTAATCATTAATTGCTAAACTGGATTGATAATTAGTTAAATTTGAACCCGGCAACAACGGCGTCTAGTTTTTGTTGTGCTATATTGCCACCACCTTCGGTTAACGAGATAATGTAGACTATGCCGTTTTTAGAAAGGTAAATCCGTTTTGGTTGCCCGCCCTGCCAGTTGACGCTATCGGTATAAACCTCGCCGGCAACACCGTCTATAGTTAGCGAAGGCAACTTTTTGGGTGAGCGCCAACCGGCCACATTGCTTAGATCGTAATCAACGTACGAACGAAAATTGCCGTTTTCAGGAAGTATGGCGCTTAGGGTAACTCCACCAACTACCGGAGTTTCCGTCACGTTATACGCAGCAGTTTTTTCACCGATTACAATCTGCAGCCAGGGCAACCCGGTTCTTCCCTGGTCCTGCTGGTGAACCACCACATATTTGTTCGGCAAAGTCAGGGTAAACTTGCCCACGCTGGCCTTGTAAACCGTGTTGGCCGGCGGGTTGGCGGATTGAGCCAGAGTTTTGTTTTCGGCGGCCAGCTTGTCTTTTTCGGCGGTTAGTGACGAAACCTGAGCCGAAAGATCCTTTTTCTGAGAACTCAGCTGATTAAGGTTCTTCTGCTGCCATCCCCAGGCGCCGCCGGCTGCCGCCAGGGCCACCAATACCACTACAAGCGGCACGGCCAACCGCGACAGCTTAGATTTAGGTCGTTTAAAAGACATGGCAGGTCCGGCCGATGCGCTGCCGTGTTGTTGAAAGTTTGTTTGGTCGTTCATATGTGGTTAATTATACACACCAATTTGGCGCCGGCAAATTGTCTGCTTAACTTCGCCAGTTACTTCAGTTGATCCGCCGCAGGCGGATCACGCCGTTAAACCTTTCGGTTCAAGATTATCGCTTCGGCGATTAGCCGGTGGTCTTCTTGCGTGTTATCGAGTTTGCCGGCAAACAGGTAATCAAAGTCCTCTTGAGTGTGTACGTTTTGAAGCACGCGCCAAACCAACTCTTGGCCCCTAAAATACGCCAAGTCTTTTAGGTAGATCACGCCTTTGTCGGTGGTTGCGGTACCCCGGAACAACCGCATGCAGTTGTTAAAAGCGGCCGTTTTTACTTTGGACAGAACGCTCTGCTCGATCTGCCCGCCGGCGGCCTTTTTAAGCGCGCCGATACGCCACATTATTTCGTATACCTCTTTAAAGTCGCGGGGCGGGTGGTTGTCGTATCCGTACGCCAGGCCGGCGATAAGATAATAGTTTTGTCCGTGATCGCCAAACTTGCCCTTGAAGGCGTCTTCTAGCGCGGTGGCGAATGATTCCTCGAAATCCAGGTACCCATCCTGGCCGTAGGCGGCAGACAACCACCCCGCCTTCAGGGCGTTAATAGAGCGGCCGGCGTGCACGCCAACCTCATGCAACGCCTTACCCCTAAGCTCGTCCCCCCTTGGCGGGTTTTCGGTTTTCGCCAACCTCTACCAGCTTTTGGTGCGCCGAAACGGCAAGAACATTGGATTTTGGGACGATTGCAACTCTCCATCCCAGATCCTTCCCGCCCAATTTGGTAAGCGCGGCGTCAAGCGCTTCCGCCATAGTGGCAACATCATAGGTTTTCTCAGTATCAATATGATCTACCAGTTGGTCAAAACGTGAGCGCGTGAGAGCGCCAACACGCTCCATGACCTCGTCTGAGGGGACAAACAGTTCGTAGTCCGTTTGATCGATTGAGCCTATCAGCGCACCAAGCTCGCCACGGATTTTTTGCGCTTCCGTGCCGTCCGAATCGCCGCCAGACAACAGGGGCGCAAGGCTCTTTCTGGCAATCGCGCTAAAGATACCTCTGTCGGGCTGGCCGTACAACGCTTCATTGGTGCTCACAAACATCTCCCGCGCCTGCGCGCGCTCCTGTTCGCTGTAACTATCGTCATTGACAATCCTCGCCATGTCGAGCATAAAAAGCTCCGAATAGCGGTACTCGATAGCCCGATATAGCGCCCTGGTCTTGGGGTTTTGCTCCCCCGACATTAAAGATTTAAGGGCTAAGAGCATAGAGCCTTTGAGCCGCTCTATATTCGCCGGATTAAGGTCTTTGTAATCCAAGCTCAAAGCATCTCTTTCGCCATTAATGAACGCTACCTGTTGTTCTTTAACGTTGCTGCGCAGGTATTCGTAGGCCTGCAAGCCCGCCACTTCGGGATGCGCCTGTACGATTTCTTCGATGCGGCCCAATTTTTGTTCGGGGCTTAGGGTAATTTTTTCTGACATCATGCTAATTTTGAATTTATATACTTATATATAACATAAACTAGACTAAATGTCTAGGATAAGTCGAAGATATTAGAGGTTACTGCAC
>SCKW01000045.1 GCA_004100265.1 Candidatus Chaera renei
CTCGGGGGTCACTACTTCTACCTGCATGACCGGCTCAAGAAGTACCGGTTTGGCTTTTTTTACGCCTTCGCGGGTGGCGATGGATCCGGCCATTTTAAAGGCCAGCTCCGACGAGTCAACCTCGTGGTAGCTGCCATCGTATAGCGTGGCTTTAACATCCACTACCGGATAGCCGGCCAATACGCCGCTGTCTAGAGTCTCTTGAACGCCGGCTCTAACCGCCGAACGGTACTCCTGCGGCACTACGCCTCCTTTAATGGCGTCGTTGAATTCAAACCCCTTGCCAGCCTCGTTCGGTTCGAGTCTTAACCAAACATGGCCGTACTGACCGCGGCCGCCGGACTGTTTGATGTATTTGCCTTCAATCTCAACGGAGGCGCGGACGGTTTCGCGATAGGCGACCTGCGGCTGGCCAACGCTGGCCTCTACCTTAAACTCCCGCTTCATTCTGTCAACCAAAATTTCCAGGTGCAATTCACCCATGCCCCTGATGATAGTCTGGCCGGTTTCGTGATCGGTGTGCACCCGAAAAGTCGGGTCTTCCTCGGCCAGACGCTGCAGCGCCAGGCTCATTTTTTCTTGATCGGCCTTGGTTTTAGGCTCAATTGCAATACTAACCGGGGGTTCGGGAAAATCGATGCTTTCCAGAATAATAGGGTGTTGCGGATCGCACAGAGTGGTTCCGGTAGTGGTGCTTCTAAGGCCTACGGCGGCGGCGATGTCGCCGGCGCCAATCTCGGTCAGGTCTTCGCGCTTGTCGGCGTGCATCCGCAAAATTCGGCCCACCCGCTCCTTTTCGTCGGCACCGCTGTTAAGCACGTAGCTGCCGGCCTTGAGTGTACCGCTATACACTCTAAAAAATACCAATTTGCCCACAAACGGGTCGTTGGCCAGCTTGAAGGCCAGGGCCGAAAACGGCTCCGCCTCGTCCGGCTTTCTCTCGATCTGCTCGCCGGTTTTAGGATGGGTTCCCCAAACCGATCCAACGTCCAGTGGTGAAGGCAGATACTGGGTAACCAAATCAAGCAATTTTTCAACTATCACGCCACGGCCGTCGCCGCCGGTAACTATGTAAAATTCGCCGCTCAACACGCTCTTGCGCACGGCGCCGATCAGCTCGCTTTCGGAGATAGCCAGCTCGCCCTGGTCAAGATATTTCTCGAACAGATCATCGTCGGCTTCCACGGCCGATTCCACCAGCAAGGTGCGGGCACGGGCGGCTTTTTGCTGCATGTCGGCAGGTATGTCGCCCACTTTCAGGGCCTTGTCGGCGTAGTCATCATAGGTGTAGGCCTTCATAGTGATCAGGTCAACCACGCCGTTGATTGATTGTTCAAAACCGATCGGCAGGTGAATCGGCAAGGCGCGCTTGCTAAGACGGGCGTGAATACTCTCCAGGCTCTTAAAGAAGTCGCCGCCGGTCTGATTGATTTTGTTGATAAAACAAATGCGCGGCACTTTGTATTTGTTGGCTTGCCGCCAAACCGTCTCCGTCTGGGCCTCGACGCCCATCTTGCCGTCAAACACCACCACGGCGCCGTCCAGCACCCGCAACGAGCGTTCCACTTCGGCCGTAAAGTCAATGTGCCCGGGAGTGTCAATGATGTTGATCTTGTGATCTTTCCAAAAACAGGTAACCGCGGCCGAGGTGATGGTAATGCCCCGCTCGCGCTCCTGTTCCATCCAGTCGGTAGTCGTTTCGCCTTCGTGAACCGCGCCGATCTTATGCTTTAAACCGGTACGGTAAAGAATGCCCTCGGTAGTGGTGGTTTTACCGGCGTCAATATGGGCGATAATGCCGATGTTGCGAAATTTATCCAGCGTATATGTTTTGTCTGCCATCGATTTTCCTTAAAAAAATAGAGCGGTAGTAATTTGCCGTCTTTAGCTTCTGGCGAAATGGGCGAACGCCCGGTTGGCTTCGGCCATTTTGTGGGTGTCTTCTTTCTTCTTGAACGCCGTGCCAGTTTTGTTGTAGGCATCCACGATCTCGGCAGCCAGCGCCCGGGCGTAAGGCATGCCGTTGCGTTGGCGCGCCGCGGCAACCAGCCAGGTAAAGGCGAAGTGCTGCTGACGGCCGCCTTGGATAGCGAAGGGAATTTGGTAGTTGGCGCCGCCAACCCGGCGGCTTTTAACCTCGAACTGGGGGTAGAGGTTTTTAATGGCGGTTTCAAAGACGGCCAGCGGCTCTTCCTTGGAGCCGACCTGCTGAGCGGCCAGATCAAGCGCCAAGTACACCTGCCTTTCGGCTAGCTGTTTTTTGCCCTGCGTCAGGCTTTTGTTAATCAGCCGCTGCACCAAAACCGAACCGTAACGGCGATCGGCCGGAATACTCCGCTGCAGTGATTTGGTTTTATGACGAGGCATGCTACTTCTCCCTCTTGGTGCCGTATTTGCTGCGGCCGCGTTTGCGTTTAGCCACGCCTTGCAGGTCGAGGGCGCCTCTGACTATGTGATAACGCACGCCCGGCAAATCGGGTACCCGGCCGCCGCGTACCAGCACCACGGCGTGCTCCTGCAGATTATGTCCTTCGCCGCCGATGTACGCCCATACCTCATGGCCGTTGCTCAAGCGGACTCTGGCCACCTTGCGCAAAGCCGAATTGGGTTTTTTGGGAGTTTTAGTGGTCACCTTAACGCAGACGCCGCGCTTCAGCGGCGCCTCGTAGGCGTAGTATCGGGTTTTTAAGGCGTTATGTATTCGCCCCAGCGCCGGCGACTTGCTCTTTTTAAGAGCGCTGCGGCGCGGCTTATGGACAAGCTGGTTAATTGTTGGCATTCGTTCTCCTTGAGGTTAGGCGTCCGCCGGCTTTGGCTTAAATCAGTCGGCGCGGACAGCGCTTCATCGTTTAGGGTGGTTGAACCTATTTTACCTTAATGGTCTCTGTCGGAAGTTACGGCGCCAGCCTCGGCTCACACCCGCCGCATCGGCCAGCGACTCGCGCAATCTCCTTATAAAAACAGAGTTGATTGTTGGAAACTCTTACGCGCATATTATAGACACTTTGAGGCAAGTTGTCTAGAGAAGCCGCGCCCCACTTAGGTTAGGCTTTGGGAGTGGCAGTCTGTTCGGGATTCGCTCCGGTACCTACCGGGATCTTGCGGCCAATGATCACGTTTTCCTTCAAGCCATACAGTTTGTCCACCCGGCCGCCAATAGCGGCGTTAATCAGCACGCGGGTGGTGTCTTGAAAGCTGGCGGCGCTCAAGAAACTGTCCGACCATATGGAAACCTTGGTGATACCCAGCAGCAGCTGAGTAAACTGGGCCGGTTTCTTGCCTTTGCGGGTAAGCTCATGATTAGCCTCTACTACCGCTGCTTTCGAAACGATGTCCCCCGTCACGAACGAACTGTCACCGGGATCTTCGATTTGCACCCGACTGAACATCTGCCGGACTATCACCTCCAGGTGCTTGCCAGCGATGTATTGACCCTGCGCCGCGTAAATCCTGAGTACTTCGTTAATGATGTAACGCTGGGCGGCTTCGATGCCCTTCAAGCGCATCAGGTCGTGCAGGTTGATCGAGCCGTTGGTCAGGCGGTCGCCGGCGGCCACTTTGCTGCCGTCCTGGACGCTTAAGCTCTTGAATCCTGGTATCTCGTAACGCAAAGGGGCGGTCGCCGAAGCGG
>SCKW01000046.1 GCA_004100265.1 Candidatus Chaera renei
GCCGAATAGTTACGACTACAACGTCAAGCAATCCAAGTTATTAGACCAGTCGCAGGTTGTTAAGGATGGCCTGTTCCTGCGCCACGCTCTTAGTATAGCGAGCGAAACGGCTGGCGCCGCCGTTTTCTTTGGCAGCCCGGACAAAGCCAACATAGTGAACAAGTTCGAAAACGTTAAAATAACCGGCGACACCCAAGCTACCTATACCGTTTACACCGAATACTGGGGGCCGCTTAGCGGCAAGGATTATATTAGAGATCAGTGGACCGTAACCTTCAAGGCGTATCCCGCCACCGATTCGCAGGGCCGAACCACGCAGGCGTGGATGATGGACAAGCTTAAAACTAACATTCTTGACGCTTCGCCGGGTTTTCTGGAGAAGCTTGGTCTGACGACACCGCAGCCTTAAGGCATAGCCCGAGCAGGGGTGGTAAAAGCGGTGGCAAGTAATATATAATGCCGCCATAACCATGGCGGCATTAAACAAAAAGCGATTGGTCGTTCAAAGCCTGGTATTGGCCGCGTTGGCCAGCGCGTTGCTTGGCCTGCTGATACCGAGTGGCAAAGTAACGGCCAATCATTTTGACAGCTCCGCTGGAATGGCGCCAGCCTGTCAACAACCGGTGTCAGAGATAACCCGCGTCAACGCCCAAACCATTCAAAAGGGTTGCGACTTTTATTATTACGACGGGCGGATCACGAGCCCATCTCCGGAGGGGTCAATCGATGCCAGCGGCAACCCCCAGGGAGCGGTTTTTAAGTTCCTGACTCCGCGAACGCCGCCGCGCTCGGATGTTTGCAACGAATATATTTTTTATGCTTCGCCGGCCAAAGCGCCGGGTAAGGCTACGCCGGCTGAGGTGCCGGGCGGTTGGTACATGGCGACCAGCCGGGTAGATCCGGCCGGCGGCTGCACCCTGCCGACATCCTCAAAAATGCCATCCGCGCCGGCTAAAACCACGGAAAACTGGAATAAGATATTTTTCATTAATATTGATAGCGGAAATATTGAGTCCGTAAGGCTGACCAACCAAACTCCTTTTAAAAAAGTGGCCTTTTCGGACTCGGCGATCGAAGCGGTGTACGTCGAAGACAAGAACCCCGCCGCCGCCGACAAACCCTGTCCCGACCTGCTGATTTTGACTAAAGACAACAGACTGGCCTATTACGTTTCCGCCAAAAGCACCGGCCCGACCGCCGCCGACAGCACCTACCGGGCGATTTTGCGCAGCGCCTTTGGCGGGGCTGACAACTCCAGCTGCGTTCCCTCCGCGCCGCCCAGCGGCGACGATGAAATCAGTCGCTTAAAAAACGTCTTTTTGCTGCCCGAGGGCTTGGATGGGGGTGCCAAACCATTTGGTTTTGGCAACATACCAAACGGCGACGCCGCGTCGTTTACCCGCGCCATATTGGGCGATTCCTCTAACGCCGGCCCGGCGCTGGACCGAGCCAAGTATCTGGCGGCGTGGCAGTCAGCTGGTCAAGAAACCCCTGGCTCCGGCCCCACCTGTTCCGCCGGGGCGCTGGGCTGGATCATCTGCCCGCTGCTGAGCCTGGTAACCACCGCCAACGACGCCATGTATACCCTGATCGCAACGCTGCTAACCGTGCCGCCGGTTAATATGGATATCGCCAACAACCAAAACGGCACCTACATAGCCTGGAACGCGGTGCGCACCATCGCCAACGTAGTGTTCGTGATCGCCTTTTTGTTTATGGTGTTCTCGCAGGCCACCAGCGTGGGGCTAAGCAATTACGGCTTTAAAAAGATGCTGCCGCGGCTGCTGGCCGGGGCGATTTTGGTTAATATTTCGTACTTTTTGGCAGCCTACGCGGTGGACGCCTTCAACCTGATTGGCGCCGGCATATACAGCCTGCTGGCACAGGTTACGACGGTTATAAAGGTAGAAGGGCAGGAATTAAGCTGGACTAACATTTTGGCGGGTATAATAGGGGGCGTTTATGCTCTAAGCTGGGCGGGCGCGGCCGGCGCGGCGGCGGTGTGGGCCGCGGGCGGCATGGTTCCCATGTTGCTGTTGTTGCTGTCGGCGGCTATTCCCGCCCTGTTGGCCATTCTGGCCGGCCTGATAACCCTGATAGCCCGCCAGGCCATTTTGGTAATTTTAATCGTCATATCGCCGCTGGCTTTCGCCGCCTACCTGCTGCCCAACACCGAAAAGTTCTTTGACAAATGGCGCGGCCTGTTTATTAACATGCTGATGCTTTACCCGCTGGCAGCGCTGATATTTGGCGGCTCAAAGCTGGCGGCTCAAATAATTATGTCCGCGGCCAACGACCCCTCAAGGGGTTGGAGCAGCGGGTTGGCCAGCATAGTGGCATTGGTGATTATCGCCCTGCCGCTGTTCGCTCTACCGTTTTTGATGCGGGCCGGCGGCGGCATTCTTGGTAAAATAGGAGCCGTGGTGAACAATCCCAACCGCGGCCCGATAGACGGTTTTCGCAAGCGACTACGCGAAGGCGCGGAAAGCCGGGCCAACAGCAAAAGATCCACCTGGGCCAAGCAGGGAGAAGAACCCGGCGCTACCGGCTATCGCTCTTTGCGCGGATGGGTAGCCGGCAGAAGTTCGCGGCGCGGCGCAATCCTTGAAAGCAACAAACGCGAGGCGGAGCGTAACTGGGCCTCGTATATTACCGGGCGGGCCGAGTCAGACGAAGGTTTTCGCAGAAAAATGGCCGGACCTGGTGGGGCAGAGGGCGCAGAGCGGGTGCTCCGGGCAGCCCAGCAGCATCGAACCAAGCTAGAAGAAGAGGCTATCGGTGCTCAATTGGAGCATTACGAGCGCACTAACCCGTCGCCCGAAGCTTTGCAAGCAATTTATGGCGATGCCAGCAAATCAACCGTTGAACGCAAGGCCGCTATAGACAGGCTCATTAAGATTAAGTTTTTTGATAAATTAGACCTTGGAGCAATAGGCCGCGACCAAGAGATGAGCAAGCATCTGGCTACTAGAATCGGCCAAAACTACGGCGACGTGGCGGCCGGCGCGGCCCATCTTGTAAACCCTGCGATATTAAACATGCTAAGCACGCATTCGGCGCAGGTTGACGTTAGGGACCCGGTAACTGGCATAGTAACCGCCAAGAAGGGCAGGCAGGTAGCGGATATGGCAGAAGCCTCCAGGCTGGCTGTTAGCGCAGCCATAGAGGGCGTGTCGGCGGAATCAATCACCACCCAGATGCCACAAACGCTGAAAGAGTGGGCGCAAAACACAGATGCTATTTATGATGAAATGCCGACCCAGGCAGCAGGCAGGTCCGCTAGCATATTAGACAACCTTGAGGCCAATAAACAATACTGGGACAAGCTGACTGCCGATAAACAACGGGCCATTCAGGACCTTCGCACTCAATTGCGCCGACGCGCCGCTGGCCTGCCAAAACCACCACCTCCGCCGGGCGGCACTACCCCGTAGCTTAATAATTTAAGTAATGGCCTCGTATAAAGTACCCCTAGACGTAGAAGCCGACGATAAAATCCTCGGCCCGTTCAGCTTTAGGCAGTTCGTTTACCTGATAGTGGTGGC
>SCKW01000047.1 GCA_004100265.1 Candidatus Chaera renei
CGTCAACCCGCGGCAGGCCCTGGGTAATGTCGTCGCCGGCTACGCCGGAGCTGTGGAAGGTGTTCAAGGTCAGCTGGGTACCCGGCTCACCTACCGACTGGGCGGCGATTACCCCGATCGGCTGGGCCGGCTCAACCAGGCGGCCGGTAGCCATATCAATGCCGTAGCTTTTTTGAGGCACGCCGCGCAAATTGCGGCAGCTCAGCACGCTCATTATCCGAACGCTGTCAATCGAGCTGTCGGCGCTAATCGCCTCGGCGATTTCCTGAGTGATCAGTTCGCCCCGTTTAACGTAGCCAGATACGTCTTCGGCGCTGTAGCGGCCGTACAAACGATCCTGAAAATCTATCATAGTGGTTTCGGTTTCGTTCCTGAGTATGGCGAAGCCGTCGTCTTCGGATTCGCCCTTAACCGTAAAGACATCCTGGCCAACGTCCACCAGGCGCCGCGTCAGATAACCGGAGTCGGCCGTCTTTAAGGCGGTGTCAATCAGGCCCTTGCGGCTACCCCGGGTAGCGGAGAAAGCCTCTAGGGGAGTCAGGCCTTTTCTATAGCTGGAACGTATCGGTAACTCGATCTCTTTGCCGCTGGCGTCAACCATTACGCCTATGTAAGCGGCGGCCAGTTTGATGTTGCTTAAGGTACCGCGGGCGCCGGAATCCACCATCACGGCCACGGAGGTGTCCTCTCGCTTCAGCCGCTCTTCCAACAGCTCCATCACCTTGCCGTCCACCGAGCGCCAGGTCTCAACGGTTAGGGCGTAACGCTCTTCGTCGGTTACCAGGCCTTGCTCGTACTGATCGGAAATCTGTTTGGCGCGCTGGTCGGCCTCCTCGATGATGCCATCGACCTCTTCAACGTCGAAGTAGTCGGCCACCGAGGTAGATATCGCCGCGGAGGTTGCATACTCAAAAGCCAAATGCTTGATTTCGTCAACGATAGCGCCGGTTTGTTCCTGATCGTATTGATCGAAGATCTGCCGCATGACCGCCGAAAGCCGTTTCTTGCCCATAACGTCTTCCACGTAAGGAAAGTCTTCGGGCAGCACCTCGTTAAAGAAAACGCGGCCCAAAGTGGTTTGGCGCAGCTGTCCTTTGGCTGGCAGGCGTATCGGCGTTTGCAATTTAATCAAGCCGCGATCAAAGGCGTAAATGGCCTCGGCCACCGATCCGAAGGTTTTAGGCTGCTTGACCTGAGCCGAAGGTTTGGCGTAAGTCAAGTAGTAACAGCCCAGCACGATATCCTGAGTAAGGTTAATGATCGGCGAGCCGTCGGACGGCTTAAGCAGGTTGCGGGTGGCGCTCATCAACTGCTTGGCTTCGTCCTGCGCCTGATCTGACAACGGCAGATGAACCGCCATTTGGTCGCCGTCGAAGTCGGCGTTGAATCCGGTAGTCACCAGCGGGTGCAGCTGAATCGCCTTGCCTTCTATCAATTTGGGCTGAAACGCCTGGATACCTAGCCGGTGCAGCGTCGGCGCCCGGTTCAGCAGCACGTATTTGTCGCGGATCACTTCGTCCAGCGCGTCGTAAACCACCGCCTCGCCTGAATCAATCAGCCGAGTGGCGCTACGAATGTTATGAGCGTACTCTCGCTCCAGCAAATAGGCGATAACGAACGGTTTAAACAGCTCCAGAGCCATGGCTTTGGGCAGACCGCACTGGTTAATCTTCAGATCGGGGCCGGCCACGATCACCGAACGACCGGAGTAATCCACGCGCTTGCCCAGCAGGTTCTGACGGAAGCGGCCCTGCTTGCCTTTTAACATATCCGAAAGCGACTTTAGGCGCCGGCGGCCGCCGGTAGCGCTGACCGCCCGGCCACCTCGGGCGGCGCTGTTGTCGATCAAGGCGTCAACCGCTTCCTGCAGCATGCGCATCTCGTTGCGGCGAATTACTTCAGGGGCGTTGAGTTCTATCAATTTTTTCAGGCGGTTATTGCGGTTAATTACCCGCCGATAAAGATCGTTTAAATCGCTGGTGGCGAACCGGCCGCCGGTCAACTGGACCATCGGCCGCAGATCCGGCGGAATAACCGGCAAAACACTGATGCACATGCTTTCGGGCTTGATACCGGCCCTCATCATGCCTTCCAGCACTTTCAGACGTTTGATTAGTTTTTTCTTGCGTTGACCTTTGGCGCTTTCGGCCTCTTGGCTTAAGCTGTCGACCAACTTTTTAAGATCGATCTTTTTAAGCAAGGTGCTCAGCGCTTCGCCTCCCATGCCCACTTTGATCAGCGAGCGGTATTCGGCCGGCAGATTGCGGTGTTCGGTTTCGCCCAGCAGGCCGCAAACCTCCAAGCTCTCCAGTTGAGACCGTTGTTGTTGGTAGGCGGCAGATAACTCTTCTAGTTCTTTAGATTGTTCGGCCGCCAAAGCTTTGACGTCGGCGTCTTTTTGGGTGGCCGCTTTTTCAAACCGCTGGCGAACCGCCGCTTTAGCGGCTTCGTATTCCGCCTCGGCGTCGCTAAGCGCCTTATCACGTTCGGCGGCATTGACCTCTAAAATAACGTAGCTGGCAAAGTAGGCGATTCTCTCTAAGCTACGCACCGTTAACCCTAGCAGCAGAGCCATGGCGCTGGGAGTGCCGCGCATAAACCAGATATGCGCTACCGGCACGGCCAGACTGATATGCCCCATCCGTTCGCGACGGACGATGCTTTTGGTAACCAATTCGCCGTTTTTGTCGACGGCCGCCTCGCGACTGCGAACGCCTTTTAGCTTAACGTCGTGCGGATTGATGTCTTTAACCGGCCCGAAGATGCGTTCGCAAAACAAGCCGTCGCGCTCCGGTTTTTGGGTACGATAATTGATCGTCTCCGGCTTGGTTACTTCGCCGTAACTCCAACTCATAACGTCTTCCGCGCTGGCCACCGACAGACGAACGGCGTCAAAGTCGGCTATTCCGGTACCGCTGAGATCTCTAGAGGACATAATTTTAGGCTGTCTCCTTGCTGTTAGATTCTTGTTCGGGCGAATTGTCTTCGGCGGTTTCTATGGTCATGCCGTCCGCCAGATCGATTTCTCCGTATTCGTCGGCTTCGTCGGCCACCGTAGTATCAATTGGGCCATCGTCGTCGCTAACGGGCGGCGCGACCGAGGGCAGACTGGCTGCCTCTTCTTGGTAGGTTTTATCCAACACCACTTCGGCGTCAACGCTCTGAGACTGATTTTGGCTGATCAGATCCACCCTGAGCGACAGGCCTTGCAGTTCTTTGACCAGCACATTAAAGCTTTCGGGTACCTTGGGGCCGGTGATCGGCTCGCGCTTGATAATGGACTCGTAGCTCTTAGCGCGTCCGTAGACGTCGTCCGATTTGATGGT
>SCKW01000048.1 GCA_004100265.1 Candidatus Chaera renei
TTACCCTGGGTTACAATTTTTACGCCACTGATCGCTCCACCCAGCGCAAAGGCCTGTACAACCCTTACGACAAAGAAGACGTTAAGCGTTATTTCGGAGAGCCGCTGGTCGCTAAGCCGCTGCGCGAAAACGATTACTTTAAGCGCCGGCTGGGTTTGGCCACCTTAAAAAACATCGACCCCGAGCATCCCGTGATTATTTTAAGGCCAGGCGAGCGTATTTTAGCCCACACCCACGAGTTTATCGGCATCAAACCGCCGGGCACCAGCAGCCTGCATGCCCGCAGTACTACCGGCCGCAACGGCGTGGCGGTTTGCATAGACGCCGGCTGGGGCGATCCAGGTTTTATCTCCCGCTGGACCATGGAGATAAAAAACCTTAACGAAGACGAGCACGTGCCGCTGCCTGTGGGCGTAAAAATCGCCCAAGTGGTGTTTCACCACACCGGACCGGTTATCGGCGAATACGCCAATCTAAGCGGTAAGTACCAACAAGTATCTTCGGACAACCTGGAAGATATTATCAAAACGTGGCAGCCTAGCCGCATGCTGCCCAAAGCCTACGAAGACAAATTAGAAATGCCCGAGGCGATACCCGGAGTAGAGTATCTATAAAGATATGTCAGAGCGCGGCAAATACATCGTTTTGGAAGGACACGACGGCACCGGCAAGTCGGAACAGGCCAGGCGATTAATCGGCCGTCTGGGCAGTTTGGGCATCAGCTGTCTGCAAGCGCCGATCGAAGAACCAGGAGGCTCGCCGGCGTCGGACGAGCTTAGAAAAATCATCAAAAACGGCAACCTACCGCGCGACCCTTGGTCTAACGTGCTGATGTTCACGGCCGCTCGGCGATTAAGCTGGCTGCAAACCATTCAGCCGGCGCTTAACCGGGGCGTGTGGGCGGTGGCAGCCCGCAACTGGATATCCACCGCCGTATATCAGGGATACGGACAGGGCGCTGACGTGGCGAAGATCCGATCCTTTACCGGCGACAACGTTCACCCCGACTACCTTAATCCCGATGCTCAGCTGATTCTAACGCTGGACAGCCAACTGACGCGACGGCAAAGAATCGCCGATCGCGACGAACAGCCGGAAAGCCCGGACATTTTCGAATCCATGCCAGATGATTTTCAGCGCAAGGTTCAAGACGGCTACGAGGCATTCGCCAGGCGCTTTAACGTAGCCACGGTACCAGTTGTCAACCGCTCCGATCTGCCCAAGCAGGCCAGTATCGAACTGACCGGCCGCCGTATCTGGCGTCACGTTAGCCGGCTGATTCAGTAGGGCGAGCCTTAAGATGCTTTAGGCCGTCGGGCGTAAAAAGAGGTGGCCACGGGCTGCAGCCAGGCCGGCCGATTATCAAAATTGTTTACCAATAGATTATCCAGCCGGCCCGCCAGCATATCAAGATAGCCATCGTGCTGCACCTGACGGCAGTTAGCCTGAGCCGCGTCGGATTCTTGGGCCAGCGTCTCTTGCACGGCAACGATCAGCCGGATCAGGTTGACTATGGTCTGCTGTTCCCTAATATGGTTCTGCCGTGACGATTCAAGATCGATCACGAAAACCGAGCGCTTAACAATTTGCGCTTGATGGTTGTGGGCGAACAGCCGCTTGCGGGGTACCACTACCAACCGGTTGGCGATAGCATCGCCAAAACGCACTACCTTAACCCGCGAAGCCCTCTCGGCCGGTGTTAAACAAAATTTAACGTCGTCCATGTGATTGATCGCCGCGTCGGCCACTTCGCTTTCGACCCTGCGGGCGCCCTGCCAATCCATAAAATGCACCGCGTTAGCCAACTCGGCGCTGTCGGCCCGGCTAGCCGGAGCCAAAAAGCGGGTTAACTGAGCGTCGGCGCTCGGGTTTTTATCGGGCGACATTTCCCATCCGGACATCCTGCAGCGTTTGGCGAACGCGGCCAGCGCCGCCGTTTCGTAAAGCTGCTTGGCCGCCGCCGCGTCCGTACCGTAAAAACTGAAATCGGTTATCTCGCTGGAGCGCGCTATCTCGCTTAAGCCTTCGTTAAAAAGCCCGCTGCTCCAAAAATCGGGTGATCGCAAGGCACTGTCTGTTTCACTCATAAATTTAAACGGCTATATCTTACCACCTGCCAGCCGCCAAGTCAATACTGTATCAGGCGGGCCAAGGAGGCTAGTTTGCTTTATTGGCACGGGTCTGATAAAATAACTTTGAAAGGTAATCAAGCTACCAAAGACAGCGGCTTCTTTCTTGTGATAGAAAGATTAAATCCGGCCGCCTAGGCGAAGCTACGCACCATCCCCAGGCCCAAGCGGTTTTTGGCAGCCCCTACCTTAAGACGCACGTCAGGTAAAAGGGGTTTTTGTTTTTTAAACCACCCGAGAACACCTTAACCGCGCCTCTTTTCGTAAGTAATTTAACAATCAGGTAACGTAATTTTAAGATAAATTCCAAGGAGGACTTGAGCTAAGTTATGGCAATATCCCGAGAAAAAAAGGCCGCCCAGGTTGATCAGTTGGTGCGGCTGCTGAACGGCTCTAAGCTAACCGCGGTAGCCGCTTACGCCGGCCTGAGCGTTGCCGACGCTCAAAAGTTGCGCCGGCAGGCCCGCCAGGAAGGCGTCACCGTTAAGGTTGTCAAAAACCGCCTCGTTAAAGTGGCCATGCGGCGCGCCGAAGCTTTTAAAAGCAGTGACGCGAGCTGGTTGAGCGGACAACTGCTCTACGCTTTCAGCGAAGACGAAACCGCCGCCGCCAGGGCGTTGCAGGTTTTCGCCAAAACCGCCGAATCACTGAAGCTGCAAGGAGGCTTTGACGGGTCCGGACAAATGCTCGACGCGACGGCCGTCAAAGAGCTGGCCGAACTGCCTAGCAAGGATACGCTGCGCGGCATTTTGGTCGGCACGCTATCGGCTCCCTTCAAGGGCATGGCTTGCGTCATGAACGCGAACCTGCAAGGCGTAATTTACGCGCTAAACGCCCGGGCCGAGGCTAAAAAAGCAAGCTAAATTAATTTTAAGAACTAAATAATAAGGAGTTGACAATGGCAGATACGGATAACAAAACTGTGACCATCAGCAAAGAACTGGAAAAGCTGGTAGACCAATTAGACAAACTGAGCGCCCTGGAGATCAGCCAGTTCGTGAAGTACCTGGAACAGCATTGGGGAGTCAGCGCGGCCGCTCCGGCCGTAGCCGTAGCCGCCCCCGCGGTTAGCGGCGAAGCTACCGCTGAAGCGGAACAAAAAACCGAATTCACGGTTACCCTTAAAG
>SCKW01000049.1 GCA_004100265.1 Candidatus Chaera renei
TTGGCAGAACTGTCCACCATGAAACTGGGCCGCGGCGCGGCCAGATTTTTGGCGGTGGTTCAGACAAAAGACGAGCTGGAGCAAGCCATCAGCTGGGCGCAGGCTGATAACATTCCGGTTTTTATTTTGGGCGACGGCAGCAACGTGATTATTTCTGATAACGATTTTGAGGGCTTGGTAATCATTAACCGGCTGAGCGGTTTTAAGATTTTAGAACAAACCGAAGCCCACGTTGATCTGCTGGTCGGCGCTGGCGAAAACTGGGACAGCGTGGTTGAGCGGGCCGTCGAGATGAACTTAAGCGGCATCGAAGCCATGTCGCGCATACCGGGTACTGCCGGCGCCACACCGGTGCAGAACGTCGGCGCCTACGGGCAAGAAATAGCCGATACCCTGCAAAGCCTTGAGGCCTACGATCTAACCGCCCACGGCAATGTCCGCCTAATGGCCAGTGAATGCGGTTTTAGCTACCGCTTCAGCATATTTAAAAACCCCGGCCAGCGCCGCTACGTCATCACCAGCATCACCCTGCGCCTTAGCCGGTCTAATCCGCGCGGGCCGTATTACAACAGCCTGCAAAATCATTTTGACGAGCGCGGCATCAGCCAGCAAGAGGTAACGCCGCAACTAATCCGGCAGGCCGTAACCGATATCCGCAGCGTCAAACTGCCAGACCCTAAAATTATGGCTAACACCGGCTCGTTTTTTAAAAACCCAATGGTTGACTCTAAAAAATTCACCGGCCTAGCCGCCGCATTTCCCGACATTGTTCACTACAAACTGCCCGACGGCAAAATCAAGCTGGCGGCTGGCTGGCTGATCGAACGGGCCGGGCTGAAAGGCTACGGCGGCGGCGGACTAAAAACCTTCGAACACAATGCCCTGGTGATCGTTAACCAAACCGCCAAAACCTACGACGAGTTAAAAACTTTTTCCGACCACATTATTGAAACGGTGCGCCGCAAGTTCGGCGTGACGCTGGAGCGCGAGCCCGAGCTGCTTTAAGGCTGATCACTGGGCAAGGGAAACTGCCTGGCAAAAGCGTCTACCTGGCGGCGCAGACCGGCCAGCGCCGTAGAATTTTGGCGGCTTTTGACGGCCAAGCTGATCCATTCGGCCAACTGGAGCATATGCTCGGGCATCAGTCCGCGAGTAACGACGGCCGGCGTTCCCAGACGTATGCCGCTGGGCCGAAACGGCGGCAGCGGATCGTCGGGCACGGTGTTCTTGTTAACGTTAAGGCCAACCGCGTCTAGCGCCGCTTGAGCCTCGGCGCCGTCAATATTAAAGCTTTTTTTGACATCGGCCAGAATTAAGTGATTATCGGTGCCACCGGTTACCAGGCAAAAACCGCGCCGGCTCAGCTCTTGGGCTAGCGCCCTGGCGCTGTCTAAAACCTGCCGGCAGTACAGCTTAAAATCGGCTTGGGCGGCTTCGCCCAACGCCACCGCTTTGGCGGCGATAACGTTCATGTGCGGGCCGCCCTGCAGCCCGGGAAACACCTGGCGGTCTATCAGCACGGGAATGTTGTTGATAGATTTGCCCGGATCTTTTAACGGGCTGCCCGTTTGACCGCGGCTTAAAATCAATCCGCCGCGCGGGCCGCGCAAGGTTTTGTGCGTGGTAGCCGTCATCACCTGAAAACCGGCGGCCAACGGATTGGCCAGGACGCCTCCGGCGATCAAGCCGGCAATATGAGCCATGTCGGCCATCAGCAAGGCTCCGGCAGCCCGGCCAATCTCGGCGAACCGGCCATAATCCAGCTCGCGGGGATAAGCCGAAAAACCGGCGATAATCAGCTTGGGCTTGGTTTTTAGGGCGATATCGGCCAGCTGGTCGTAGTCAATTTCGCCCGTGTCGGGATTTTTCATACCGTAACGGACAAAATTGTACAACCTGGCGGCATAGGTCACCGGAGCGCCGTGCGTCAGATGGCCGCCGTGGCTGAGTTCCATCGCCAAAACGGTGTCGCCCGGCTCCAGCCAGGCGCCGTAAACGGCCAAATTGGCCGGAGCGCCGGAATGCGGCTGCACATTGGCGTGGTCGGCGCCAAACAGGCTTTTAGCGCGGTCAATCGCCAGCTGTTCGACGCGGTCGGTAAATTCCTGGCCGCCGTAATAACGGGCGCCCGGGTACCCCTCGGCGTATTTGTTGGTAAATTCGCTGCCCAAAGCCTCTAAAACGCCGCGGCTGACATAGTTTTCTGAAGGAATCAGCTCCAGGCCGCCGCGCTGGCGGTTGGCTTCTTGGGCAATTAGTTTGGCAACGGTTTGATCAGTCATATGGGGCCTTCCTGGGGCGAACAACGCTTCGGCCGGTCCTGATATTAAAAACCGGCTTCAAAGCGGCCGCTTTTATTATACGACACGCCGAAAAACCGACCCGCCGCTTTTGGTGTTAAAAATACACACCGCTTATATCGTTTATGATATAAAATGTAATCAGTGAACCAAGACTACAAAGCCAGAATCGGCGCCTTAATTCATCATTCCCGCCTGCAGCGCGGCATGACCCAACAGCAGTTGGCCAGGGCCCTGAGCACCAGCCAAAGCGCCATCACCCGCATCGAAAAAGGCGGCCAAAACATCAGCCTGGAAATGCTGGCGCGCATCAGCGACGTGCTGGCCAGCGAAATCGTTACTCTTAATCAAGCCGGTACGCTGAATTTTCGGGTGAACGGCGGCAAGCCGCTGAGCGGCGCGTTAGAGGTAAAAACCAGTAAAAACGCCGCCGTGGGAGCGCTATGCGCCTCGCTGCTTAACCGCGGCACCACCGTGCTTAAGCGCATGCCGAAAATCGAGGAGGTTTACCGGCTGCTAGAGGTATTGCAGAGCATCGGCGTGCAGGCCAAGCGGCTGAACGATCGGGGCGACCTGCAGATCAAGCCGCCACGCCGCTTTAATCTAAGCGGCATTAATCATGAAGCCGCCCGCAAGACTCGCAGCGTCATTATGCTGATGGGCCCCCTGATGCACCTGTCGCGGCAATTCAACCTGCCCTACGCCGGCGGCTGCAAGCTGGGCGAACGCACCGTCCGTCCGCATCTTTTCGCCCTGGAGGAATTCGGCCTGCAAGTTACCACCAGGGGCGGCTGGTACGAATGCTCGTCTAAGCCCAAAGCTCCCGGCAAAATCGTTATGTACGAAAGCAGCGATACGGCCAGCGAAAACGCCCTTATGGCGGCGGCGCTGACGCCGGGCAAAACCGAAATCA
>SCKW01000050.1 GCA_004100265.1 Candidatus Chaera renei
GATAACCGCCACACCACTTTTTTTGAGATGCTGGGCAACTGGAGCCTGGGGGATTATTTCAAAAAAGAGCAGCTTGGCTGGTTTTTCGAGTTTTTAACCGGCAGTCTTGGCCTTGAACCCAGTCGGCTGTACGTTAGCGTTTTTGCCGGCGATCGGCAGGCCGGCGTGGAGCGCGACGAGGAGTCGGCCGACATATGGCAGGAACTGTTCGCCAAGCAGGGTATCCGGGCAGCAACAGCGCTGATCGGCTCCGCGGCCGACGGGTACAAACGAGGCATGAAACCGGGCGAGCGGATTTTTTATTACGACGCCTCCAAAAACTGGTGGAGCCGCTCGGGCGTGCCGTCGGCCATGCCGGCGGGCGAGCCGGGCGGGCCGGACAGCGAAGTGTTTTATGAATTCGAGCATATTAGGCACGATCCGGCTTTTGGCGAACACTGCCATCCGAACTGCGACTGCGGGCGCTTCGTAGAAATCGGCAACTCGGTTTTTATGACCTATCTTAAAACCGACAGCGGCTTTACCAAGCTGCCCAAGCCTAACGTTGATTTTGGGGGCGGCCTGGAGCGCCTGGCAGCGGCCGTCGAGGGCAGCGGCGACGTTTTTAAAATCAGCCTGCTTTGGCCGCTGATTCAGAGCGTTGAAAAGCTTAGCGGCCGCTCTTACGGCGACGATCCAAAATCCATGCGGGTAATCGCCGATCATGCGCGCGGCGCTCTTTTTCTGGCGCTGGACGGCGTTCTGCCGGGTAACAAGGAGCAGGGCTACGTGCTGCGCCGGCTGATCCGCCGCGCCGTCCGTTTCGGATTGGAGTTGGGCATTGAGCAGAGTTTGATGGCTGGTGTCCTGCCGGCGGCCGTGGAAGCCTACGCCGGTGCCTATCCGGAGCTTAAAGCGCGCCAACAGGCATTAACCGAAGCGCTGCAAAAAGAAGAAAAAACCTTCCGGCAAACCCTAAAAGCCGGCATCCGCCATTTCGAGAAAGAGGTCAGCGACCCCGTTGGCGGCGAGGCGCTGTTTAAACTTTACGACACCTACGGATTTCCCTTGGAGCTGTCGCTCGAGGAAGCCGGGCGGCGTCAGTTGTCTTTGGCGCCCGACTGGCGGCAAAAATTCGACGCCGCCATGCTGGAGCAGCGGGAACGCTCGCGTACCGCCACCCGCGGCCAGTTCAAAGGCGGGCTGGAGGGCCAGGGCGACACGCACAAAAAATACCACACGGCCACTCATCTGATGTACAAGGCGCTGCGCCTGGTACTGGGCGACCACGTGGTGCAGCGCGGCAGCAACATCACCGAGGAGCGGCTGCGGTTTGACTTTTCGCACCACCAGAAGCTAACACCCGAGCAGATCAGGCAGGTCGAAACGATCGTCAATCAGCAAATAGACCGGGATTTGCCCGTCAGCTGCCGCGAATATCCCACCGACCAGGCCGTCAAAATGGGTGCGCTGGGCGCGTTCGGCGATAAATACGGGCCCAGCGTCCGGGTGTACCAAATAGGCGACGGTGACGACCGGTTCAGTTTTGAAATCTGCGGCGGCCCTCACGTTGATCGCACCTCCCGTTTGGGCGAAGGAGGCAAGCGGTTTAAGATTCTTAAAGAAGAGGCTTCTTCGGCTGGCGTCAGAAGAATCAAAGCGGCGCTGGTTTAGAGCGAATCTAAAATGTCGGCCAGTTTGCCCAGCAGGCGATCGTCCAGATAGCCGGCGCTGCGTCGGGGTAGTTGCCGGCTCGGCCGCGCCGTTTGCTGGCCGGTCTGGGGTATATAGTGCAGGCTGGTTTCTATCCAGGACGAGTAGCCTTGCGGCTGTCCGTCATAACTGAGCAGCGAAACTACCAGAGCGCCCTTTCTAACGCTGCCGTCGGCGCGGCTGGCGTCAATCGACTCCAGGCAGACCTGGCTTTCTTCTTGCATAAGAGCCTGGCGGTAAGACCGCCAGTCGCCGCCTGGCACGGTATCGATGGCCGCTTGCCGCTTCAGTCGGACTTGGCGGCCGGGGCTGATTGGCAGCACCATTTCTTCGTTCAGGCTCCAGCTGTTGCTGGCGTCCAGGGCGCCGGCCAGCCATAGGCGGTAAGTGCTCGGCTGTTTGTCGCCGCCGGAATAAGGGTCGAGTTTGTAGGCTCGCAGTAGCTCGGTTATATGGTCGGGTTCGAAACGCGGCCTGGGCGTGTCCGGGACCGGTGACAGCCGCCCGTTTTGTATCCGCTCTATTCTACCGGTGTAATAGTGCTCCCGACGGCTGATTCGGCCCGACAGCTCGCCGCGCTGAAACTGCCAGCGCAGGCTCTCGGCTCTAAGACCGCCGCTTGTTTCATCAAAGCCGAACCTGACATGCAAATCTTTGCCGGGATCGATTTTTTGCTCGAAAGCCGCCGATAGTTCCTGAACGTAGCGGGGCGCCGCCGCCAACGGGATATGGTTGATGTCCAGTCGGTAGCCGGGCGCCGGAACAATCCGGGCGTTCAGCCGGTTGATGGCCTGATGCAGCCGCTGCAAGTGCTCCGGTTGCTGTAGTTTTTCTTGACCTGTTGTCATAATCTTTTTTATTATATCACAAATATACTAATTTTACAATACCTGAAGCATAAGAACCATTTGTTGTATAATCACCTTATAAATGATTCTAGACAAACTCAAAGGCAGCTTGCCCCGACGCGGGCCAAAAGACGCCGGCAGGCACGTTTTAGCCCTTGATATAGGCACCGAGTTCGTTAAGGCGCTGATTGCCACGCAGGAGGGCGATCGTCTGACGATTATCGGG
>SCKW01000006.1 GCA_004100265.1 Candidatus Chaera renei
CAGGCCGGCAATTTGAGCCGCGGCGGTTACAAGAACTGGCTTGCCCAGGCTTTTAACTACCGTTACGTTAAGACCCAGGCCTATGATGAACAGCAGCAGGGCGATGCCTATCTGGCTGAAACTGGCAAAAGCTTTCTGGTCTTGTATCAGGTAAAGAAAGGCCGGGCCAACCAGTATGCCGGTTAGGATGTACCCCATGATCAAGGGCTGGCGCAGCAGGCGCATCAGCCACGATACGAAAGTGGCCAGTACGATCACCAGACTGAGCTGCAAGAAGACGGTTTGTTCCATTTTTGTTTGTTAATACGCCGTATTGATTAGCGTTTTTACTTTTTAGAGTATGTCAATTTTCAACCGGATTGGCAATAGAGGTACACGCTAAAGCCGGGTCAACCAGTAGCCGGCCAGAGCGCCAACCGTGATAATCAGTCCGCCCAGCACGGCCAGCTCCAGGCCGTCGCGCCAGGGCCTGGCTTTTAGCAGGCTTCCTTTATAGTACCCCGCCGCGAAGAGCACCAGCACGGTTAATAGGCTGCTGGCAATGACCGCCCGGCTCAGGCTGCCGATCAGCATGAGCGGCAGCAAAATGACGAAACAAACCGCCAGATAAACCAAAAACTCCACCGCCGCCGGCACCAGGTAATAATGAATCACCCGCCGTTTTTCGTGCCCGTCCAGCTCGTCGGTGAAGTGCTGGCTGCTGTAGCGTATGGCGCTGCTGTTAAAGCCGTTGACGATAATGCCGATAGCCGCGGTAATCAGCAGCAGGCGACGATTGGAGGTTTCAAAACTCAAACCGGCCAAAATACCGCTAAAAATGGCGAAGCCGCCCTCGATACCCTCCAGCACGGACAAAAAATTATCCGCCCCCAGAGGCAGGCGACGTCTTGGGGTTTTCGGGTGCCCGTGCCTGAACCGGTAGATGCGCAGCGTTTCTTTAATGGACTTATTCTACAACGCCGGGGGCGCTGTCGCCAAAACGGGGTGGCTTGGGCGCGGATTGCGGACGGTGGCCTTTTTTGATACAATGGTCTTTGTGCCTTTTTGGGGTTCGTCCGTTTTTTAAAGAAGTTAAGGGGTGAATCCGATTTTAAAAAGGCAAGTAACTTTAAGGAGGATATATGCCTATTACCGTTAGGAAGGTGCCTTCTCGGCCGGTTCGCGTCGAGGTGGATATCGTCCCCGCCGAGTGGCAGCAATATATCGCCCACTAAACGTAAAAGAAAACAAAATGCCCCGGTCGGCCTACTTGTTCAACAAGCCCGCCGGGGCTTGTTTTTTCTAGCTTTTTCTTGAAACGGCGCTACATTTATTGATCCGGATTGCGTACAATAAAGCTGAAATATGTCGTTACTTGGATTTTTATTGTTCGTTGCTTTGTGGACGGCATTGGTGGCCCTTAAAAGTTTGCGGCTGGAGTTGCCGCCGCTGACCTCTCAGGCCACTGATTATCGCCGCCAGGCCAGGCGCCAGGAACAGGCCGCCGCTCGCCTGAAACTGCGGGAGCAGCGATTGGCCGATCTGCAGGCCGCCCGCTACATGGCCGAGGCTTTGGTTTTATCGCTGATGGCCGGTTTGTTGATCGGCCTGGCCGGCTTTTGGGGAATCTGGCTGCTGGCGGCCGCCCTGTTGTTGGTGCTGCCGGGTTCGCATATCAAAATGATCAGCCGCGGCGGCCAGCGATTATACGACAAATATCAGCCGTGGCTGTTAGACAAGTTGCCCGCCTGGCACCGCTGGCTGGAGTGGCTGAGCCCGGTTGCTGCCGCCAGGTTTCACAGGTTGGAATCTAAAGACGAATTGATAGAGCTGGCCCGCCGGTCGGCCCAGGTACTGGACGAGAACGAGCTGAGCCTGATCGAGAACGGCTTAAGGTTTAAAGATAAGCTGGTCGGCCAAATTATGACGCCGCGGTCGATGATCGACAGCGTCAGCACCGACGAGACGCTGGGCCCGGTGGTGCTCGATCGTCTGCATAAAACCGGCCACAGCCGCTTTCCGGTAATGCAGCTTGGGCGGATTGATCAGGTGGTGGGCATGCTGTATATGCGTGATCTGCTGCCGCTGAAGCCCGAGAATAACCGCAAGGTTACCGCGGCCATGAGGCCGGAGGTGTATTATATCCGCGAAGACCAGAGCCTGGAGCACGCCCTTTACGCCTTCTTGCGCACCCAGCACCACCTGTTTATAGTAGTTAACCGGTATCGTGAAACCGTAGGACTGCTGAGTTTGGAGGATGTGGTCGAGGCGCTGCTGGGCCGCAAAATCATTGACGAATTCGACGCCTTTCACGATCTGAGGGCGGTCGCCGAGGCCAATCCGCGCCAGATTAACCAACCCAAGCAAAAAGAGGACGTATGAGAACTTTATCCGACGATCTGGCAGCCCATGCCGGCCAAACGGTCAGCCTGTCGGGCTGGCTGCATAAAAAACGCATTTTAGGCGGGCTGAATTTTGTGGTGATCAGAGACAGACGGGGCCTGGCCCAAGCAGTTATCAGCCGCGATGAAGAGTTGGAGAAATTGCGTAATTTGCAGGTTAGCACCGTCTTAAAGCTGACCGGCCAGGTTGCTAGCGACCAGAGAGCGCCGGGCGGCGCCGAGCTGCGCGACGCTTCCGTAGAGGTACTGGTGCCGGTTACCGAGGTGCCGGCGATTGAAATAGACAAGCCGATCAACCATTCGCCGGACAATCTTGACACGCTTTTCGAGAACCGGGTGCTTAACTTGCGCAACCCGGGCGAGCAGGCCATTTTTCGGCTGCGCGCTCAGGTGAACCGGCTGATCCGCCAGTACCTGACGGACAATGAGTTCGTAGAAATCCAAACGCCCAAACTGCTGGCCGGTGCCGCCGAAGGGGGGGCCGAGGTATTTAAAACCGACTATTTTGGCCAGGAGGCGACTCTGGCCCAAAGCCCGCAGCTTTACAAGCAGATTATGGTGGGAGCTTTTGAGCGGGTGTTCGAGATCGGTCCGGCCTTTCGGGCGGAGCCCAGCATGACCACCAGGCATATGAGCGAATCAACCATGCTGGATGTCGAGCTTGGCTTTATTAAGTCGCACGAGGACGTGCTGACGGTGGCCGAGGACATGGTTTACCAGGTGTTGACTCGGCTTTACGGCGATCAGGCGGCATTGCTTAAGAGTCTTCAGGCGCCGCCGCTAACGCTTACCAAAAAGTTCCCCAGGTACAAGGTGGCGGAGGTGCACCGGCTCTATAGCCAGGCTGCCGGCCAGGACACCACCAAAGAGAAAGACTTGCTGCCGGCCGAGGAGCGCTGGATTTGCGACCACGCCAAGCAGGCTGACGGCTCGGAAGCGGTGTTCGTAACCGATTTTCCAATCGAGTCCCATAAGTTCTACCAAATGATCAACCCTAAAGACCCCGGCACCGTTTTATGGGCTGATCTGTTGTTTCGCGGGGTAGAGATCGCCAGCTGCCCCCAACGCGAACATCGTCTGGAGCAGCTGCTCAAGCAAATGCGGGACAAGGGCATAGACCCGCAACATCCGGGGTTCAAGTACTATCTGCAAGCTTTCGCTGCCGGGCTGCCCCCCCATGGCGGCTTTGGCTTTGGCATCGACCGCTTCGTGCAAAAAATCATCGGGCTGGGCAACGTCAAAGAGGCCACGCTGTTCCCGCGCGACGTGCATCGCCTGGCTCCCTGACCGCCCAAGATACGGCCCGAAAACCTATTGCTTTCAATCCGCCGTATCAGGTAGGATAAGCGTAAGTTGTATTTTTAAATAAACCAGGGGGTTTAAAAATGCCGGACCGGCCAGACAAAACGCCCGAGCAGGACTCGGTTAGTGGCGACATCACCGCCATAGAAGAGGCGGCTGACGCCGCGGCCAGGCTGGCCGAAGCGGATGAGCCGCCCAAAAAGGCCAACCAGTCGCAACTGCCGCACCATCTGACGCCCGAGGAACGGGCCGAAGCCGAAAAACAGCGCCAGGCGGGGGCAGATACCGCCAAACGGCGGCCTTGGCGCCCCTCGAAAAAGCAATTGATTGCCGGCGCGGTATTACTGGTGGCGTTACTGATTGCCGCCTGGTTCGTACCGGCCAGCCGCAATCTGGCGCTCAATTTGATGGGCGTTAGGGGCAGCCTGGAAATCGCCAGCCAAGACGAGGCTTCCGGCCAAGGCAGTCCCCGCGCCACCATCAAGCGCTTCTTGGTGCAGATCGACGGCAAAACCTACGACTCGGGCCAGGCCGACAAGCTGACGATCAGCGGATTGAGGTTCGGCCGCTACCAGGTTACCGTCAGTAAGCAGGGTTACAGCTCGTACCAGACCACCGCCGAGGTAAGTTTTAATCCTCTTTTTGGTTTTTTGATGAAGCG
The DNA here is from genome assembly GCA_004100265.1 of Candidatus Chaera renei. Lineage (GTDB taxonomy): Bacteria > Patescibacteriota > Saccharimonadia > Saccharimonadales > Saccharimonadaceae > Chaera > Chaera renei. The sequence goes on from SCKW01000006.1 coordinate 4,345, forward strand.
GCAAACTTCGCCGGTGGTAGCTAGCCTTAAAGCCGTTGGCACGCCAGTTAGCTTTATGGCGCGGGACTGGGTTAGCGGCCTGCCGATCACGGCCGGCCAATACGTTGTGGCCGACCGCGCGGTCACGCCCGACGCTTCCGGCAAAGTCACCGTAATCGCTCCGCCGGCCGACAATAACCAGGTGAGCGTAACGGCGACGTTTGCCAGCGATTTTACTGGCAAAACCTTCACTCTGCCGATCACCGGCCCGCCGCAAAACGTCAGTTTCGTGCCCTCGGCGCGCGATTACTTTGTCAGCAACCGGGACGGCGGCTACGGCATTTACAGCAGTCAGCTGGACGGCGGCGACGTTAAGTTGTTGGTCAAAAGTTCGCCCAATGATAACAACAAGTTTGAATTCAGCGTTTCGCCGTCGGGCAAGTACGGTGTTATGGTATCCGGGCGCGAAGGCGTTAAAGATCCGACCAACGCCTACACTATCGGTAAGGTTTATAAGGTTGATTTAACCTCGGGGGCCTACCAGAAAATTGACGAAGGCGGCCTGTTTACCAACATCGTGGGCTGGTCGGGCGACTGGCTGACATACAGCTATTCTTACTACCCCGATAAAAGCAATTCAACCAATACGCGCGTAGCTACCTATAACCTGTCCACCGGCCGGATGAACGAAATTTATAACGGGCGCGGCAGCGTATCAACCACGTACCTAGCCGACAACGGCGTGCTCATGAGCGAGATACCGCCATACATGCCGGGCGTTAATCAGTCCGGCAGGACGATCTATTGGGCGCCTTCGGGTGGCCCGGTGCGCTCGCTAGCCAGCGGCGTGGATCAACTGGTGCGGACCGATTTTAACCGCTTTGCCTATGGCGGCCGCGCCGGCGGCGCCTGGAGCGAGTTTAATTCCGATTCCAACCAAATTAGACAGGTGGCCCAGCCACCGGTCAGCGGTATAACTTTCTGGCCCGCCGTGTCCGGGGGCGGCGACAGGGTTTTTAGCCAGATCATTGACAGCCGGCTAACCTTAAGCGTGCGCCAGCCTGACGGCAAGGACAGGCAGCTGGCCAGGCTGTCGGCTTCCTGGGGATTGGGCAATCTGCGTTTCGCGGACTCAACCAATCTGGTTTATTCGGCTTTTTCGCCCGGCGGCGTTTGGTCCGATTACGTGCTGTCGCTGCGCGGCGGCGAGCCTCGTAAAATTACCGATATCTCTGCTCCGTATAACGACTACTACAGCGTTAACTAGGCGGCCTGACCCGCCTACAGGCATTGCGCATCCGTATAGGCATACACGGTTTTGTTGGCCCGCGGTTGCCTAAAGGGTTACAATAAGGTTATATGGCAGACGAACCAACGCGCTACGAGGCTCTGGCCGGCGACGCATTAAAAACCGCTGTGGCATCGCTTAATGTCGGCTGGTCGGCGCTGCCCGGCCGGGGACTGGTGAGGGTGGTTGAAACCCCCGGTTTTGACGAAGGCTTTGACTTGGTTGGCAAAATCGTCCAAGCGGCCAGGCGGCACAATCATCATCCGGAGATCACTTTGCGCTACGGCGAGGTCGAGATCGCGCTGACCACCCATGAAGCCGGCGGCATTACCGATGCCGACGTTCGCCTGGCCAGAGAGTTAGACGGGTTAATAGCCGGTTCCCTCGCCGATCAGTCTTAAAGACATGTCCCACGCACTCAACCGAATCGAATCAATTATCTTAAAGCGCCGCTATGCCGTTCTGTCTGGCGTCTCTTTTTTGGGCGCTTTGCTGGTTTTTGGTCCTTTGCTGGCCCAGTCCGCCGGCTCCACCGCTTCCTTAACCGAGCAGAAAATCGCCACGATACGCCAAAACTGCGTTGACGCTCAGAGCAACCTGCAGCGGATTCAGCGCAGCGACGTGGTAGCCAGAACCAACCGCGGCCGCAGCTACGAGGAAACCTTAAGGCTGATGGCTGCCTTCAACGGGCGATTGGCTTATAACAAGATTAACGAACCGCGGCTGAATGAAATTGCGACAGAGTTGCAAAAAAGTTTCACTACTTTTTACGGCAACTACACCGACTACGAGAACACGCTTGAGCAGGTCATTAAAATCAACTGCTCCGAACAGCCGGTCAGTTTTTACCAGCAGCTGGTGCAGGCGCGTGACAAGCGTAAGCAGCTTAAGAACGACGTTGACGCCATGCAGCGGCTGATTGACGAATACGCCGCCAGGGTGGCCACCCTTAAAGCCAAACTGCAAGAGCCGACTGCCGTGCCCGTACAGCCGCCGCCCGTAAGGAGCCAGCCGTGAATCAGGCCGGCGGCCTATTAACCTTCTTTCGCTCCAAGATTTTTTTGGGACTGGCCGCTGCCGTAGGCGTAGCCCTGGCTTTGACGATCATCAGCATGACACTTTATGTCAGCAGCGGGGTATCGCGGCTGGACCTGAGCCGGCCGGGTTTTGAGAGCGCTCGCACCAAGGTAAAGGCTTCGGCGCCAATCAAAAGTTTTGATGTCAACGGCTCGGTGAATCCGGCGGCCATAGACGAGTTTATGCAGCTTTACCAGCAGGCTACCCGCGACTTAAAGGCTAGCAGCGATTTTGGAGATCAGAACCTGGAAGACGACCAGCTCAGGCTTAATCCGGACACGCCGCCGCGGCCAGGCCCCTAAGCCTGGTTTGCCGCCTAGGGCTTGGGCTTGGCCCGATTGCCGGCAGGCGGCTGAAGCAGAGCGCCTGGCAAAAGCTGGGCCAGCACAATGCCTTGGCGGTGAAACGCCTGCAACAGGCGCCGCCTCAGTTCACCGGTGACCACCCATTGTTCCGATGGCTGGGTTTTGCCGACAATTTTCACCTCCATGGCCAGGTCGCTGAAGCTGCCGATGCTCAAAAACCGCGGCGCTTCCAAAATCTTATCGCCCCAATCTTTATCCTCGGTCATTTTGCGGCCTACTCGGTTAATCGCCCGCGCCAGATCGTCCACGTCGGTGTCGGCCGCTACCGCTATGGTTAGGTTAATCAAGCTGTACCCCATGGTTTTGTTAATGACTCGGGTGATGCTGCCGTTGGGCACGTAGTGAACGTTGCCGTCGGTGTCGCGCAGCACGGTTGATCGGATGGTGATATGCTCGACCGTGCCGGCCGATCCGTCAAGGTCCACAATATCGCCCACCCGGTACTGGTTTTCTAAAATGATGAATATGCCTGAAAAGAAGTCCTTGACGATTGATTGGGCGCCGAACCCCAGGGCAATGCTCAAAATACCGGCGCTGGCCAGCAGGGGCGCGGTTTGAATGCCGATTTCTTGGATGATCATGATGATGGCGACTACCCAGACGCTCACCGACCAGAGGGCACCGAACATGCTGATCAGCGTATCTTGGCGTTTTTTAACGTCGATGGGGGCAAGGAGTTTAAAGTGGGTCGGGTGCACGAACCGGCGGATAAACCGCCCGATCAGCATTTTGCCCAGTCGCCCGGCCAGCCAGAGAACCAAAACGATGATTAAAAAATTCAAACCGTGGTCACGGATAAAACCGTTCAAAAAGTTTTGAATCGCTTGCGCGGCTTGCATCTTAGTAACCAAGTATAACAGCTAAAATCCGGGGCCGCGGATGTTAAGTTTCGGTATCTTCGACCAGTTTTTGCCTTAGCCAACCGTCCAGGCTGCCGGCGCTCATAGCCACCACAAGGCAGCCCGCCCGGCGGGCTTTTTGGATATTCTGCCACAGCCGGTCGTCTAAAACCGATAGGATTATCCGGTGGCGTTCGTCCAGGCCGTCCGTCAGCTCGGCGGGCGAAAGCACCTTCAGGGATGGGTCCTCGCGCGAAAGATAGGTGGGCAGCCAATAGATGGTTCGCGCCGGCTCAAAACAACCGCCGTACGTGCCGGCCACGGCGTGCTGTCTGAGGTTTTGATGCGGCTGGTACACCACCGCTATTTTGTCGGACAACTCGGCGGCTAATTGCAAAGTTGCCGCAATTTCTTTGGGGTGATGGGCGTAATCGCTGTATAAATTATCGGCCAGTTTTTCAAAACGGCGCGCCGTGCCGGGAAAGTTATTGATTAACTTAACGATTTTCTCCCGCCGGACGCCTTCAAGCAGCCGCTCAGCGGCGGCCACCGCCAAAAAGGCGTTGCGGCGGTTATGCGGCCCGGCCAAACTAATACCGTCCAGCTGGCCGCTTGCTTCGGGATAAATTTTGATATGACCGGCCTCGGGCGGTACGCCCAAGTACTCGGCGTCGCTCTGCCACATCAGGCCGATAGCGCTTTGGTTTAGAAAGTCCCTAAAGGCCTGGCGGTAATCCTCTGGCTTGGCGTAGCTATCGGGGTGGTCGTAGTCTAGCGACGTGATAACGCTTAGGTCCGGTTTAAACTGCAAGAAGTTACGATCGTATTCGTCGCATTCGTAAACAAAAAAGCGGCTGCCGGGTTGATAGCGGCCGCTCGGGCCGAAGCTCAAAGCCGTGCCAACGGAATAACTGACCGGCTCTCCTAGGCCGCCAAGCAGCCATGCCAGCATGGCGCTGGTGGTGGTTTTGCCGTGCGTGCCGGCTACCGCTATCAGCTTTAGTCGTTGCTGCCGGATGACGTGGTTAAGCAGCTCGTGCCGTTTGCTGGCGCGGATGCCGTTTTGTCGGGCGAACAGCAGCTCTCCGTTATCCGGCGGCAGAGCCGACGTGTAAACGAACCAGTCGATCGGGTTGAGCTCGTGCAGCTTGGCCATGTCGTGGCCGCCCTGGTTTTGACAAATAACAACGCCGCGGTTTTTGAGGGTTGCGGTCTGCTGGCTGATCGCCGGATCCGAGCCGCTAACCCGGTAGCCAAGATCAAGAGCGATCTCGGCCAGCGGCCCCACGCCCACGCCGCCTACTCCCGAAAAATAAACATGCATGGATTAAAGTATAACCCAGCCTCAGGGCGGCGGCCGCCCCGGGTGCGCCGCGGGCCGTCATGGTTTATACTTATCATGAAATGTCTCTAAGGGGTGGTAGGGCCCGGTCTCAATACTTCTAAACAGACTATGACAACTAAACTGCAACGGCGGCTCGAGTCGTTGAGCGTCCGTATCGCCAAAATCGCCCGCCTGCGCACCTGGCAGCTGTTGGTGATTTTGCTGCTGCTGACGTTCGTTTCAGCCACGCTGCTGCGGCTGAACAACATCGGCATGATCGAGCGGCGGGCGGCGGTGCTCGCGGCCGATAAAAGCGGCGACAAAGCCAAAATCGCCAGCAGCCTGCTCGAGCTGCAGCGCTACGTCAGCGCGCACATGAACGCCAGCCTGGAAAACGGGTTGTACCTTGAATCTTCGTACGCTCGCGACCGCGACCGCGCTATAGCGGCCGCTGCTTCGGCCAACAATCCCAGCAGCGAAGTTTACAAACAGGCCAGCCTAGACTGCCGCAGCCGGTTTGTCGGCGGCGTGGCTTCGTTTCGCAACGACTACGTGCAATGCGTGGTGCAACGGGTGGGCTCCCTTAGCCCCGGCCAGGATCCGGCCGCCGGCTTAAAACTGCCTCGCGCCGATCTTTATCGCTATGATTTTATATCGCCTGCCTGGACGCCCGATCCGGCCGGCTTCAGCGTTTTGCTTACTCTGTTGCTGGCCCTATGGATAGCCGCCCGCTGGTTGCGTTTTGCTCTGGTCTGGCTACTGATTAAGCGCCGCTTCGTGAGAATTTATAGTTGACATCCCTGATATATGGGCGGTATCGTTGTCATCGTAAGCAATAACTAAGGAGGAGAGACTAAAACAATGGCAGCTTACGTACACACGAACTCGAAGGGGGTAACTTATTACCTGCACAAGCAAGACGTTACCTTGCGGGGCGGCAAACAGTACACTATCTACTTTTTCTGCAAGAACGAGAAGGGCGCCAAGGGCACTCCCGCAGAATTGCCCAGCAACAAGACCGTCACCGAAAACCCCCGCAACGGCTTTTTGACAGTTAAAAACAAATAGTCGCCATTTTGCTGTTGCAGCGCAAGCACTTTGAGTGTTACGCTTGTAACCAAACAAACAGTGCGTCAAAACTGGCCCGGGTTCCCTTGGCAGGCGGTTCGCCTAAAGAGGGGATTTGGGCCACTTTGACGTTATGGGGCCCGGCGGACAGCGCCATGCCCGGCACCTAGTTTGATATTTTTATAAATTGTGCTATAATAAAAATATGTCAGAATCGGAACCTCGGGCGCCTTCAGCGTACAAAGACCTCGGCGGCGGCGAATGGCGCCGGTTTGGCGACAGGTCGCAACCGTATTATGAAAGGCCGGCAGACAAACTGGAGCGAGTGTTAAAAAACCGCCTCGCTAGCGCGAAGGGCCTAAAGAAGCAAGGCGGCGCCTTAGCGCCCGAGACCCGTCCCGCCATGGATCGCGATTATTATCAACCCTTTAAGCCCGACAGCCATAACCGCAGCCCCGAGGAGCTGGCAAATATCCGCCGGCACGTACAGGCTATGCGCGAGACCCTTGCCCAACTTAGAAATCCCGGCGCTTCTTAAAAAAATAAAAATAGTTTTTTATTTTTGTTGACATGATGCCCCCCGGGGGTATATGTTAGAAATTTAGAAATAAGTTCGTTGTTCGTTAAGCGCCGAATAATTGGTTAGGGGGTTAAAAACGGGTTCATGACTCATCAACTCAAGCAATTGGCCGCCCGCAGGGCGAAAATCATCAGAGGGCAAGCCGACGGCCTGCTTAACTTAATCGAGCAGGACCGCTATTGCATGGATATTCTGGTGCAAAGCCTGGCCATGCAGCGGGCGCTGGGCGCGCTGAACAAGCTGCTGGTAGAAAACCACCTAAAAAGCCATGTGGCCGAGCGGGTTAAAAAAGCCGGCGCGCTTGATCGGCAAACCATCAACGAGTTCATGAAGCTGTATGATCTGGATAATATAAGGGGTAAATAAACATGCCGCATTGTCATCCGAACGAACACGCCGAGAAGGCCAACCAACCGGCTGCCGTCATGGGGGCGCAGCACTCCGAGCATTCCGGGCACGATCATCACGCTCAGATGATGCAGTCCGGGCGCATGAGCTTTTTGGAAAAGTTCAAAATGAGCATGACCATGACGATGGGCATGGAGCATGGCGGGTTGGCTGGCCGTGAAATGGCCAGGATGATGGAGCTGGATATCCGCAACAAGTTCTTTTTCGCGTTGGCTCTGTCGTTGCCGATCATCGCTTACTCGCCGGTGGGCGAGCGTTTGCTGGGGCTGAACCTGCCGACGCCGCTGCCGCCGTCGTGGCTGTTGCTGATCTTAACCACGCCGGTGTTTTTTTATGCCGGCTGGATTTTTTTGTATTCCAGCTATCACGCCCTTAAGCAGAAAACCTTGAACATGGCGGTGCTGATCGCCCTCGGCATTACCGCCGCCTACGGTTTTAGCGTGGCGCTTACTCTGACCGGCGGCCGCGACAGCTTTTACGAGGCGGCGGCCCTGCTGATTACTTTCGTGCTGTTCGGCCACTGGATGGAGATGAAATCGCGCCGCGGCACCACCGACGCCCTGCAGGCTTTGTTTGATCTGGTGCCTCCCAAGGCACGCCGCATTGGCCCCGACGGCCGCGAAGAGCTGGTAGATACGGCCCAGTTGCGGGTAGGTGATTTACTGGTGTTAAAGCCGGGCGACAAGGTGCCGGTTGACGGCGTGGTGAGTCAGGGCGAAACCTCGATCGACGAGGCCCTGGTAAGCGGCGAATCGTTGCCGGTGCCGAAGGCCCCCGGCGACGAAGTGGTGGCCGGCTCGATCAACCAGTCGGGTACGGTGCGCTTTAAGGCCACCAAAGTGGGCAGCGATACGGCGCTGGCTCAGATAGTTAAGATGGTCGAGACGGCGCAAAACTCCAAGGCGCCTGGGCAGCGCCTGGCGGACCGTTTTGCCGGTTACCTGGTAATTCTGGCGGCATCGGCCGGCCTGCTGACTTTCGGCGTATGGTATCTAGTGATGGGCCAGCCGTTGATTTTCGCGCTGACCCTGGCCATTTCGACGGTAGTCATAGCCTGCCCCGACGCCCTGGGCCTGGCCACGCCGACAGCGGTAGCCGTAGGTACCGGCTTGGGGGCCAAGCACAGCATTCTGATAAAAGACGCGGCCACACTTGAAGGGGCGTCAAAGATTCAGGCCGTGGTACTTGATAAAACCGGCACTCTGACCGAAGGCAAACCGGTCATTACCGATATAGCCGTCGCCAAGGGATGGAATCAAGCAGAAGTGCTGGCGCTGGCCGCGGCCGCCGAATCCGGCTCCAGCCACCCGCTCAGCGCGGCGGTGCTGGAAGCCGCCAGGCAGCGCTCGGTCAAGCCTGCGTCCGAGGTCAGCCGGTTGAACTCGATCGCCGGTCACGGCATAGAGGCGCGGGTGGCCGGCCGGCAGGTGTTGGTGGGAACCGCCAAGCTGTTAAAAGACAAGGGCGTTAAGCTGGCGCCGGTGCAAAGGCCGCTGGACCAGCTGCTAGAACAGGGTAAAACGGTGATGCTGCTGGCGGTAGACGGGCAGGCCGCTGGCGTGCTGGCGGCCCAGGACCCGATCAAGCCCACGGCCGCCGCCACCATCAAGCAGATGCGGCGCCTGGGCCTGGAAGTGGCTATGATTACCGGTGACAACCGTTCGACGGCGCAGGCCATCGCCCGGCAGCTGGGCATTCAAAGGGTGTTCGCCGAAGTGCTGCCGGCCGACAAGGCCAGCTACGTTAAAAAGCTGCAGAAAGAGGGCAAGTTCGTCGCCATGGTGGGCGACGGCGTGAATGACGCGCCGGCCCTGGCGCAGGCCGATATCGGCATCGCCATTGGCGCCGGCACCGACGTGGCCATTGAAACTGCCAAAGTAGTTTTAATGAAATCAGATCCGGCCGATATTTTAAAATCAATCATCCTCAGCAAGGCGACGGTGCGTAAAATGAAACAAAATCTGGCCTGGGCCAGCGTTTACAACTTGGCCGCCATACCGGTAGCCGCCGGCGTGCTTTACCCTCCGCTGGGGCTGACCCTGCGGCCGGAGGTTGCCGCCCTGCTGATGTCGGTTTCGTCAATCATTGTGGCGGTTAACGCCGTGCTGCTGGGGCGCGCCGAACGGCAGCTGGTTTAACGGCCGCTCTTGCTTTTTGGGGCCGACTCGATTGCTTCGCCCGCTTGATTTGTTAAAATAAAAACAGCAAGCAAAGGAGGTCATATGGCTACGGAAGAGGAACGTACCACCGAAGTTACTCGAACTGTTAGTCCGGATACCAACGGCGTCAAACGCCAAACGGTTTCGGGGCCGGTTTTTGCCGAGCGCCTTGTCTATTACCTTGGCGGAGCCGTGCTGACGCTATTACTGCTCAGATTTTTACTGGCCCTGCTTGGCGCCAACCGGGCCAATCCTTTTGCCGATCTGGTTTTTGGCCTGAGCTACCCGCTGGTTTGGCCGTTTTTCGGTTTGTTCAGTTTTCAGCCGTCTTATGGCAACGCCACTTTTGAGTCCGCCACTTTAGTGGCCATGGTGGTTTATGGCATTTTTATCACGGGCCTGGCCAAGGTTTTTACCCTGCATCGGCGCGACCGCGGCGAAGCCTAAGCCAGACTCTTTTGGTAAGTACCGGTTAAGCGCGCCTGTTCTATGGTGCGGTCGGCCATGGCCGACCGCAGCCTGTCGGCGGTAACGCCATCCGGCAGATCCAAAGCGCGATCTAGAGCGTAAACCGTAAAAATATAACGGTGGCGGCCGCTGGGCGGGCAAGGACCTATATAGCCCGGCTCTTCGGCGCTGTTTTGGCCGCGGGCCGCTTTTGGAGGGTTGTTTTCGGCAATTAAAGAAGTCGCGGGATCCAGGTTAAACATCGCCCAATGGGTAAAAGTGCCGCTGGGCGCGTCGGGGTCGTCCATGATCAGGGCCAGGCTTTGGGTGCCAGCCGGCACGTTTTCAATAATTAAGGCCGGATTGACGTCCGCGCCCTCGCAGCTGTACCGGGCGGGGATTGCTTGGCCGTCGGCAAAGGCCGGACTTAAGAGTTTCATAAGCGTAGCGCACCTCCTAGGTATTATTTTACACCGCTTTTATATCGGTCCGGCGCCCCGCGGAGGTTTTGTTATAATTCAAACGATATGCCTATAAGAAATAAAATTAGACAGGTTAAACATCTGCAAAATAAATATTTTATTTGTGTTTTGGAAAACCCAAAATACATTGTTAATATAGCCTCTACGGTAAGAAATATTGCAGCATTCGGTGTTGAAAAACTATATGTTATTGGCAATAACAAAATTGTTAAAGATTTTGAAACATCACGAACGCATAAGCGGTTAACCAATTTAAGTGCAGGCTCTAATAAATGGGTATTTGTGAAGCAGTTCGATGCTGCCGCCAAGTGCATTGCTCACTTGCGAAAAAACCGCTACACAATTGCGGTTACCTCATCCCATATAAAGGGTCAAGAGAATATCTATCTTTACGAGGCAACATTTACACAAAAGCGGCTAGCAGTTTGGTTTGGTAACGAATCAAAAGGTATATCAGATGAAGCTGCTGATGCAGCGGATATGTGTATACAGATACCGATGGGCGGCATTGTAGAAAGTTTAAATCTTGGCACTAGCACAGGAATTATCCTGAGCTATGTCAGTTACCAGCGCCTGAGATTCATCTATGATAATCGTAAAGCAAAGTTCAGGCCTAAAAGTATTGCATACTCAAAGATGAAGTCGTGGGAAGAATTCATCAAGCCACAAGACGATTTTTCCTGAAGGAATTTCGTATGATTTCGGAATTGGATTTGGAGCCGCTAAATTAGGCCTTTCCTTTGAGGTCGCACAGCACAAATTGCGAAAATGAGTCAACTTTGGTGGGGATGCCTGGACTTGAACCAGGGACCAATCGGTTATGAGCCGACTGCTCTAACCACTGAGCTACATCCCCATAAAGATCGGAACGGTTTTTAGTATAGCAATTTAAGCGGCCCGAGTGCCAGCGGTGTTAAACTTGAATTACCGATGAAAACCGGTTTGAAACGCGCCTACGCGAACGTCAGGGCGCAGGTTAATATCGAAAACGCCACCCTGGCGCTGGCCCTGTTGATCGCTTTAAGCCTGGTATGGAGCACCATGCAGGCCTTGCAGCGTAATTTTTTGCTGCAACAAAAGGTAGACCGGCTGGTTCAAGAAACTCAGCTGCTTGGCCTAGAAAACGACACGCTGAAGTATCAGCAAAACTACCTTAAGAGCGCCGAATACCTGGAGCTTAGCGCTCGCGACAAGCTAAGCAGAGGTTTGCCGGGCGAAAAACTGATCTTGCTGCCCCAGCCGCCGCCCCCGCCGGCGTCGGCTCAAGCCAAACGGCCCAGTTCGCCGGCCAGAGGCAACTTTGAGCAGTGGCTGTATTTCTTTTTTGGCCGCCGCCCGGGGGCTTGACAGATCTGTCCTCTGATCTATAATTGTAGTTTGTCGGCGCGGGGTGGAGCAGCCTGGTCAGCTCGCGTGGCTCATAACCACGAGGTCGCTGGTTCAAATCCAGCCCCCGCTACCAAGTTTTCTGCGTCGCAGCTCGGTTTTAGCCCGAATATGGAACGGCCCATAGCAATGGTTTCTCACCTAAGCTTTGGGCCGTTTTAGGTTCGGCGAAATATCCACAGGCTCGTATCGTATTTTTGTTAGGTATTTGTTAAAAAATGTTATACAATACAAGCCGCAGGTTCCTTTATGTGCAATTTGTCCGAAAAGTGTCGCGGGTGCGTTATCAATCAGCTCCAAGTTACTGATCGGCAGCCTAAAGTAGGGTCGTAGCTTGCGATAACTAAAAAATAAGGTACCCAAGTAGATGGCATATAAGTTATTTGTAGGCGGTTTACCTTTCAGCACCACCCAAGAAGAGCTGGAAGCCGCTTTTGCTCCGTTTGGTACCGTTGAGTCAGCAGTTGTCATTACCGACCACGAAACCGGCCGCTCCAAGGGCTTTGGTTTTGTCGAAATGTCAACCGAAGAGGAAGGCCAAGCGGCTATCAACGGCATGAACGGCAAAGAGCTGGGCGGACGCACCGTCACCGTTAACCAGGCCAGGCCCAAAACGGCCTAATCTGGATTTAGCTTAGAGCAGGCTCCTATACGGGGCCTGTTTTATTTTGAAAAAACTTAGCTTCTTATATTTTGCTGCAAGCAATCCGCACGGCCTCGCTCCAGGTGGGAAAAGCGTGCAGGGTAGAGGCTACCTCACTGGCCAGCAAATCGTATTGGATGGCCAGGGTCAGTTCGTGGATAATCTCGCCGGCCCTCGGGCAGACCACGCTGGCGCCGATCAGCCGCCCGGATTTGTCGGCTATCACTTTAACAAAGCCTTCTCGGAAGTTGCTGGTATTGGAGCGGCCGATAATGCTTACCGGGGCCAGCGCCGTGCGCACCGCCATGTCGCGTCTTAGGCAGTCTTCTTCGCTGGCGCCTACCGAGGCCACTTCGGGGTTAAGAAAAGTTACCCGCGGCACTGCCCGGTAATCCGGAGAGCGTTTTTCGCGGTGAATCAGGTTGTGGGCCGCCACTCGGCTTTCGTAAGTGGCCACGTGGGTTAGCATGTACCCGCCAATGACATCGCCGGCGGCGTAGATATGCCGGGCGGAGGTTTGCAGGTATTGGTTAACGTTGATGCCGGCGGGCGAATAATCCACGCCGGCGTTTTCCAGCCCGATATCAGTGTTGGGCAACCGCCCGGCGGCTATCAGGATTTCTTCAACTTTAACCGCTTGCTCGTGGCCGCCGCGCTGAAAGACCACTTTTTTAAGCGCGCCTTCGCGGCTGACTTTTAGAACCTTGCTGCTGCCAAGAATGGTCATGCCGCGCTGCCGGCTGAAAATCTCTTCTACCGTCCGGCTAACCTCTTGATCCTCTCTGGGCAAAACGCGCGGCGCCACATCGGCAAGGTAAATCTTGCTGCCGAAGGCGCTAAACAGCTCGGCAAACTCGCAGCCGCTGGCGCCGCTGCCGACAATAAACAGGCTTTTAGGCGGTCTCAGCAGGTTGATGGCCTCGCGCGGCGTTAAAAAGCCAGCCTTATCCAAGCCCTGTATGTCCGGTATGTGCCAGTAAGAACCGGTGGCCACCAAAAAGTTTGCCGCCGAAACGTGGCGCCTCTCGACGCTGACCTGGTGCGGCCCGATAAAGTGCGCGGCGCCGCCAAGCACTCTGACGCCTGCCGATTCGTGATACGAGCGGCTGTCTGCCACGCCAGTATTTTTAACGGCCGTATCCTTCCAGGCCTTGATCGAGGGGTAGTTATAGCCTACCGCCGCCGAACGGATGCCAAAGGGCTGGCCGTGCTTGGCCGCATCGTACAACCAAGCCGCTTGCAGCAGCGCTTTGGTAGGCACGCAGCCAAAATTGGGGCATTCGCCCCCCAGCGAGCCGGCTTCGACTATCGCCACCCTTTTGCCGGCCTTGGCCGCCAAGTGAGCCGCCACGCTGCCGCCCCCGCCGCTGCCCAAGACCACCAGGTCGTAATCGTATTTTTGTTTTGCCATGATCGTTTGAGCCCTCGTTTAGCCTTTTTTAAGAAATGTTTTTGTGTTGTTGATAGATATACGCCGCTTCGGGGTTATAGACAACCAGCGCTTCGGCGGCCTTGCGGCGGATATCCGCCGTAGTAACCTCGGGGCGGCCCATCAGCCATCTCTCTACCCGAGCGACAGCCAGGGCGGCCGAGGTTTCGGCTTCGCCCTCGGGGGCGCGGACGCTTTTGCAGGCGGCGGCCAGGCTAGAGCGCAGCTTGGCCGGATCATAGGCCTCAAGCCCGCCGCCGCGTTTCACTAGCATGGTGTCTACCATGGCGAGCTTCCCGCCCCGAACAGGCTCAGCACGTAAACGCTCAGCACTGCCAGGCCCAGGGCGCTGCTCAGCTGCAAGAAACGGCGATTGGATTCGCGCCATCTTTCCAGCCGGCTGATTTGTTGACCCGCCCCCATAGCCGCCGCCAGTAAAAACAAAGGCGCGCTGGCAATGGCGGCATACAGCAGCAGAATCGCCAGGCGGTTTAAGTCGGGAGCGCCTCTTAGCAGCGCGGCCACAAACAGCAGGGGAGCGGCTATGAACGGCAATTCGGCCAGGCCGGTAACCATGCCCAAAGCCAATGATTCGGCGGCGGTGGTCGAGCGCTTGGTGCGCTCGTAAAGGTAGTTTTTAAGCGCCTCGGGGATCCAAAGCCGCCGGCCGCCGTCGCGGCGGTAAATCAGCAACACCGCCAGCCCGGTTAAGCCTCCCAGCAGGGACAGCATTACCCACAGGGGTTTTTGGGGAACCGTTACCAGGGCGCTCAAAACATAGGTGACGCCGGCGGCCAACAGGCCGATCATCAAAAAATTGCCCCAGGCGTAAGCCGCGGCCGCTTTGGCCAGATGCCGCTGGTGCTGGCGGCGGATGTCGTTGCGCCCCAGCACGTGCGCCCCCAGCCGGGTCAGCACGCTGACCGCCAGCTGAAAATTGGCATGCAGCAAGCCGGCCAAAACAACCACCGAGGCGATGGTCAGCAAATCAGAGGGTTGGGTAAGCGGGTACATATTTTTATGTTTTTTCGCGGCTTTTACTTAACCCTACCACTTATGCCCAACCTCTGTCAAAAAGCTAGTGGCTGGCGGGACGCCGCAAAAGTATTGACAAAATATTTAAATAAGAATATAATAAAAGCATAATCTAAATTTAAAATAAAAAGATCAAGGTGTAAAAATGCCAAACCAAGACCCCCAACAACCAACCGAAGCCGAAGCGGCAGTAGACAGCTGGAACAGCCGTGACGTCAGCCCGGAAAATCTGGCGGCGCTGATCGAGCGCCTGGAGAATAAGCTGGGCGCAAAGGCCGTAGCCGCTGAGTTAGACTCTGTCGAGCTCGACCTGGCCGCCTAGAAAAACCTTGCCGCGCCTGTTAAAATCTTTCATTGTCCAGCCGGGTATACCGGTTTGACATTCGCGGCAGGGTAGCTCAGCCGGTTAGAGCACAGGACTCATAAGCCTGGGGTCGCGAGTTCGAGTCTCGCCCCTGCTACCAAGATTCGTTGAGCCAATGAATTATTGCAAATTACTTTTGTCGTTTGCGGCCAAAGGTACGATTAGGGCGTTGGGCAGGGTTTGGCGCTTGTCCAGCCGGGATTTCGGCTGCCCGGTTGCCGCCAGGCGCAGCATTTTGCCTATGCCGCTGTGTCCCACCAGCAGCACCGCCTTGGCGGGATAGTTGCGCCGCAAAGACTCCAACAGCCGCTGGGCGCGGCCGTATAGTTGCTCGAGTGATTCCACGTCATGTTGCCCGACGGCCTCGGTTTCGCCGGAGGCGAAGTAATTGTCAATCGGGCCTCCCTCAAAATCGCCGCCGCCCCGCTCCGCCAGCAGCGGAGTATAGGTTATTCGGTTTTGATCAAATCCCAGAATGCCGGCGACGATCCGGGCCGTTTCGGCGGCTCGTTTTAGATCAGAGCTGATAATCGCGTCAAACTTAAGTCCTTCGGCCAGCGCCGCGCGCCCGGCCGCCTCGGCCTGCTGGCGGCCCAGTTCGGTGAGCGGACTGTCGAGCTGCCCGGCCACCAGTCCCCGGGCATTGGCCAGGCTTTGGCCATGCCGCATAAAGTAAATTGCCGGTTCGGCGTTTCGGTTCATACTGACGATTTTAGCCTTTTTAGCGCCAATCCGGCAGGTTTTCATTTAAATTAGTTAACAAGGAGTCAAAATTATCCTGGGATGAACATCGGCCGGCTCAGTCGGGGCAAGTACGTGGTAGCCGTTTCAGGCGGCGTTGATTCGGTGGTGTTGCTGGATCTTTTAAAAAAACAAGCCGGACTAGATTTGGTAGTGGCGCACTTTAACCACGGCATTCGCGGCCGCCAGTCAGACGCTGATGCCCGGTTCGTGGCCGATCTGGCCGCCGATGCGGGTTTAAAGTTTGAGCTGGGGCGGGGCAATTTGGGCCCAAACGCCTCGGAAGCCGCGGCTCGCCGGGCCCGCTACGCGTTTTTGCGACGAGTTCGCAAAAAATATCATGCTGAAGCTATTGTTACGGCGCATCAAAGAGACGACTTAATTGAGACGGCGCTGATTAACCTGCTGCGCTCCGGCGGCATCCGCAGCCTAACCTCGTTGCGCTCGCGGCCCGGACTGGCACGGCCTTTGCTGGGCGTTCCCAAAAGTCGCCTGTTAGCTTACGCCCGCCGGGCTGGTCTGTCCTGGCGCGAGGATTCCACCAATCAAGACGCTCGTTATTTGCGTAATTACTTGCGCCTGAAAGTTTTATCCGGTTCTCGGGCCGCTCCCGCCAAGCAAAAAATGCTCATGTTAATTCAGCGCCAGGCTGCCGTAATCAATAAAATTGAACACGAAGTCGCAAAAATCTTGGAGGCCGGCGCGCTGGCCGAATTTACCGCCGCCCGGGCGTCGCTGAGCCGCTACTGGCTGGCCATGCTGCCCTATGCCGTAGCCGCTCAGCTGCTAGCCGCCGCGCTGGCCAAGCTGCCCGGTTCGGAGCCTAGGCTGCTGGCTAGGCAGACCTGCCAGTTGCTGGTTTGGGCTCGCGTGGGCAAGCCGGGGCGGCGCAAAAGTATCGGGCCCTGGCGCTTTTACCTGACCAAACGCCGGCTGATTGTCGAGCATTCTGAAAACTGATAAGATTAGTTAGTGATTCCGGCCGCGGTTTTTAGTCCGTCGTTGATGAACGCGGCAATGATATATCCCAGATTCGGCCGGCACATTTTAAAAGAGTTTTTATGGTAAAACGACCCAACATCATCAAACCCAGCCAGCCCATGAGGACCATGCTGTTTTGGAGCATAGTCGTTTTTATGGGCCTTGCCCTGTGGGCCCTTTACGCCTCGCCCCAGAACCTGAAAGAGGTGCCGATATCCGAAGTGGTTAAACAGGCCAATCAGGGTCAGATCGCCAAGCTGGAGATCAGCGGCGACACCGTTTTGGTTACGCCAGAGGCCGACAAAGCCGGCGGCAAACCTACTGAAAAGTCCCGCAAAGAATCCGGCAGCATCTACCAACAGGGGCTGCGGGTTGACGCTCCGGCCGAGGTGGTGGTTAAAAAGCCGTCCGAGCTCGGCACCGCCTTGATTAACCTGCTGGGGCTGCTGTTGCCGGTGTTGCTGATCGGCGGTCTGTTTTTGTTCATGTTCCGCCAGGCCCAGGGGCAGAGCAACCAGGCGCTCGGCTTTGGCAAGTCGCGGGCCCGCCTGTACGGCAGCGACGGCGAAAAAGCCACCTTCGAAGACATTGCTGGCAACAACGAGGCCAAAGAGGACCTCCAGGAAGTAGTGGACTTTTTGAAGCACCCCAAAAAGTTTCATGACGTAGGCGCGCGCATCCCCAAAGGGGTGCTCCTGGTGGGTATGCCGGGAACCGGTAAAACCTTGCTGGCCAGGGCGGTGGCCGGCGAAGCCAACGTGCCTTTCTTTAGCATCAGCGGTTCGGAATTCGTAGAGATGTTCGTTGGCGTGGGCGCCAGCCGGGTGCGCGATCTGTTCACCAAGGCCAAAAAGAATGCTCCCTGCATTGTGTTTATAGACGAGATAGATGCTGTTGGCCGCCGCCGGGGCAGCGGTATGGGCGGCGGTCATGACGAGCGCGAGCAGACGCTTAACCAGATTTTGGTCGAGATGGACGGGTTCGAGCGCGGCACCAACGTGATCGTGCTGGCCGCCACCAACCGGGCCGACGTGTTGGACCCGGCGCTGTTGCGCCCCGGCCGGTTTGACAGGCGGGTGAATATCAGCCTGCCGGAGCGCCGCGACCGCGAGGCCATTTTAAAGGTGCATTTCGCCAAAAAACCGATTGACGCTTCGGTAAACCTTGATTCGCTGGCCGCCAAAACCGCTGGCAGCAGCGGCGCCGATCTGGCTAACATCGCTAACGAGGCGGCCATCATCGCCGCCAGGCACAATCGCAAGATCATTACCAACGCCGACGTTACCGCCGCGTTCGAAAAAGTCGCCATCGGCCCCGAGCGAAAAACCAAAGTGATGAACGAGGCCGAAAAAGAGCTGACGGCCTATCACGAAGCCGGTCACGCCCTG
>SCKW01000051.1 GCA_004100265.1 Candidatus Chaera renei
ACGCCTACATCGGCACCTATTGGTCCAGCCTGGGCTCCGGCAAAGCCAGAACCGTCTATCAACAGGAAGCCCCGGCCAGGTATTGAGGGGAGGGGGATGCCTTCGCCTAGCGTAACGCCGACGGTTATGCTTATAATGAAAAGCAAATGGCAAAGCTTACCAGAAAGCTTTTCAAACGCAGGCGCTGGCTTCTGGCAGTGGCGGCGGTTTTACTGCTGGCGGGCGGGGGAACCGCCACCTACTATTATCTGAAAAAACAAAATAGCGCCAAAAAACTTCCAGCCGTTTCTCAACCGGCCGTTCAACCGGCTGCGACGCTGGCCGACCTTAACTGGCGGCTAAATAAAACCTCCGACCCGGCGGCCAAGGCCAAACTTTACGCCGACATGTCCTCGGCGGCCATGTCAGAGAATAAAAAAGCCGAATCTTTAGACTACGCCCAAAAAGCCTATCAGCTGCAACAAAACGTTGATACCGCTTCCAAAGTGGCCGGTACCGCCCAACTGAACGGCAACTGGGCTTTAGCCGCCGAATATTACAAAAAGGCCGCGGACTTAAGCCCCAAGCCTGCCGACCCCAAAGAGAATACCGACTACAACAACTATATGCTTTTATATAACGAAATGAAGGCCAAGCTGTGATAGCGTTGATGCGGCGCCGATGGCTGGTTGTGGCGGCGGCGTTGTCGGCCGCCTTGCTGGCCGGAGGACTTGGCGCCCTATTTAACGCGGCGCCGGTGGCGGCCGTTAGCGGTGCCGCGTACTTTAGCGGCGGCACGGCTTGTTCGAGGAATTATGGTAATAATACTTCTTGCAACCGCACGCCTTTTTATAATTCAGATGTGCTGTACGGACGGGACGCCGGACGAAGCGCGCTGCAGCCGGGGGAGTACGCCAACAAGGGCGCTTTTATCCAGGCCATCAAAAACCGCCTAAACAGCGGCAACCAGCAAGACAGAACCGGCGCAGCCTTTGTGATTAATACCATGGTAGGCGCTCCGGCCGGCCAGCGCCAGAAAAACCCGTCGGCCCAAATGATCGCCGACTGGGAGAGCCGGATCAACAATCCCAGCATCGGCTTTTTCTCCCGGGACGATTCGCCGAGCAAATACGGCCCGTCTTCTTTTTATGACAGGGTGCGCGACGACAACTTTTTTGCCAGCTGGTCCGGTTCTAACAGGATCCTGATTTTCTTCACCGACGGTAATGGTAATCCTTTATATATCGTTGAAGCGCCTTGCGGCAACCCGGTAGGTAATTTGCCCGGCCTGCCGCCGGCGCCCCAACCCAGGCCGTATTCCAGAATCCAGCTGCGTATTTTTGTAATTGACGCCTCGTCCCGCGTCACCATTACCAACATCCAGGGCGCGGATTACTTTACCTGTAACCCCAACACCAGAAACAAAACCCTGACCGACATCAATGGCTGGGCCTTTTTTGAGGTGCCGCAGGGCGATGGTTTTTGCATAAGAGCCGGACCGCCACCGCCGGGCAGCGGCTGGAGCGGGCCGTTTATCAGGCCTTACGCCGAAGGCTACGGGTTTGACCCTTACTGCCAGGGGTTCACCGTCGGCCAACCGCCGGGGGGCGCGCCCGGCTCCGGCTTTTGCTATCCCAACGGCGGTTATGCCGGGAATCATAATTCGTACGAATGGCAGGTGGCCGGGGCTGACGCCCGCAGCTGGCCGGCCAATCCATGGGATAACCCCGGCTTTAGGTATTACGACCGGCCGGTTGATTGGGGATACGACATAGTTTACGTGGCCAAACAGGGCTACGTGGATCTTATAAACTGCAACAACGCGCAGGGTTGGGCGTTTGACACCAATAAAATAGACTGGCAAATGTCCATAGACGTCTGGAAGGATGGCGCTTTCGGCGCCCGCTACGGAGGAGCGGCTGGCGAGCCGGGCAGGTTTAACGGCCCGCGCAATGACGTGGCCAGCTGGTTTAATCTGCCGCGCGACGCCAACGGCAATGACTTTGGCCACGGTTTCATTTTGGATTTTAACAACCGGAACCTAAACCTTAATGACGGCCGGACGCACAGAGTTCAGCTTTACGCCCTCAGTTTTGCCCAAGATGGCAGCAACGACGGCAATAACATCAAAATTTTTGACGGCAATATAGGGCCTTGCTATTCCTACACGCTGACTCCCAGAGTAGACGCCCCGGCCGCGGCTACGCGCAGCGACGTGGTGAACTTTACTTTCACGGTAGACAACAGCGGCCCCACAGCCACGCCGCCCACCCAGTGGTGGACCCGCGGCAGGTATATCTTGAGCGGTCAGCCCTACGATCCTCAGCCCCAGCAGGACGCCAACCGCGGTTCGTCTAACGGTTATCGAGAACAAACCGGCGTCCAGGTGTTCCAAGCGGGCTCTACCCAGGTTTATTCCGAGCTGGTGGACATGTCGCGCATACCCGCTAACGTAACCTATGTTTGCCGTTCGTTGACGGTTTATCCGTTTACCTCCAACCCGCCACCGAACTACCGCACCAGCGCCGAGAAGTGCGTTGCCGTCGGCAAACAACCCCTGGTCCAAATCACCGGCGGCGACGTCTGGGCCGGCGGCAGCTTTCCCAGCGCTCCCGGCGGCAGCTGCGCCACTACCACCAACGCCAACGTTAGGGGTACTGCCCGGCTCTACCCCGACGGCATCCCGGCCGGCAGCTGGGGCGAATACGGCGTCTTCGCCCTGGGCAGCGTGACTT
>SCKW01000052.1 GCA_004100265.1 Candidatus Chaera renei
GTTTTGCCGGTCTGATCGCCGGCGCCATATCCATGGCGATCGGCGAATGGATATCGGTAACTTCGCAGGTGGATTTGTTCCGAGGCATTTTGAAAGACCTGCGCCGAATGGTGAAGCACGACAAGCCGCTGCTGGCCTCGCAACTTGCCGACAATCTGCGCGGTACCGGTATCAGCCAGGACACCGCCAATCGGGCCGCCGCCGAGATCGCCGCCGATGCCAAACACCTGCATACGGTTTACGCCAGCCGGGTGATGGGCATTAACCCCGAAGAGCTGGGTTCGCCGTGGACAGCGGCGTTTTCGTCGTTCATGCTGTTCACGTTGGGATCGCTGGCGGCGCTGCTGCCTTGGTTTTTTACCGGCGGCCTGGCGGCGATCAGTCTGTCGGTGGTTTTTACCGGCCTGGGCGGGCTGCTGGTGGGCGGCTACGTGGCCCGTTCCGGCGGCCACAGCGTGGCTTGGGGGGCCGCGCGGCAACTGGCGGTGATTGTGCTGGCAGCCGGCGTTACTTACGGCGTGGGCTATCTTTTCGGCACTACCATTCGCTAAGCTCTGCCCTTATAATTAAGCACGTTCGCCAGATACCGGCCTGACGCGTTTCGCGGGCGTCGTATAATGGCTAATATACCTGCCTTCCAAGCAAGTGATGCGAGTTCGATTCTCGCCGCCCGCACCAGAACATAAGTTAGGAGCATGTCTGTGGGATTAGAGTTTACCAGTATCGTGGATCGCGAAGGGGCGGCCTGTTATATGTTGCACCGGGGAACGGTATCCGATTCCCGGATGTTTGAGCGGCTTCGCCAGGAAATATCAAAAAATACCGATCACCAGGTTGTCGTGGTAGACGCGCGAACAACCGACGGGGAACGGATAAGAGATTTTTATGATATTATGCCGGAGCAGCTGCCCGTCGTGCTGATAATCAGGGATGACGACAGCGTGGCGCAACTGTGGAGCGGTTCGGAGATTCCCGGCGCCGATATGATTGCTTATCAGCTTAAGCAGATAAGCTCCTAAAATGCTTGCCCCGGTAGCTCAGAGGATAGAGCAGAGGACTTCTAAGCCTAAGGCCGTAGGTTCGAATCCTACCCGGGGCGCCACATTTTTAGTAGATCAACGGCACAAAAACGAAAGAGCCGTATTCGCTTATGCGCGGCCCGTCGTGAGCGTTAACGACCCGCAGGATTTTATGTCCCACCGGAATCACCAAAATGCCCTCCGGCGCCAGCTGCTTAACCAGGCTGCCGGGCAGGTTTTTGGCCGCCGCCGACACTAATATTCTTTCAAACGGCGCCTTCTCGGGCAGGCCGAGTTTCTTGCCGGCCTGCAGCAGTTCTATCTGCTTGAAATCATAACGCGCCAGGTTGCGTTCGGCCTGCGCCAGCAGTTGCGGCAGCCTTTCCACCCCGTAAACTTGGCCGTCTTTACCGCTCAGGCAAGCCAGCAGCGCCGTCACCCAACCCGAACCGCTGCCAACCTCCATAACCCGCTGGCCAGGCCTGACGTCTAGCAGCTCCAGCATAAAAGCCACCACCATGGGGGACGAAACAGTTTGCTCCCAGCCGATGTGCAGCGGCCGGTCCTCGTAAGCGTGGAGCTTTTCGGCCTCTGGCACAAAATCAATGCGGTCTACCGCTTCGAACGCCGCTTCCAGCCGCTCGTCGGACAGAGCGCCCGAGTTTTTTAGGTGTTTCACCAGCTGGCGGTTGGTCATGTTTTTAGTATACTCCGCGGGCAATAAGGGCGGCGCGGCGGAACCTTGGCCTATCTGTATTTTACTTCTGATTTTTGATACAATTCACCGGACGGGACGGGCATTTTTGGCGGATGTAGCTCAGTTGGTTAGAGCGCTGGATTGTGGCTCCGGAGGCCGTGGGTTCAAGTCCCATCATTCGCCCCAAATTGTCAATTGTTCAGGTTATTTTTCAAGTCGCCGGCAGGGTATAATTAAAGTTGATGAACATTCTAACCAGCCTGATCAACCAGATATTTGATTTTTTACGGGCCGTAATAGGCCTTTTGGTCGGGTTTGTCAACGCCTTGCAGGGCCTGGTTACCGGCATTATCAACACCCTTAGCAAGCCGTTCGGCGGTTAGCGCCGTTTCTCTTTAAGCGAAAAGCTTATGTTAAAATTGTGGCGATGAGATATCACCATCTGTTGGGCGCTACCCGGCGTCAAAACCGCCGGCTGCTGTCCGGTTTTGCGGCAGTAGCGGCTTTGGCTGGAGGCGTCTATTTGTTGGCTAATGCCGCGGCGCCGTCAATCGGGCTGTTCGATAGCCGTCCCGCCGACAGCGTGGCCCGCGATTTGTTAAACCGGCCGCCGGTTGCCGACCAGGCCAAGCTTTACCTGCCCCAGCTGAATATCGAGATGGGGCTTAACCCGGCCGATATTAC
>SCKW01000053.1 GCA_004100265.1 Candidatus Chaera renei
ATGTTGGGGATTTTGCTGTCGGGAATCAGCTGGGCCAGCCGCCCGGCGGCGTCTTTAAGCAGGCTCAGCGCCTGAACGGGCCAGGGCGTCATTTGATTAGCCCCACCACGAACCGCACCATGGCCACCGAGCCTATGGCGATCACCAGCCCGATCGCGGCGTTAAAAATGGTGTTTTTGGCGCCGGCCACCATGTTGGGATCGCCTTGGCTCTTCATATACCTAAAGCCGCCCCAAACAATAAAGCCGGCCGACAGATAGCCCAGGGCCTTCATTAGCATCTCGATAACGTTCAGCACGATCACCCAGATGTCTTCAAGCTTGTGCAGATCCGGCTGGTTGCAGTTGGGCTGGATGGTCAGATTATTGTACCAGGCGGGCAGCAGCAGCACGTTGGGCGCGGGGCATGGCGTGCCGGTGTGGGCATAAACGGGGGCGGGGGCCGCCAGGCCCAGCGCCGCCAGCGCCGCCAGGCCGGTCAGCCACAGTTTAAGCCTTGGCGCCAACCGGCTCATTTTCGAAACAGCCCTCCCGGCACCAAAAAATTCAGCGCCGCGTACATAAAAATAAACAGCAACAGGCCCAAAAAGGCGTTCAGTATCACGCTGATGCCTTGTTTGGTCTTGCCCGGGTCGCCGTCGGAGGTAACGTAAAGCAGCGCCCCCCACACGATGCCGCCGACCACCGCGATGCCCACGCCCACCGCCAAAAAGTTAATCACCGAAAGCAGCAGGGTAAAAATGGGGTTGTCGCTGATTTGGCCGCTCTCGTTGGTTGGCACGCAGTTGGTGCCGCCAATCGGAATGGCGGTTTTAATGCAGGGGTGCGAGGCGGCGGCCGCCGGCAGCGCCGGCAAAATCAGGGCGGCGGCTATCAGCAGGGCCGGCAAAATCAGGGCGGCCAGGCGCCGCGAAGCGCCCGGCGAGGTTTTTAGATTTTTCTTTAATAAGGCAATCATTTAAGGCTTCTTTTGCTGGCATTATAAACATAAGGGGAGGCCGCTGGCAACCGGCCGGGGAACAAGGGCAGTTGTTAGTTTAACCTGGCTAAAAAGCTTGACTAATTGATTTTTTTAACCTTTTACGTTATGATATGGCTTAAGTCAACCTTATTTAAAAGGGCGGGCGAATTACAACAATTTAAGAGGTTTAAAAGATTAATGGCGATCTTTCACTCATCCAAGCACGGCCGGCCGGCAGGGCCGGAGGGTGCCCCCAACGCGCCGGCGGCAACCCCCGTGCGGCCGGAAAGCGAGCAAACCTTTTTGTTCGGCGACCTGAGCGCTGACAACGGTCAGGCAGCCGCTGAAACGGCGCCTCAAGCCGCCGCCGCGGAAGAAGATTTTTTTGCCAGCCGCGGCTGGACACAGCCCGAAACCGATAATAATAAAAAGAACGGCCGCTCCAAAAAGGCCCTGATCGGCGTGGGTACGGCCCTGGCCGGCACCGCCGCGGTGGGCGCTGCCCTGTTCGGCTTAAAGGCGGGGGATGGCAAGGCGCCCGCCAAGGCTCCGGCAGCCGCCGGCAGCCCGTCGCCGTCTGGCGTTGGCGGCTTGGCGCCTTCGGCCGGCCCCAGCGCGCCGGAAACGCCCGGTTCGCCGGAACGGCTTTTAAGGCCGGCGGTTATTCAAACCGAGCAGGGCCCGCTGGAGTTCACCACGCCGGCCATGGAAAGTTTGATCACCTACGGCGAGCCCGGCCAGCCGTTAAGCCTGGCTGAAGCCAAGCACTGGGCCGACGCCTATACCAGCCTGACGACTAATATAGATTTTTTGGTTACCACAAATCCTGTGACGATTAAAAACGACGTTGAGG
>SCKW01000054.1 GCA_004100265.1 Candidatus Chaera renei
GCGGCCGCTATTGGCTTCGATAATCTTGCCGTCAGCCGTACGTCCGACTTGCCGGGGCAGGGCCAGCAGTTGCAGCGCTTCTTCAAGTGTGACGGTTTCGATGCTTTGTCCCGTTGGTATGGAGGCGAATTCTGGTTTGGCGGCATCCTCGGCCCGCCCCAGCTGAACCATCGGGCCGAACCGGCCCATCCGGGCGATGACCGGACGTTTTGATTTTGGATCAACGCCTAATTCGCGGGCGCCCGCCACCTCGGCTCGGCTGATGTTTTCAGCATTGTCGACGGCCTGTTTGAACGGCCCGTAAAACTTTTCCAAAACCTTTTGCCACGGCTTTTTTTGTTTGGCTATTTGGTCGAACTCTCCTTCCAGCTCTTTAGTGAAATCGTAATCGACGATATTGGTAAAATGACTGGTTAAAAAATCGTTCACCAGATTGGCGATATCGGTAGGCATAAGCTTACCCTTATCGGCGCCGACCATGATGGTTTCGGCTGATTGTTCAACCGGCCGGCCTGGCACTGCCCTGAGGCGCAATAGCTCGCCGGGAACACCTGGCAGGTCTCTTTTGACTACGTAACCGCGATCAATAATAGTGCTGATGGTTGGCGCGTAGGTGCTGGGACGGCCTATGCCCATGGCCTCCAGCTGGCGAATCAGGCTGGCTTCGGTATAACGGGAGGGCGGCCTTTCGGGAGTTTCGGCGGCCATGATTCGCAGGACGCCGAGCTTTTCGCCTTGCTTGAGCGGCGGCATGACGTCGGAAGCGGCATCAGTTTTAGGGGGGTCTAGTTTGAGAAACCCGTCAAAACGGACAATGGCGCCGCTTGCCGTAAAACGATAACGGCTGCTGGCGCCGGTTATGTTTAAAGTAGTCTTTTCTAACTGGGCGGCCGCCATCTGGCTGGCCAGAGTACGCCGCCAGATTAGCCGGTAAAGGCGGTTTTGCCCGGAATCCTTGCCGGTGATGGCGGTTTTACTAATGTCGGTCGGCCTAATGGCCTCATGCGCCTCCTGGGCGCCAGCCGATTTGGTTTTGTAACGACGGGTTTGCAGATATTGGCGGCCATAGGTTTTTTCAATGTGGTCGGCCATTTGCTTGACCGCCAAGGGGCTTAGGCTTAGCGAATCAGTACGCATATAGGTAATATGGCCACTTTCGTACAGACGCTGGGCCAGCATCATGGTCTGTTTGGGGCTGAAGCCCAGGCGGTTGCTGGCGGCCTGTTGCAGTGTGCTGGTAGTAAACGGCGGCGCGGGATTACGCGAGGCCGGCGTTTTTTTGATTTCGGACACCGCAAAACTATCGTCTGCCAATTGTTGGAGCAGTTGTCTGGCTGCTTCGGCCGTAGCCGGTTTTGACTGGCCTTCGGCTAGCAGTTCGCCGCCGTCCGGCAGACTAAAAACCGCGGTTATCTTGTAATAAGGAGTGCTCGAAAAAGTGGTAATTTCGCGCTCTCGTTCCACGATCAGGCGGACGGCCACTGATTGCACCCGTCCGGCGCTTAATCCCCGCTGCACCTTTTTCCAAAGCACCGGGCTTAGCTGGTAGCCGACTAGCCTGTCTAGGATTCTTCTGGCCTGTTGGGCGTTGACCAGATCTATGTCTATGGGCCTGGGACGCTTTAAGGCCTGTTCGATAG
>SCKW01000055.1 GCA_004100265.1 Candidatus Chaera renei
GGTCGGCGGCGGTGCCGCGAAGCGTTCTCTGGCTGCCGGAGGCGGTGCCTGGGGGCCCGAGCCAGCTGGTGCCGACGTTCCTCTGGGCGGTGTCGTTGCCGGCGCCTGAGGTGTCTTGCCGATTGCCTGATCGCCCAATAATTCGTGCACTACTTTGATCATATCCTCGATACCCACCTGCGATTTCACCA
Source organism: Candidatus Chaera renei (assembly GCA_004100265.1). Classification (GTDB taxonomy): domain Bacteria; phylum Patescibacteriota; class Saccharimonadia; order Saccharimonadales; family Saccharimonadaceae; genus Chaera; species Chaera renei. Next base: position 192 of record SCKW01000055.1, read on the forward strand.
AATAACGGTCGGCGCCCAGCGACTGGCCCCGCGATCGCTGTTCCTCCGAGCTTAGAGCGGTCATCATAATTACCTTGATGTCATGCGTTTCGGTGGTGGAACGCAGAATGTCCAGCATGTCGAAACCGCTGATTTTCGGCATCATCACGTCGCTGATGATCAATTGAGGCCTCTCTTTAATGGCCATGGCCAGGGCTTCTTCGCCGTCGCCGGCCGAAACTATGTCGTAGCCTTCGGCCAACAGCCGGGCGCCGTAAATTTGGCGCAGGTTCTTGTCGTCTTCGACCAGCATTATTTTGGCCATGTTACCCCCCATTGTATGAACAAAATATTGAAAAATCCATAGTACTTATGCATTGGCGCTGTCCGCGGCCTCCAGATTGCCGCTCTGGGCCAGCCGCTCCATGGCCTCTTCGTGGGTCAGCCGGGGGATCTGCACGTAAAAGGTACTGCCCCGCCCGAACTCGCTTTTTACCCATATGCGGCCGCGCATGGCCTCTACCAGGCGGCGGCACAGGTACAAGCCCAGGCCGGTGCCGCCGATCTCGCGGGTGACGGAATTGTCGATACGGTAGAATTTTTGAAACAGGTGTGGTATATCTTCGGGCGGTATGCCGATACCGGTGTCGGCAACGCTGACCGTTATCGCCTCGTCGTTGCCTCCAATATCAACCGTGATGCTGCCGGTTTGAGTGTATTTGATGGCGTTCTCAATCAGGTTGGAAAGCACTTCGCGCAGCTGGCCCTGGTCGGCCAGGGCGTAATAGACCGGATTCAGCCGGCGGTTGGTCTCTAAGGCGCTGGAGGATACCGGCTTAAAATACAGCACCAGTCCTTTTTGTTTGGCGCTTAGCTCGAACGACTCGGTAACTTCTTTGGTAAAGGCCACTATGTCAACTACCACCGGGTTGGTGTTAAGACGTCCGTCTTCGGCCTTGCTGACATCCAGCAGGTCCTGAAAAAGACGCCCCAGGTGCTGCACCGATTCCTTGGCTTTTTGCAGATACTCTTTGGCTTTATCGTCTATGGTGGCGGTTTTCGGGTTGAGAGCCAACCCCAAATAGCCCTCTATGGTGGCCACCGGCGTGCGCATTTCATGGCTGGCGGTGCTGATAAA
>SCKW01000056.1 GCA_004100265.1 Candidatus Chaera renei
GGTTAAAAACTCGAAAAACCAGCCAAGCTGCTCTTTTTTGAAATAATCCCCCAGGCTCCAGTTGCCCAGCATCTCAAAAAAAGTGGTGTGGCGGTTATCCCCGACTTCATAAATATCTTCGGCCCGCAGGCAAGTTTGAGAGTTGGCCAGGCGGCGGCCCTGCGGGTGTTCGGCGCCCAGCAAATACGGCAAAAGCGGCTGCATGCCGCTGCCGGTGAACAAAGTGGTCGGATCGTCTTTGGGTACCAGGCTGGACCGGCCGATAATAGCGTGGCCCCTGGCAGCGTAAAAATCCAAAAAAGCTTGCCGGATCGTTTGGGCGTTCATATCAACGAACTTAACTATAACCTTAAAGCCGCCACCTTGCCAAGCCTGCTATGTTATTATATGGAATTGATGGAAGCCAACAAAAATCCCGGCGATCCGCAACCGGAAAATCCGAAACGATCGGAAAAGCTCAGCCTGGATCACGCGTTGTTATCGTACGAGCTGGCCCCCAACAAGTTTTTATACCGCTGCGGCAGGTGTTACTGGCGCGTTCCCGATGATCACTTGGCCGGCGAGCAGCCAGTTTGTCCCCAAGAACATTGTGGCGCCAAGTGGCAGTACTTAGGTTACTTCTTGGATAGTCTGTTGGGCGACGGACTGTCTCAAGACGCACCTTACGACCTTACCGTTTATAACGGCTACATAATTAAGGCGGAAAGTGTGCGAGGCACTATCAGGCGAGATATTTTTTATGCTCCCGCCTGCCGGGGAGACACTATGCCCGGCTGGACGCAAAAAATTCAGGACGTGCCGCTGTCAGATCAACAACCTTACCTGTAAGCCCGCCGCTATACGATTACGCCACCGCCCAGGCAGACCTGATCGTCATAGATCACTGCCGACTGACCCGGCGCGATCGCTCGTTGCGGCTCGACCAGCTCCAGGCTCAGCCGCCCGCTTGGACCGTTTCTTTTTAACCGGGCCGGCACTAAAGGCGCCCGGTGCCTCAGCCTAGCCAGATAGAGCTTGTCCGTGTCCGGCGCTCGGCCGCCGATCCAATGCTGGCCGGCCAGCTCCAGCCGGTCGCGCCACAGCGCCTGGTCGTTGAGGTCGCGGCTAACGTAAACCTCGTTTTTATCCATATCTTTGCCCACGACGTAATAGGGCAGGCCGCCGCCTACGCCCAGTCCGCGACGCTGCCCCAAGGTGTAAAAAATCGCTCCGTCGTGACGACCTATCCTGCTACCGCTGCTGCTTTCGATAATCCAGCCGGACTGGCTGCTGACATACGGCTTTAAGAACTGCTTAATAC
>SCKW01000057.1 GCA_004100265.1 Candidatus Chaera renei
GAACTGGGTCTATGCTTTTCTCTGCTTGGTCTGGCTCCGGGGGCGGGATTCGAACCCGCGACCAATTGATTAACAGTCAACTGCGCTACCGCTGCGCTACCCCGGAATGTGTGATTTGATGAACTCCCGTCCCCGATAGCTTTTTAGCTGCTTCTCGCGGGCTAATGCTTCAGAGCGGGTGGCTTATAGTACCCCACTGCCACGATCGCCATTATAGCCTTGGCTTGTCTCTGTAGTCAATCTGTTTTAAACGATGACAGGCGGGCTTTAAAGGCCGCGGCGGCATCGTCTAGCCCCAAAATCTGCAAGGCTCCTACCAGCACGTAAAGGTTGTCTTGCTTGGTTTTGTCGGGCGAGCGCTCGTAATCTTCAAACGCCTGTTTAACCCTACCGGCCAGCCAGGCGGCATGGTTTTTACCAACCGGGCCACCGCCCAAGGCCGGGCTCGCTGCAGCAGCAGAGGCACCGACAACCTCGAGCGAGCGGGCGGAGCGCTGGCGCTTTTTAAGCCAGCCCTTGGCGATCAGGTTGTCCACGTGCACCGCCACTGTGGAAACCGATTTATAATCGAGCGCCCGCATGATTTCGCGGTAACTCGGGCCGTAACCGTGGGCCCGTATAAATTCGTCCAAATAACTCAGCAGGGCGTGCTGCTTTTTGCTGGGACGCTTACGGCTGTTGGCGTCGGCCACGCCTAAACCCTCCTTTTAACCAGTCGCGGTTTGAACACCCACCACTTAAGACCGGCAAAGCTCCAAAACGTAAAGAACGCCGCGGCTACGAACTGGCCGATGTAAGGAGTTATTCCGATGGCCGCCAGGCCAATCACGATGCCTATGTTAATCACGTAATTAAGCGCCATAAAAGCCGCGAAACGGGTCATCTCGCGGCCAGTGCGCCGCCGTGAGCTTTCTTGGTCGAACACCCAGGTTTTATCCAGCAAAAAAAACACGGCGTGGCCAAACAGGCTGGCCATCGCCAAAGACGGCAGATTGCCAAAACCCAAAACGGCGTTCAGCACGAAAAAGCCACCGTAGGTAGACCAAAAAAAGGCGGTGCCTGCCAGGTTGTACTTGAAAA
>SCKW01000007.1 GCA_004100265.1 Candidatus Chaera renei
TTTAAAATGGCCGGATCCATCGCCACCCGCGAAGGCGTAAAAAAAGCCAAACCGGTACTTCTTGAGCCGGTCATGCAGGTAGAAGTAGTGACCCCCGAGGAATTTATGGGCGACGTTATCGGCGATCTTAACTCACGCCGCGGCCGGATTAAAAGCATGGAAGACCGCATGGGTGTTAAAGTTGTTATCGCCTACGTGCCGCTGGGTTCGATGTTCGGTTATACTACCGACCTGCGCAGTATGAGCCAGGGACGGGCTTCCAGCAGCATGGAACTGGCCCAATACGAAGAAGTGCCGCCGAACGTGGCGCAGGAGATCATCAGTAAAAGCAGCTCCGGCGGTTCGTAGGGCTTTAAAATAGCCGGCCGCTCAGGTTCGAAGCCGCTGTTTAAATCCTTTGGAATAACCGCTAATCTTTACCGCTATCAATCACAACATTAACCATGGCTGAATCGGCACATTACCCAGAGTTTTCGGAATCAGAGGAGTACCTTCGCGATATCAGGTTAGAGAACCTGCGGCAATTCGCCTATGTCGTAGGCGAGCCTCACTTGCGGGCCGCCACGGCGCTGGAATGCCTCAGCAGATATCTGCAGGACGATTTTGGCTGCGATATCAGGGAGGTTAATAACCTAACCGAGAACTGCCTGAAGATCAACGAGCAAACTTATCGCGGCGACGCGGGCGAACTGGTAGCTTTGGTGCGGCTGGCCCCTTTAAGGTTGGGTTGTTTGGTTGAGCTGGCCTATCCCGAATTGCAGCACGGTCGGTTTTTAGCCAGCTGGTATGAAACAGCCTCCAGAACGGCCCTGACCGGCACCGAGCGGCATGCCGGATGCCTGGAGTGGTTCGCCGACGAATGGGGCTGCCAGATTAGCTCTATTTGCCCGGTTAAAACTACCCGCAATCTGTTACTATCCGATACTTTGTGGTTACAAGATTTCGATGACGACATGTACAAGCTCGTCAGCGGACAGCAGCTGACGGCTATCGGCATCGCCAGAACCAAGCTGGAAGTGGCCGGCCGGCTGCATCTGGTTGGCGGCACCGAGCAAGAATCGATTTGGCGGCACTACCGCAATTACGGGCGCCAAAATTAACTTCCTCTGAAAAAGCCCGGCGGGCCATTAAAAAGAATCTTTACAGACGGCCGGAAAACATCTATAATCGGCGCCATACGCCGTGAGGATTTTTTCTTCATGCGCTAAAGAAGAAATATTATGTAAAAAAGGCGATTCAAAACCTTTTTAAAATAACTAGGAGTAATTGATGGCAACATTCGACCGCAGCAAACCTCACGTTAACGTTGGCACGATGGGACACGTTGACCACGGCAAGACCACTCTGACCGCGGCCATTACCGCGGTTTTAGCCGCCCTCTTGCCCAGCGACACCAATAAGCCGGTTTCTTACGACCAAATCGACAACGCTCCCGAGGAGCGGCAACGCGGTATTACGATCGCGACCAGCCATCAGGAATATGAAAGCGAGAAACGGCACTACGCGCACGTGGACATGCCCGGTCACGCCGACTACGTTAAGAACATGATTACTGGTGCAGCCCAGATTGACGGCGCCGTGCTGGTGGTTTCGGCCGCCGACGGCCCTATGCCGCAAACCCGCGAACACGTGCTGCTGGCCCGCCAGGTAGGCGTTCCCAAGATCGTGGTTTTCTTAAACAAAATGGACATGGCCGATCCGGAACTGGTCGAGCTGATCGAAGAAGACGTCCGCGATTTGCTGGCCAAATACGAATTTGACCGTGACTGCCCGATCGTTAAAGGTTCGGCCCTGAAAGCCTTGGAAGATCCTAAGTCCGAATGGGGCGACAAAATCATGGACCTGGTTAAGGCCATGGACGACTATATCGAAGAGCCGGTACGGGAATTGGACAAGCCGTTTTTGATGCCCATAGAAGACGTATTTTCCATCAAAGGGCGCGGCACTGTGGCTACCGGACGCATTGAGTCCGGCGTGGTGAAAGTGAACGACGAAGTGGAAATCGTCGGCGTGCGGCCCACCAAAAAATCGGTGGTAACCGGAATCGAGGCTTTTAAGAAGAGCCTGGATCAGGGCCAAGCGGGCGACAACGCCGGCATCTTGCTGCGCGGTATCGAGCGTGACGACATCGAGCGCGGCCAGGTTATCGCCAAGCCGGGCAGCATTACGCCTCACACCGAATTCGACGCCGAAGTTTACGTGTTAACCAAAGAGGAAGGCGGCCGCCACACGCCGTTCTTCAAGGGCTACAAGCCGCAGTTTTACTTCCGCACCACCGACGTAACCGGCGAAGTCGAACTACCGGCCGACAAAGAAATGGTTATGCCGGGCGACACCGTTACCTTTAAGGTTAAGCTGCTGTCACCCATCGCCATGGAGCAGGGTTTGCGCTTCGCCATCCGCGAGGGCGGCCGCACGGTCGGCGCCGGCGTGGTAACCAAGATTAACAAGTAAGAGCATGCCTCAAGCCAAGAAAACTTCCGCCAAAACGGCCGCAGCCAGCGGCAATGACGGCAACAGCAAGCCGCGCATCCGTATCCGGCTGAAGGCTTACGATCACAAAGTTATCGACCAGTCTGCCAAACAAATCGTTGATACCGCCCTGCGGACCGGCGCGCAAGTGGCCGGACCAGTACCTTTGCCTACCCGCCGTAGCACTTTCACGGTGGTAAAATCGCCGCACGTTTATAAAAAAGGCGGCGAGGCTTTTGAAATGCGGGTACATAAACGGCTGATCGATATCATTAACGCCTCGCCCAAGACGATTGACAGCCTGCAGAATCTCAGCTTGCCGGCAGGCTGCGACGCCGAAATCAGAATGTAGCCTTAAAAAACTAAAAAGTCCACCAAGCCGCCCGCGGAACCGCTATACGCCGCGGGCGCTTTTGATTTTGCTTTCGCGCGGCAAGCCACGGAATTAGCCCCGCGGCCAGGGATTTGATTTGGCGATTCCGTGCTACAATCTGTTTATGCCTAAGAAAAATCAAACCAACGAAAAAGACAGCGTTTATTTTTTAAAACTAGTGCTTTACGTGATCCTGGGGTCGATTTGGCTGAAATTCGCCTCGCCGCTTGCGTTGGGCGACAGCTTTATGCTGAAAGGTTTGCCGGTTGGCTTTTTGGCGGGCCTGATATTCGCCGCGCACGACCATTTTCAGGTAGACCGTAAGATCGAGTACGCCATTTTAACGGTGATGACGGTAGTTTCGTTATTTTTACCGGTAGGCATAATCGTGTAAATGACGCCCCGGCTGCTTTATACTGTAAAAAGCATTAAGATGCGGCTAATCAAAACGGGTTATTTCACTATTGTTATAATCGTCGGCGCGGTGGCTCTAGCCTGGGCCGGCCAAGGACCGTTAAAGCGGGTTTTGGCCGCCCCGCCGCCGCTGCCTGCGGCCTGCCAGCCGGACAAAGATCAGTTATGCCTGGTTTCCCGCGTGTCAATAGCCGCCGAAAGGCTGGAAGGCATTCAGCCGTCTCCGTTTTCGGTGCGGTCTTTGAGAGTGGTCGATTACAGCGTGGACACCAAAGGCAACATCACGGCCGACCTGGCTAAATTTAAAGCGGTTCTAAGCCAAACGTTAAACGATCCGCGAGGCTGGTCGCGGCTGGGTATCAGGTTTCAGGAAGTGCCAAGCGGCGGCCAATTGAGCGTGGTGTTGGCGGAAGCGTCAATGGTGCCGTCATTCTCTGCCGGATGCGACAGCGTTTACAGCTGTACGGTTGGCAACACCGTTATTGTTAATCAGAGCCGCTGGCAAAACGCCTCCGACAGCTGGAACCGCGACGGCGGCAGTTTGAGCGACTATCGCCACATGGTGATTAACCACGAGGTAGGCCACTGGCTGGGACACTCTCACGCCACCGGGCATGCCGCCTGCGCCGGTCCTGAACAGTTAGCGCCGGTCATGATGCAACAATCGATTAATCTGAACGGTTGTCGGTTTAATCCCTGGCCGCTGGACAGCGAGCTATACGCGCCTAAGCTAGGCATAACCTGACAATGAAAAAAGGCACCCGACCGACCATCATCAAAAGCAACCGGCCCGCGCTGGAACGGTTGGCGAAACGCCAAGCCGCCAGGCGCAAGCTGTTGCTAGGGTCAATTAGACTGTTATTTGCGGGCAGCTTGCTGGCGGCCGCCTTATTCACTCAGGCGGCGCTGGCTAAAAACGGGCTGCAAAGCAATCTGAACCGGACCAAACAGGAGCTGGCTAAGCAAGTGAGCGACACTTCGGCCGTTTTGTCTGGCCTGGATGTTGCCGTTCCCGATCAAGCCAATCGGTTTATGAGCGGGCTGACCCAGCTTTCGGCGGCAGCCGGCAAAGCTTCTACGATATGCCAAAACCAGCCACGTCCGTGGCTTGGCGCGCTGGCCGGCGGCTATCGCAAAACGCTTCAGGACTGTAATAATTTTGGCGGCGGCGCGGCTGGCCTTAAAGCCGCGCTGGATCGTTTCAGCCAACTGTCCGAATACCAAATTCAGCTGTTGAGGGCGATAGAGCCAGCCTGGCAATATCAGTCCGGTGCCGACCGCCTTGACGCGGCCAAGGGCGCCGCCGCCTGGCGGGCCTGTCTGGAGGCTTTGCGCTCGGTGCAGTCGCCCGCCGTGGTTGACAGCAGCGTTCATCAAAGCCTTCTGGAAGCCGCTGATACCATCAGCCGGCTCTTGGGACAATTGAACTCTGCAGCCCCGGGCAGTTCTCGCGCCCAGACTTTAGCCGATTTGGCCGCCGCCTACGCCAAGTTAAACCGGGCCGGCGAAGCGCTAAAAGAGCTGCTATACGCCGCCCAGCAGCAGCTTTCGGCCAGCTTAAACCAGAGCGGTCAAACCGCGCCGCCCGCCACTCGTTCGTTTCCTCGCGTTTGACACCAATCTTTATTAAGGGATACCGCGGCCGATTTTCCTTGACAACACTTAACGTACTCTGTTAAACTTACGCAGGTAACATCAAAAGAAATTTAGCTTAAGCTAAATCCGTCTTCTTTCTTTATAATAAAAGTTCTTGGTGCGCCGGCAGGTCCCTTGCGAGCTAAGCGGGATACCACAGGCAACCCAAGAATTTTGCGTGAAACGCGTTTTCGACGCACATAAAGAAGGCGGGCGCAAGGAATCGACAGATGAAAGCTTTAATCGGCACCAAAATCGGTATGACCCAGCTGCTGGGCGAAGACGGCGTGGCCACTCCGGTAACGCTGATTAAAGCCGGCCCTTGCGTGGTCACCCAGCTTAAAAATCATGCCAGCGACGGCTATGATGCCGTTCAGATAGGCTTTGGCGAGGCCAAGCGGCCGTCCAAAAGCCTGGCCGGCCATCTTAAGAAAGCCGAGGCTACCGCTAAGACACTTAAAGAGGTACGCCTGTCAGAACCGTCTCAGGCCAAGCTTGGCGACAAGATAGACGTCAGTATTTTCGCGGTGGGCGACTTGGTTAACGTAACTGGCATCAGCAAGGGCAAGGGCTTTGCTGGTACCGTTAAGCGCCACAACTTCACCACCGGCCCGAAAACTCACGGCAGCATGAACTACCGCAAACCGGGGTCAATCGGCTCGATGTATCCCCAAAAAGTCTTTAAGGGCAAAAAAATGGCCGGACGAATGGGGCATCAGCAGGTGACGGTGCGTAATTTAAAAATCGCTTTGGTTGACGCCGAAAATAATCTGGTGGCCGTCAAAGGGGCCGTGCCCGGCCCGCGGCGCAGCCAGCTGATGTTAGTGGGGGGCGCTTAAACATGCCAAGCACTGCAAGTAAAGCTGCCGCCAAAAAAGCCAGTCCGGCGTTAAACCCGGAGGTGTTTGGCTTGAAAGTCGGCAATCATCAGCTGCTTAGGTTGGCTTACGACGCCTATTTAGCCGAAGGACGCAGCGCCAGGGCCTCCACCAAAACCCGCGGCCAGGTAAGCGGCGGCGGTAAAAAGCCGTGGCGGCAGAAGGGTACCGGCCATGCTCGTGTCGGATCCAGCCGTAATCCTATCTGGCGCGGTGGCGGTATCGCTTTCGGGCCGAGGGGCAACCAAAACTTTACCAAGATAATTTCAACCAACGCTAAACGGCTGGCTCTGCGCCAGGCGCTGTCACTGGCCGCCGCCGATAACAAATTGGTAGTGCTGCCTAGTGAACCAGTCGGTATCGCCAAAACCAAAGACATGGCCTTGTTTTTATCCAAACACGCCGCCGGGGCCGCTCAAATACTGCTGGCGGTAAAATCCAAGACCCCCGAGCTGGAACGGGCTTCGCGTAACCTTTCTTACGTTGATTTAGTTAACGCCCGTTACCTTAATGTTTACAAGCTGCTCAACGCCGACGCGGTGCTGCTTACTCCTGAAGCGCTGGCGGTCATCGAGCAATGGCTTGGTCGGGCAGGCGGAAAGGGCCAATCATGAGCGCCAGCGATCTTCAGCACCATATCGTGCCAAGAATGAGCGAAAAAGCCTATGCCGCCAGCCAGGCGGGCGTTTACGTGTTTGAAGTTCCCGTTCGGCTCAGTAAAGCCGAAATCGCCCGGTCGGTCGGCCAGCTGTATTCGGTTAAAGTGGCCGGCGTAAGAGTGTTGAACGCCAAAGGCAAGCCGGTTATTGGCCGTTCCAGCCGGCGCCAGCGCGGCAGCCTGACTTATCGCTCCGGCTTGAAAAAAGCCTACGTTAGCCTGGCCGAAGGCCAAAGCATCAAACTGTTCGCCCAAGAGGAGACCAAGTAATGGCCATTAAGGTTTATAATCCGACCACGCCGGCCCGCCGCGGCATGAGCAGCCAGGATTTTTCGGCCATTACCGCCAAAAAGCCGCTGCGCGGTCTTTTGAAGATTAAAAAAGGATCGGTCGGCCGTAACAACAGCGGGCGGATTACCACCAGGCACCGTGGCGGCGGCCACAGGCGGTTCTACCGCTTATTAAACCACCGCCTGCCGGACGGGGTTAAGCTCATGGTGGAGCACATCGAATACGACCCCAACCGCTCGGCGCGGATTGCCCGAGTGAAGGACGATTCGGGCAAATATCACTATATTTTGGCCGAGGCCGGCATGAAGCAAGGCGCCATCATTCAAACTGGCGAAAAATCTTCGGTTGAAAACGGCAACCGGCTGCCGTTAAGAGCCATACCGGCTGGCAGTACCATTTACGCCATCGAGCTGCAGCCCGGCCGGGGCGGTCAAGTGGTCAGAGCCGCCGGTACCCGCGCCCAACTGATGGCCAAAGAAGGCGATTACGCTCTGGTGCGCTTGCCCAGCGGCGAAATCCGCCGTTTCAGGCTGGAGTGCCGCGCTCATCTGGGCAGCGTTGGCAACGAGCAGCACCAAAACGTCAAAATCGGCTCGGCCGGCCGCAAACGGCACATGGGTATTCGGCCGACGGTTAGAGGCGTGGTGCAAAATGCCGTTGACCACCCCCACGGCGGCGGTGACGGCGGCCGTCATGGCACCGGTAAAGCTCCGCGCACGCCATGGGGCCAGCTGACTTTGGGCTATCGCACCAGGCCGCGTGGTAAAATCAACAAACTGATCGTCCGAAGCCGGCATGAAGCCAAGAGGAAGAGGTAGCATATTATGAGTCGTTCGCTTAAGAAAGGACCGTTCGTAGATTTTAAGCTGGCCCGCAAGATAGCCGCGTTGCCGGAAGGCGACCGCACCATCATTAAAACCTGGGCCCGGAGCAGTTCTATCACCCCCGAAATGGTCGGGCGGACCATAGCGGTCCATAACGGCAAGGTGCACGTGCCGGTTTATGTCAGCGAAAACATGGTTGGCCACAAACTGGGCGAGTTTTCGCCTACCCGTAAGTTTCGTAAGCACGGAGGCAAAGAGAAGTAGTTATGGCGCAGCTTAGTCAGGTCAGTGTCAGAGCCGCCGCCCGGAGCGTCGCTATGGCGCCACGCAAGCTCAGCCTGGTGGCCGCTTTAGTGCGCGGGCGCAGCGTTGCCGACGCGCTGGTTATTTTGAGCCATACGCCCAAGCGGGCGGCCAAGCCGCTGCTGAAGTTAGTCAACTCGGCCCGGGCCAACTCGTCTTTCAATCACGGCCTGGACGAGAGCAGTTTGACGATCAGCCAGCTGCAGGTTACCGCCGGTTCCCGCCTTAAGCGCTACCGAGCGGGCGCCAGGGGGATGAGCAAGCCCTATCAGCGCCGCACCTCGCACGTGGTCGTAGAAGTCAGCGGCAGCCTGCCGGCGGCCAAGAGCAAAGCAACCGTCAAGCCTAAAACCAAGGAGAAATAATGGGACAAAAAGTGAATCCTCTAAGCATGCGGTTGCAAGTCCACAAGGGCTGGGTTTCGCGTTGGTTTAGCGGCAAGCGCGGTTATGCTGATTGGCTGGCTGCTGATATCAAGGTGCGCGATTGGATCGAGCGGCGGTTCGCTACCCGGGCTACCATCGGCCGGATCGACATTGAACGTTCGGCCAATCTGGCCACCATCACCATTTACACCGCCAAGGCCGGAGTGGTCATTGGCCGGGGCGGCCAGGGCGCCCAAGAGATTAAAGCTCAGGTTGAAAAAATCATCGGTATGCCGGTTAGGGTCAACATCGAGGAGATCAAACGGCCGGAACTGTCGGCCAAGCTGGTTGCCGAAAACATTGCCCGGCAACTGGAGCGGCGGATTAACTTCAGGCGGGCCGTTAAGATGGCCGCGCAAAACACCCTGAACGCCGGCGCCAAGGGCGTGCGCATTCAAGTAGCCGGCCGGCTGAACGGCGCCGAAATGAGCCGGCGCGAAAAAGAAATCCGCGGCAGCGTTCCGCTGCACACCTTAAGAGCCGACGTTGATTATCACTTGGCGCGGGCTCGCACGCCCGCCGGTATTATCGGCGTGAAGGTCTGGATTTTTAAAGGCGAGGCGGCTCAGGTTTAAGGAGTTTTAGACCATGTTATTACCTAATAAAACCAAATTCCGCAAAGTACGCAAAGGCAAAAACGACGGCGTGGCTACCGCCTGCAACTACGTCGCTTTTGGCGACTACGGGCTGAAAAGCTTGGAAAATGAGCGGATTACCAGCCGTCAGATCGAATCGGCCCGCCAGGCGATGACCCGTTACGTTAAGCGCGGCGGCAAAATTTGGATACGCGTCTTTCCGCACACTCCGGTTACCCGCAAGCCTCAAGACGTTAAAATGGGCAGCGGCAAGGGCAATCCGGAATTTTTCGTCGCCAAGGTTAAGGCCGGTACGGTGATGTTTGAAATGAAGGGCGTGAGCGAAGAAGTGGCGCGTGAAGCCATGCGCCTGGCAGGCCACAAGTTACCCGTCAAGACGCAATTTGTCACCAGGGAGGAGTTTTAAAGATGGCTAAAACCACCGCCAAACCGGCTCAACTTAACCCCAAGCAGTTGGCTGAGGCTTTGTCTCAGAAACGGGCCGATCTGGCCGAAAAAAAGCGCAGCCTTAAGGCCGGCGAGCTGGTTAATCCTCGCAGCATCCGCGCGGTCCGCCGCGAAATCGCCCGGCTGCTAACCGCCTTAAACGGCCCGGCGCCAGCCGAATCGCCGAGCAAGCCTCTTAAGAAAACAAGGAAATAGTCATGCCTAAGAAATTCATTGCCAAGGTCGTATCCGACAAAACCGATAAAACCGTCCAAGTCAATTTGGTGCGGCGGATGACTCATCCGCTATATGGCAAGCAATATACCAACAGCCGGCGGCTGGCCGTGCACGACCCCAAAAACGTCGCTCAGGTTGGCGATCTGGTAGAGATTACCGAAATCCGGCCGGTTAGCGCCACCAAGCGTTTTGCGCTGAAGCGGGTAGTCGAATCCGGCCAGGGCGTGGTTGAGCTAAAAGACGAGGAAGCCGTATGATCCAGCAAGAGTCACGCCTGAAAGTTGCCGATAACAGCGGAGCCCGCGAACTTCTTTGCATTCGCGTACTTGGCGGTACCCGTCGTCGTTACGCCCGCGTGGGCGACGTGATAGTCGCCAGCGTCAAACAGGCCAACCCGACCGGAGGCGTTAAGAAGAAAAGCGTCGTCAAAGCCGTGATAGTGCGCACCACCAACCAGATACGGCGCCGCGACGGATCAACCATTTGTTTTGACGATAACGCCGCCGTGCTGATTGCCGATGACAAAACGCCACGCGCCACCCGGGTTTTCGGCCCAGTCCCCAGAGAGTTACGCGACTTGGGGTACTCTAAAATTATCAGCCTGGCGCCGGAGGTGCTCTAGACATGTCCAAAGTTAATAAATCCCGCCTAAGCCACCGGCCGACAATCCGCCTGAAAAAAGGCGACACGGTAATCATCCGGGGTGGCGCCGATAAAGGCAAAACCGGCAAAATAACGGCGGTGTTGCCCAAAACCGCCTCCGTGATCATCGAGGGCGTTGGTTCGCGTAAGCGCCATATCCACCCCAACCGTCATCAACCGCGCGGCGGCACTAAAGACATCCAGGTGCCGGTTCCGGTTAGCAAAGTCAGTCTGGTCTTTGGCGGCAAGCCCACCAGGATTGGTTACGCCCTTAAAAAAGACGGCAGCAAGACGCGGGTGGCCCGTTCCGCCGGCAATAAGGAGATTAAATGATGCCCGTAAAATCAGCGCCCGCTTATCAGGCTAGATTGAAGCAGCTGTACGTCAACGAAATCCGTCCGCAGTTGCAAAAAGAGCTGGGCTTGGCTAATCTGCATCAGGTGCCGCGGCTGGAAAAAATCGTGGTGGCGGTGGGCACCGGCCGACACAAAGATGACAAATCCTACCATGGCGTGGTGGTCAATACCCTTAGAAAGATCACTGGACAGCAGCCGGTCGACCGGTTGTCGCGCAAATCGATCGCTTCTTTTAAGATTCGCGCCGGGCAAAACCGTATCGGCGTGAGCGTTACGTTGCGCGGCGACCGTATGTACGAGTTTTTTGACCGTCTGGTTAGCGTAGCCCTGCCGCGAGTGCGGGATTTCCACGGGGTTAGCTTGAAATCGTTCGACCAATCAGGCAATTACAGCCTGGGCGTCGCTGATCAATCGATATTTCCGGAGCTGACTTTCGAAGACATCCAGACCATTCATGGATTGCAAATTACTTTGGTACTAAAATCAGCCGGCGTTGAGCACAGCCGGGCGCTGCTTGCCCGGTTAGGCTTGCCGCTGGAGAAAGAGGAGAAGCGCTAATGGCTAAAAAATCCATAGTGGCGCGGGACCTAAAGCGCCTGAAAATGATCAAGCAGTACGCCGCCAAGCGGGCCGAGCTCAAACGCGTCGGCGATCTGGAAGGCCTGGCCCGTCTGCCGCGCAATTCTAGTCCGACCCGCCGCAAGAACCGTTGTTTTGAGACCGGCCGGCCGCGCGGCTATATGCGCCGTTTCGGCTTAAGCCGTATCTCGTTCCGTGAACATGCCAGCCGCGGAGAAATTCCAGGCGTAACTAAATCGAGCTGGTAAAGGAGAGCCAATGTCATTACAATCATCAGATCCCGTCGCCGACATGCTGACCCGCATTCGCAATGCCCTGACCGCCTCTAAAAACGAAGTGGTTATGCCGCACAGCAACCTAAAAGCCCGCCTGGCTGACCAGATGGTTCAATCCGGCTATCTACATAAGGCGGAAGTTGTGGCTGCCAAGCCGCGCCCGTTTTTAAAGGTTACCATTTATCCCGAAGGCGCCGCTCCAAGCATTACCGCTATAAAACGCCTGTCCAAACCCGGCCGTCGTCTGTACGCTGGTGCCGACGACATGCCCCGCGTTAAAAGCGGACGGGGAGTGGTTATTGTCAGCACCAGCCGGGGCGTTATGACCGGCCAACAGGCCAAAAAGCAGCGTCTGGGCGGCGAATTAATCTGTCAGATATACTAGGAGGAGTGAAAAAGGATGAGTCGAATCGGAAAATTGCCCATCGTCCTGCCGGCAAGTGGCGTAACTGCCACGCTTGACGGCCGCCGCCTGATGGTCAGCGGCCCCAAAGGGGAGCTGACGCTGCATCTGCCGGACAAAGTCAAATTGCTGCAGCAAGATGGCCGTTTAGTAGTGGAGCGCCTAAGCGACGCGGACGAAGCCAGGGCGCAGCACGGCTTGGTGCGCTCGCTGGTTAATAACATGGTTATCGGAGTCAGCCAGGGTTTTAGCCGCCAGCTAGAGATCAATGGCATAGGCTACCGGGTAAGCGGCGGCGGTCAGCAGATAGAGCTGCAGATCGGCCTGTCGCACCCCGTGGTTTACAAGGCGCCGGCTGGCGTGACTCTGGCTGTTGATAAAAACGTTATCACCGTTAGCGGTATCGATAAGCAACTGGTCGGGCAGACTGCCGCCGAGATACGCGCGCTCAAAAAGCCCGAACCGTACAAAGGCAAAGGCATTAAATACGTCGGCGAGCAGATTTTGCGCAAAGCCGGAAAGACGGGTAAATAATCATGAAGAAACTTGTTCAAAAACTGCTCAATAAACTACTAAGAAAAGCCAGGGTACGGGCCCGGGTGTACGGCACGGCCGAGCGCCCGCGCTTAAGCGTGCACATCAGCAATAAGCATGTCTCGGCCCAAATCATCGACGACGACAAACACCACACTATTCTAGGCGTAACCACTGTTGGCAGCCAGCGCGAAGGCTCGCTGAGCGCCAAAGCCGCGTGGGTGGGCGAACAGATTGCCAAAAAAGCCGCGAAAGCTAAAATCAAAACGGTGGTGTTTGACCGCAACGGACGCCGTTTCGCCGGCCGCTTGAAAGCCCTGGCGGATGCCGCTAGAAAACAAGGATTGGAGTTTTAAACATGGCAGCGTATTCATCGGCCGGCTCCAAGCAGCCGCGCGAAGACAAGCAATTCGAAGAGTTCGTCATCAGCATAGATCGGGTAGCCCGGGTGGTTAAGGGCGGTCGCCGGTTTCGCTTTAAAGCGTTGGTGGCCGTCGGCGACGGTAAAAAGCGCTTGGGTGTGGGCGTAGCCAAAGGCGCCGATGTGCAAGCGGCTGTCGGCAAAGCCACTGACGTGGCCAAGAAGAACCTCATTATTATTCCGCTTGTCAAAGAAACCATTCCTCACGACGTGGAAGTCAAACTCAGCGGCGCTCGGGTTTTATTAAAACCGGCCGCGCCCGGTACCGGCATTATCGCCGGGGGTGTCGTCCGCTCGATGATTGGGCTGACCGGCATTCGCGATCTGCTTAGTAAATCGCTTGGCTCAAACAATAAAGTGAACATCGCCTATGCCACCATAGCTGCTCTGACCCAGCTGGTAGAGCCAAGCAAGTGGACGGCGGCAGCCTTAAAAACCGCCGCGCCGGCGCCGGCCGCCAAGCCGGCAGCTAAAAAACCGTCTGCCGCCCCGGCTAAACGGACAGTTACTAAGAAGGCAGTTAAAAAATGAAGTATCACCAACTAACAGCTACTAGCAAACAACAGCCCAAACGGGCCGGACGCGGCATTGCCGCCGGCCGAGGCAAGACCGCCGGCCGAGGTACCAAGGGTCAGAATGCCAGGGCCGGCAGCCGGACCCGGGCGACCTTTATGGGCGGACAGGGTCCGCTGATGCAGCGCGTTCCCAAGCTTAAGGGCTTTAAAAGCCTTAAAGCCCCCGCCCAGGTGGTTTATCTTGACCAATTGAACCGCGTCAAAGGCGCCACGCTGGACAACTTCCGGCTGTTCGAGGCCGGCCTGATCGCCACGCCATATCATGCCGTAAAAATTATCGCCCGGGGCGAATACACCGGCAAGGCGGCCGTTCAGGTTCAGGCCGCGTCAGCTTCCGTTAAGGCGGCTATCGCTAAGGCTGGCGGCAGTTTCGAGGCCGTGTCGGTGCCGATCAAACCGGCGGCCAAACCATCGGCTTCGGCAGGCAAAAAGTCCGCATCGGTTTAAAAATTACCGCCAAGCCGCGCCGCTGCCAATGCCCCAACGGCCGTCTGTAGTATAATAACCGCGGATCTCTAAGAATTAACCGCTGTCGCATCATAGAAAGGCCGTCATGAACTGGAAAACCATCTTTAAATCATTCAAGAGCCGCGACATGCAAAAGCGGTTGCTGATAGTGCTGGCCCTGGTAGTGATTTACCGGTTTTTGGCTCATGTGCCGGTGCCGCTAGCCGAACCGGCGCAACTTAAGACCGTGCTCGAGAACCTGGTTCAGGCCAACAATCTAGGCGGTTTTTTTAATCTGTTGTCGGGCGGGGCGCTGGCCAGCTTGTCAATCGTTCTGGTGGGCTTAACTCCTTATATAACCGCCTCGGTGATTATGCAGCTGTTAACCAAGGCCATACCCAGGCTGGAGGAGCTGCACAAAGACGGCGAAACCCAAAGGCGCAAGATCAATCAGTGGACCCGTCTGATCACTCTGCCCTTGGCCATATTACAGTCGGTCGCTTTTATCTTTATCTTGCGCCAGACGGTGCTTGCCGGCAACGCCGCCGTGCTGGGTTCAACCACGCCGTTCGACTGGTTCTTGGCTATCCTGGCCATGACCACCGGAGCCATGCTGCTGATGTGGCTAGGCGAACTGATCACCGAGCAGGGCGTTGGCAACGGTATTTCTCTGCTGATTTTCGCCGGTATCGTCAGCCAGCTGCCGTCAACCTTCGGCCTGGTGGGCGCTTCGCTGACGAACCTGCCTAGCGAAGCAGCCAAGCTGCACGTATTTAACTGGTTTGTGCTGCCGGTTAACGCCGTGGCCTTTTACGTTTTTCTGGCGATTGGAGTGGTAGCTTTGGTGGCACTTTACGCCATAGTGAAAATCAACGAGGCCCAACGAGTGGTGCAGGTAAATTACGCTAAGCGTGTTCGGGGCAACCGCGAGTATGGCGGCGTATCCAGCATTTTACCCATCAAACTGATCACCGCTGGCGTTATTCCGGTGATTTTCGCGGTGGCCTTTTTGGCTCTGCCGGCTTTCGCCGGACAGCTGCTGCTGGCCAGCAAGAACCCCGCCTGGACCGGCCTGGCCGACAACCTGGTGCGGTGGTTTCAAACGCCCAATCCGGGCAGCTTTACCGGGTCCGACCCCAGCGCCTTAATTTATCCGGCGGCCTATTTCGCGTTGGTGGTGCTGTTTACTTATTTTTATACGTCAATCGTTTTCAATTCGGCTGAAATCGCCGAAAACCTTTCAAAGCAAAACGCGTTTATCGCCAACGTCCGGCCGGGAGAGCAAACCGAAAAGCATCTGTCCACCATCGTTAACCGTCTGACGCTGTTCGGCTCGCTGGCACTGGGCCTGATCGCCGTCTTGCCGTTCGTTTCGGAGTTTGTTTTCGCTAAACTAGGCATTAACGCCCAAAATCTGGCAATCGGCGGTACCGGACTATTGATTGTGGTGTCGGTAGCTCTGGAATCGTTGCGCCACATCAACTCGCGCGCCTTAATGGTAACCTACGACGAATATTAAGCCTGTCCGGCAGGCCAAGCCGAACTTGACATTCGCTTGATCAGAGATAGAATAGGAACTAGTTGAGCCGCGATCATGGCGGCAAATTTTAAAATGTCTTTACAACAGAGTGCTTCATCTGTATAATTGGTGCTTGTAGCTTATGGCCGGTAACAAGGAAGTCATTAAACTGACAGGCACGGTGGTTGAAGCGTTGCCCGGCGCTCAGTTTAAGGTGGAATTGGAAAACGGCCATACCATCATCGCGCACGTTTCGGGAAAGATGCGCAAGCACTATATCCGCCTGGTGCGCGGCGACAAAGTGGAAGTTGAGTTAACCCCGTATGATCTCACCAAGGGCAGAATCAGCTTTCGCCTGAAAGATTAATAAACTTCAATTTTAAACGAGGACGGTTGCAACGGTCATGAAAGTTCGTGCCAGTGTGAAAAAAATCAGCGCCGACGATCAGCTGGTCCGCCGCAAAGGGCGGCTGTACGTGATTAATAAGCGCCGCCCTAAGAACAAGCAGAGGCAAGGGTAGGTTTTAAGGTGGCAAGAATCGCTAACGTGACCATCCCCGACCAAAAACAAGTAGGTGTTAGCCTTACCTACGTTTACGGCATCGGGCCGGTGCTGGCCAGCCGTATCCTGCAGGCTACCAAAATCGATCCCACCACCCGGGTTAAGGACCTGACCGAAAGCGAACTGGGCCGGATCCGTGACGAAATCGCCGCCAACTACACGGTTGAAGGCGACCTGCAACGCATCGTCACCGGCAACATCAAGCGGCTCAAGGATATCGGCAGTTTTCGGGGGTTGAGGCATAAGAGCAATCTACCCACCCGCGGCCAGCGAACCCGCACCAACGCCCGCACCAGGCGCGGTAAAAAAGTAACTGTAGGCGGCACCAAAAAGAAGGCTCCGTCGAAGACCTAAAACTGGTAAATAATCTATTATATGGCAGACAGTCAACCAACTACCACTACCAAAAAGAAAGCCAACCGCCACGTGCCCGCGGCGGCCATGCACGTGCTGGCCAGTTTTAACAACACCATTGTTAGCTTCAGCGACAAACAGGGCAACGTCTTAACCTCGTCCAGCGCTGGCGCCTGCGGCTTCAGGGGCAGCAAAAAAGGCACGGCCTACGCGGCCCAGGTAGCCAGTGAAAAGGCGGCCGCGGCGGCGAAAAACGCCTACGGCGTTAAAACGGTTGACGTGTACGTCCGCGGCGTCGGCTTGGGCCGCGAAGCGGCGGTGCGCGCCTTGCAGGGCTTGGGCCTAACGGCTGACAGCATCCAAGACGTAACCGGTATTCCGCATGGCGGTTGCCGTCCGCGCAAGCAGAGGAGAGCCTAAATTTTATGGCACGCGACCGCAGCCCCATAGTTAAACAAAGCCGCCGCGAGGGTTACGCCTTGCATCCCAAGGCTCATAGAATTATGGTCAAGAAAACCGCTCCTCCCGGCCAGCATGGCCGTTCGCGGCGTCAGAAAGCCAGCTTGTACCTGACGCAGCTGCGCGAAAAGCAAAAGGTTCGGCGGATTTACGGCTTGCTGGAAAGGCAGTTCGCTCGATTGATGACCGAGGCCAACCGCAGCCACGGACGTTCCGGCGAAATACTGTTACAGTTGCTAGAGAGGCGCCTGGACAACGCCGTTTACCGCGCCGGTTTTGCCCGGTCGCGTCGCGCCGCCCGCCAGCTGGTTACCCATGGTCACTTTTTGCTCAACGGACGCCGGGTGGACATTCCGTCCATCCGCTTAAAAGAAGGCGATCAAATTAAAGTGCGCGCGGCCAGCGCTAAAGACGGCTACTTCAGCGGCCTCGAGCAAATTGCCGCCGATGCTGCCCAACAGCTACCAGCCTGGCTTAAGGCCGACCCAAAGCGTTTGTCGATTGATGTAACCGGTTTGCCGACACGCGAGGAAGCCGAGCCGGAAATCAACGAACAGCTGATCGTCGAATATTATTCGCGCTAACGTTATAAAGAGGAGATCACAAAGGTGTCAAAAGTAATTCATAACCCAACCCTGGCTACGGTAGAGGAGCATTCGCCAACCAGCGCCACTTTCGTTATTGAACCTCTGCACACCGGTTACGGCATGACGCTTGGCAACAGCCTGCGTCGGGTGTTGCTTAGCAGCATCGTTGGCGCGGCTGTGGTGGCTTTCAAGATCGAAGGCGTCACTCACGAGTTTGCCTCGGCCAAGGGCATTAAAGAAGACGTGGTTGATATCATGCTGAACCTTAAAAACATCCGCTTCAGCGTTAAAAGCGATCAACCGCAACAGCTGCGCCTAGAAAAGAAGGGCGCTGGTCCGGTAACCGCCAAAGATATTAAGCTGAACGCCGATGTCAGCCTGGCCAACCCCGACAGCTTGATTTGCACCATAGACGACCCCAAGGGATCGCTGGTGATGGATTTGGTGGTGGAGTCGGGCCGCGGCTATCGTACCATCGAAGAAGCCGGCGCCAGCCGCCTGCATAGCGACATGATAGCCCTGGACGCTATCTTCAGCCCCGTCCAGAGGGTGCGCTATAAGGTTGAAAGCACTCGCGTGGGTCAAATGACGGACCTGGACAAGTTGATTATGACCGTCGACACCGACGGCTCGTTATCGCCTAAGGACGCGTTTGAAGAGGCTGCCGCGATTTTGATCAACCAGTATACCGCCCTGGCCGGTAGCACCCGGGTGGAAGCCGTGCCGGCGGTCGGGCAGGCCGACGCTAACGACCCGGAGTCCGAGCTGCTGACCCCCATCGAAGACCTTAATCTGAGCGCCCGCACTACCAACGCGCTGATCAACAACGACATCAGGACAGTCCGCGATCTGGTAACCTTAAGCGACAGCGAATTACGCGAGCTGAAAGGCTTTGGCAGCAAAGCTCTTGACGAGGTTAAAGAAAAACTGGCCGAGATGGAGTTTTAAGCATGCACCGGCACGGCTATCAGGGAAGAAAATTACGGCGCGACCGCGATCAAAGACGGGCCTTGCTAAAAGGCCTGGCCACGCAACTGATCGAACACGGCCGCGTTGAAACCACCCTGCCCAAAGCCAAAGAGGTTTTACCCTACGCCGAAACGCTAATTACCAAGGCTAAAAAAGGCGGCCTGCACCAGCGCCGGCAGCTAATCAGTTCTCTGACTACCGAAGCGACCGCTCATAAGCTGGTTGACGAAATAGCGCCCAGCTTGACTGGCCGCCAAGGGGGACATCTTAGACTGAAGCGCGGCCAATCGCGCCTGGGTGACAACGCTCAGATGGCTACTATCAGCTTTGTCGACGATATCACCAAAGCCGCGCCAAAGACCGCCGCCAAGCCCGTGCCGGCAGCTAAAGCCGCTGGTAGCGCCAAACCGGTCAAATCTGCCAGGGCCGCTAAATCGACCGCCAAGGCGGCTGCGCTGAAAAGGGCCAAACAATCATGAACGGTAAAACATTTTCTTTAAAATCCAGCGAAGTGTCCCGTGAATGGGTGCTGATTGACGCAGCCAGCGCTACTCTGGGACAGGTGGCGGTAGCTGCCGCCAAACAACTGGTCGGCAAGCACAAACCCAGCTACACGCCCCACATTGACGATGGTAACTTCGTAGTGGTAATCAACGCCGGCTTGGTGCAACTGACCGGCAACAAAGCCGCTCAAAAAACTTATTACCGTCACTCCGGGTACCCCGGCGGACTGAAAGAGCTAACCTTTGACCAAATGATGGCCAAAGACCCGGTTAAGGTAATAACTGAAGCGGTCAGGGGTATGCTGCCTAAAAACAAACTGGCTGCCGGCCGGCTGCGCCGGCTTAGGGTGTTCGTTGGCCAGGATCACTCTCACGAGGCCCAGAAACCGTCTAAGATCAGTTTAAACGAGAAACGCCATGGTTAAGACTACTTATCACTACGGCCTAGGCAGGCGCAAAAGCGCCATAGCCCGCGCCAGACTGCTGCCCGGCAAGGGCGAGATAACCGTTAACGGCAAATCCGCTTTGGTGTATTTTGGCGCCAGCCAGCCGTTGCTGGAAGATTTGATTAAGCCGCTTGAAGAGATCGGTAAAGCCAAACAAATGGATGTGTCGCTGAAAGTCAGCGGCGGCGGGTTGAGCAGCCAGGTTGACGCCGCTCGACTGGCGATCGCCAAGGCCGCCAGCCTGCTGGGCGGCGATATCCGGACCGCCCTTAAAAAAGCCGGGGAACTCAAGCGCGACCCTCGCGAGAAAGAACGCAAGAAATACGGTTTGCGCTCGGCTCGCAAGAAAGAACAGTTCTCCAAGCGCTAATTCTTCAAGCAAAGCGTCTTTTTTGAGCCAACCTTGATCAGCGATCAACCGGCCGCCGCTTAAAAGTAACCGGCGGCCGGTTTTTTATTTGACAACCAAAACAGTTGCATTATAGTTATGCTTAAAATAAATGAATGCGATTCGGAAAGGACTAAAAACGCCGTCATGAAACGTTTTGCTAACTTTAACTGGCTGGGACTGCTCCTGGCCTTGGGTCTCAGCCTGCCGGCAACCGGCCTGCAAGCGCAGGCTTCGTTCAATCCTCCGAACGATCCGGGTAATCCCAACGCCCCCAGCTCCTACAGCAGTCAGCCCGCCAACAGGGACGAATTTAACAAACGGCGCGCCCAGGTTATGCAGCGGATGGAAGCGATCAAACAAAACGTGCAGCAGCGGCTGCAGGGTCAGCGCGAGCAAATTTGTCAGCAGCGCCAGGCGAAAATTAATCAGGTATTCGACAAGTTAACCGCCAACGCCAAGCGCAATCTGGTAGTAATCAGTACCGTCCAGATGCGGGTTGAAAATTTCTATAAAGACAAAAAGCTTAATCTGGCCAATTACGACCAGTTACTGCAAAACGCCAACAATAAGCGACAGGCGGCCGAGGGCGTTTTTGACGCGATCGGCAACGTTAATTTTAACTGCCAAGAGCAAGATGGCCGCAATGTAGGCCAAAACGTCAAAGAGGCGGTGCAAAACGAACGCCAAGCTCTGCGGGAATACCGCCAGGCCGTTAAAGATTTATTGGTAGCCGTCAAGCAGGCGGCAGAACAAAAAACCACTAACACGAGCGGGGTGCGTTAAACGGCCATGGCAAACTGCAAAAATCATAAGAATTTTGGTAATCGCAATAACGGCTTTGGCGCCGTGGAAGTAATCCTGCTGTTGGCGATCGTCGCGTTGCTTGGGTTTGTCGGGTACAGGGTCTGGCAGTCCAAGCAAGCTCCGCAAGCCAACCAGACGCCGGCTCCTATGGTCAGCCGCGACTCGCCCAGCGTAACCGTGCCGCCGATCAGCAGCGTTACCGGTTTGGACTCGGCACTGCAAACGCTGGATAGTACCGGTTTTGACGCCACCGCCGAAGGCCAACTCAATGGCCAGCTGAGTTTTTAGCCTAAGCTGATTTTTTAAATGGCCCGCGGCTAGGCTATAATAGCCCATGTTCACCATGACCAAGGAAGTGATTTTAACCGGTGTTCGCAGCAACGATCAGCCGACGCTCGGTAATTATTTGGGCGCCTTTCTGCCTATGGTCGAACTGCAGCGGAAATTTGCCGGCGCCTACCAGGTAAACATGTTCGTGCCCGATCTGCATAGCTTGACTACCCCGGTGGACCATGGCGGCTTATACGCCAATACCGTCATGTCTCTAAAATATTACGCCGCTGCCGGGCTGGACTGGCGCAATCAAGACACGTTCATCTACCGCCAAAGTTTCATACCGGCGCACTCCGAGTTGGCCTGGATTTTGGACTGTTTTACCTATTTCGGCGAAATGCGCCGGATGACGCAGTTCAAAGAAAAAGCCGGCGACGGCGAAGAAAACGTTAGCGTCGGACTGTTGAACTACCCGGTTTTGATGGCGGCCGACATCCTTTTGTATGGGGCGCGCTGGGTGCCCGTGGGCGACGATCAAAGACAGCATCTTGAAATAGCCCGGAATATCGCCTTGCGGATGAACCGCAAATTCGGCGACGAGTTGTTCACGGTTCCTGAAACATGGTCAAAACAGCTGGCTTTCGCCGGAAGAACCGAGGGAGTGCGCATACGCAGTCTGTCTAGTCCCGACAAAAAAATGAGCAAGAGCGTTCAAGACCCCAGAGGCACCATTTTGCTTAGCGATCATCCCGACACGGCCGCTAAAAAAGTGCTGGGTGCCACCACCGACAGCCTAGGCCGGATCAGCTTTGATTGGCAAAGGCAGCCGGGCGTGACCAATCTGTTGCAAATACTAGCCTTATTGCAAGGCAAGCCGCAGGGCGAAATTAACGCCGACTGGCTGGACAAACCCAGTTACGGCGAGCTGAAACAGGCTGTAGCGAAGGCCTTGTCGGAGTTTCTGGAAGATTTCCAGGCTAAACTCCGCGGCGTGGACGAGGCTGCACTGCTGGACGGGCTTAAAACGTCCGAAAAAGCTATGAACCAAATTGCCGGCGGAACCCTGTTGCGCGTTCAGACGGCCGTTGGTCTTCGGCCCCGGCGGTAAATCCATGCGACTGGATGTCTATCTGGCCGCTTATTGGCCCGAGTATTCCCGTTCCCGCTGGCAGCGCTATCTGGCTGAAGAGCGAGTAACGGTTAACGGCCGAACCGAAACCTCTCCC
>SCKW01000008.1 GCA_004100265.1 Candidatus Chaera renei
ACGCCTACATCGGCACCTATTGGTCCAGCCTGGGCTCCGGCAAAGCCAGAACCGTCTATCAACAGGAAGCCCCGGCCAGGTATTGAGGGGAGGGGGATGAGTAAATCGTTGCCTTGAGACTAAGCGCTTATGTATAATGAGGCCTAAGATGAAGCTGTTTACCTCGGTGGGCGATTTTTTCGCACTGGACATTGGCACAACTGCCGTGCGGGTGGTGCAGCTGGAGGGCGGAGGCAATAGCTGGTCGCTGGCTAAATATGGCGTGAGTCAGGTTGACATTAAAATCAGCACCAGCGATGCCCGCGAAGACCAAAAGCGGCTGGGCGAAGTCATCACTTCGGTAATCGGCCAGAGCGGCATCAGGACGCGCAACGTGGTGCTGGGCGTTCCTTCGAACAAGATGTTCGCCACGGTGGTTGAGCTACCGGACATGCCGGCGCAAGAATTGGCCGGCACCATTAAATACCAGGCCGAGCAGTACATACCGATGTCGATCGACGAAGCCAAGGTTGACTACGCGGTGCTTGGCAAATCCTTGAAAGATCCCACTAAAAACGAGGTGTTGCTGGCCAGTGTCAGCAACGCTTTTAGCGAATCCAGGCTTGATTTGGTGGAAGGCTTGGGGTTGAACGTGGTGGCCATTGAGCCCGACTCGGTAGCCCTGGCCCGCTCCTTGCTGCCGCCGGCCACTCCTGACGCCAGATTAATCATGGAAGTAGGCGATTTCGCTACCGACATAGTGATGACCTATGCCGACGCGCCCAGGCTGGTGCGTTCGATTCCGGTGGGCATGCAAACGCTGATCAAGGCGGCTTGCCAGAATCTGAACATCCAAGAAAACCAGGCACTGCAGTTTATTTTGAAATTCGGTTTGCAGCCCGACAGGCTGGAAGGGCAGATCTTTAAAGCTCTCGAGCTAACGCTTGACCAATTTATCGGCGAAACCGTTAAGTCGCTCAAATTTTTTCAAACCCGTTACCCGAGTGTTCCGGTTGGATCAATGATTATGTCGGATTATGGCGTAACCATTCCGGCGTTTGCCGATTACTTGGCGCAGAAAGCGGGTATTCGGGCGCAGCTTGGCAATCCCTGGCAAAGGGTTCACGTGGCGCAGGCCGACCAGGTTAAACTGCAACCACTGTCGGCGCAGTTCGCCGTGGCCATCGGCCTGGCTCAAAGGAGTGGAGTATGATTGAGCTCAACCTGTTGCCCGACGTTAAGAAAGAATTTTTAAAAGCCCAGCAGACGCGCAATAGCGTTATTACCGCTTCGTTCTTAATTTCGGCGGCGACGCTTGGGCTGGTGGTTTCTTTCGCGGTTTTCGTGTACGCCGTGCAGCCGGTACAAACCAAGCTTTTAACTGACGAAATTAAAAAGAACCAGCAGGCCATCGAGAGCATACCGGACATTTCCAAATATTTAACGGTGCAAAGCCAGCTTTCGCAGCTTTCGCAGCTGCATACTGAAAAAACGGTTTACGGACGGATGATAGATTTTTTGTCAACGCTTAACCCAAGCCCCCCGAACAACGTCCAGTTAACCGGCCTGCAGCTGACCAGCGCCGACAGTTCGGTGATATTCACCGGCACTGCTGGCAGTTTTGAGGCCTTTAACGTGTTTAAGGATACTCTGCTGAACGCCGAGGTGACCTACCAGGTGGCGGGAGCCGCCGGCCCGGTTACTGAAAAGCTGCTTAGTGGCGTCGAGGTGCAGGCGAGTAATCTGGGTAATTTTCGCAACAATCAAGTGGTGAACTTTGTAGTCAAGGCAACCTATAACAAAACCGCGCTGACCGCCCAGGCCGGCAACACGTCGGTTAAAGTTCCCAGTATTGAAACCACCCAGTCTGTCAGACAGGCTCCGCAACCGCTGTTTAACGGAGGTACGCCATAATGGCTCCGGTCAACAAATCGCTAACCGGCGTGCGTAAACGCCAGCAGATCGCTTCGGCCAATAAAGCTATGTTCGTTTGGGTGGCGATTACCGCCACGGTGCTGTCGCTGTCTCTGGTGGTCGGGCAGCTGTTGTTTAAACAGGCCTCTTTTAACGCCAAGGTGATCAAACAAAAAACCATCGCTCGCAACACCTTAAAAAGTAACATCGTGAACGCGGCCAAGTTAAAGGATTCGGTAAACGCTCTGTTGGTTAACCCCGATCTTGCCTCGGTTAAAGCCAGGCCCGAAGACACCGCTCTTAAAGTGGTGCTTGACGCGCTGCCCAGCGAGAACGACACCACGGCCCTGGCAACGTCGCTACAGCAAGCTATCCTGAACCGTTCCGGAGTAAAAATCGAAAGTCTGGACGTGCAGCCTTTCGGAGCTTCTAGCCAGTCGGCGCCGCCCGCCGATCAGGCCGGCCAACCACAGCCGATAGAAGTGCCGTTCAACCTGGTGATTATCGGCACGTACTCGCAGATTAGGTCGGCGCTGAACGACTTATCCAGAAGCATTCGTCCGATCAGCATTAAAAATATCAACCTGCAGGGCAGCGACAGCTCGCTGAGGGCCACCATAGACGCCACCACCTATTACCAGCCCGGGGTGCAGGTAGGTATCTCTAAAAAGGCGGTAAGGTAAGGTCATGAAAAAGAATGATATAGCGCTGTTGATATTCATCGTGTCGGTCACGGCGGTGTTGACCTATTTCGTGGGCCGGCTGGTCATAGGTGAGCCTAAGGCTAGAAGTGTTATGGTAGAAACGGTAACGCCGATCAGCCCCGACATTACCCAGCCCAGCCCGTCCGTTTTCAACAAAGACGCCATTAATCCCACGGTGCCTATCACGATCGGTAAGCCGGCCAACCTGCCGCCGTTTGGCCCCAACTGATGCGCCGGCAGGAACATAAAAGGATCAAGCTATGGCCATTTTAACTGACGGAACTCAAGGCAAGCTGGAAGAATTGCTGCTGAGTGAGAAAATCCTCACGCCTGCTGAGCTGAAAAAACATCGGCAAAACGCTCTCTCTAGCGGCAAGCCGCTGATCGCCGAACTGGTAGAAAGCGGCGCGATCAGCAACGAAGTGCTGACCCGCTGCATTGCCTCGGTATCCAACGTGCCTTACGTTAATTTGCAAAAGGCCCAGGTTAACCAGGACGTCTTGAAACTATTGCCGCGGGACATCGCCGAAAGGTTTATGGCGGTACCGTTGGGCGAAGTGCAAAACAGGCTGGCCGTAGCCATGCTAGACGCCAACAACGTTCAGGCGGTGGACTACCTGGCCAACAAAATTCAGCGGCCTCTTAAAGTTTATCTGGCGTCGGAAGAGGGCATACGCAACGTTTTGGAACAATACAAAACCGACCTGGAAGAGGGTTTAAGCGCGGCCATTACTTCGGTTAAAAACGAAGAAAGCGCGGCGCGCCAGGCGGTCGGCGAGGCCAATTCCCTGGTGATCAAGCAAGATTCTCCGATCAGCCGGGCGCTTAACACCATTTTGGAGTACGCCGTTAAGAACCGGGCATCGGACGTGCATATCGAGCCGTTGGAAGACTCACTGAAAATTCGCTGCCGCATTGACGGCGTGCTGCGCGAAATCATGAAGCTGCCCAAAGGCATAGAGCCGGCCCTGATATCGCGTATCAAAATATTGAGCAATCTTAAGATAGACGAGCATCGCATACCACAGGATGGCCAGTTCGCGGTGCGCAGTGTTGGCAAAGACGTTGACTTGCGTATTGCCGTCAGCCCGGTGGTGTGGGGAGAACAGGTGGTAATCAGGTTATTGGATAAATCGGGGTCCAGCTTTAAGCTTGAAGAAATGGGTTACGCCGGCCGGGCGCTGCGCAATATCCGCAAAGGCATACGCAAACCCAACGGCATGATTTTAACCTCGGGCCCCACAGGCTCGGGCAAGTCTACCTCTTTGTACGCGCTGATCCAAGAGATTAAGGATGACAAGGTTAATATCGTCACTCTTGAAGATCCGGTTGAATATAAAATGCCCGGAGTTAATCAAATTCAGGTGAATACCGACGTGGGGCTGACATTCGCTTCGGGCTTGCGTTCGATTTTGCGTCAAGACCCCGACATCGTAATGGTTGGCGAGATCCGCGACGGCGAAACCGCCAACCTGGCGGTACAGGCCGCCCTGACCGGCCATTTGGTTTTTAGCACTCTGCACACCAACTCGGCCGCCGGCGTGCTACCCAGGCTGCTCGATATGGGCATTGAGCCCTTTTTGATCGCCTCAACGGTTAACACGGTGATCGGCCAGCGCCTAGTGCGCCGAGTGGCTGATGAGCGCGATACCTATCAAAGCTCGGCTCTCGAGGCCCAAAGCATTCATGAAACCATAGGCCATTTGTTGCCCAAAACCAAACAGGATGTGGCCGCGGTATCCGAGGATTTAGGGTATAAAGACTTGCCGCTGTCCGGACAAAACGCTTATACTTTGGTGAAGGGGAAGGATACGCCGCAGTCCCCGGAAGGCTTTAAAGGAAGGGTGGGGCTTTTTGAAGTAATGGATATCACCGAAGAAATCCAGAACCTGATCGTCAAGCGTTCCACTAGTGCCGAGATCCAAAAGCAGGCGATCGCCCAAGGTATGATCACCATGCGCCAGGACGGCTATATGAAAGCTCTGCAAGGGGTAACCACTTTGGGAGAAGTTAACCGGGTGGCCGCTAACATGGCTTAGGGCGAAGGCCGGCCACGGTAAAAATAAAAGGATAATTTTAAATGACAACGGGCGCGCACGAACTCAGAATCGAAGTACTGCTTGAAGAAGTTATTCGCAAACACGCCTCCGACCTTCACTTGCAGGTTGGCCTGCCGCCGATTTTGCGTATCGATGGCACGCTGGTACCGATTGCCGGCCATTCGAACCTAAGCAACGAGCAGGTGGAGGGCCTGCTGTTCGCCATCCTTGATGAAGACCAGAAGCAGATACTGAAAAAAGATAAAGAGTTCGATTTCAGTTTTGCTTTTGGCGATTTGGGCAGGTTCAGGGTTAACGCCTTTCATGAACGCGGTAACATGGCCGCCGCTTTGCGGCTGATTCCCAACGAAATCAAAAGCGTCAGCGAACTGGGCATGCCCAGCGTGGTCAGCGGTTTTGCCAACTATCCGCGCGGCTTGGTATTGGTAACCGGACCTACTGGATCGGGCAAGTCTACCACCCTGGCGGCCCTGGTTGACCAAATCAACTCCGAGAAAGCCCACCACATTATCACCATAGAAGACCCGATCGAATTTACCCATAAGTCTAAAAAATCAGTGGTGGTGCAGCGCGAAGTCCATTACGACACTTATAGCTTTTCGGCCGCCCTCCGCTCCAGCCTGCGCCAAGACCCGGACGTTGTGCTAATAGGCGAGATGCGCGATCTAGAAACCATTTCGGCCGCCATAACCATTGCCGAGACCGGCCACTTGGTGTTCGCCACCCTGCACACTAATTCAGCCGCTCAGTCGATCGATCGTATGATAGACGTCTTTCCGCCGCATCAGCAGCCGCAAATCCGGGCCCAGCTGTCGAACATTTTAATGGCCATCTGCTCGCAGCGCCTGGTGCCGGCGATCGGCGGCGGCCGGGTAGTGGCCGCTGAAATACTGGTGGCTACCTCGGCGGTGCGCAATATTATCCGCGAAGGCAAGACTCACCAGCTGGACGCCGTTATTCAGACGGGTGCCGACAACGGTATGCAGTCAATGGACAGAACTCTGGTAGCGCTCATCCAGGCTGGCACGATTACCTACGAAGAGGCGCGTAACTTCGCCGTAGACATTAATGAGTTCGAGCGCATGATGAGAGGCTAGCGCTGTATGCAGAAATTTAACTACAGCGCCCGCGACGTTGCCGGCAACAAAATAGTTAAATCGGTCGTCGAGGCCGAATCGGAACGGTCGGCCGCCAAGCTGTTGATGGAGCAGGGTATGGTGCCGCTCACCATCACCCCGGCAGAAGCCGAGGGAGGCCTGCTAACGTCTTTAAAAAATCATGTCAGCACGCGCGACAGAGTGATTTTTACGCGGCAGCTGGCCACGCTTATCAACGCCGGCTTACCGCTGGCCCAAAGTTTGCACACTGTGGCCGAACAAACGGCTAATCAGAGGCTGCAAACCATCGCCCGGGATATTATTACCCGAGTCGAGGGCGGCAGCACGCTGTCGGACGCTTTCGCCAAGCATGGCGACGTGTTTAGCGATCTCTTTGTGGCCCTGATTGCCGCCGGCGAGGCTTCCGGTACGCTCGACAAGGCGCTAGAACGTATCGCGTCGCAGCAAGAAAAGGACGCCGAGATTTTAAGCAAAGTGCGCGGGGCTATGGTCTATCCGGCTATCGTCTTGGTGGTCATCCTGGGCGTAATTATCTTTATGATGCTGACGGTGGTGCCGCAAATCCAGCGCCTGTACAAAGACCTTAGGGCCACCCTGCCGTTTATTACCGCTTCGATGGTGTATATAGCTAATTTTATGACTAAGTACTGGTGGCTTATTCTGATCGCTCTTGGCGTGTCCGTTTATTTCTTGCGGCAGTACGTCAAGACCGACGCCGGACGGCACAATCTTGATCGGTTAAAGATGAATCTGCCGATGTTTGGCGTGATGTTTCGCAAGCTATACATGGCCCGGTTTGCCCGTACCGGGGAAACTTTGTTAGCTACCGGCGTGCCGATGCTAGAGATGCTAAAAATATCGGCGCGTTCGGTAGGCAACAGTCTGGTGGCTAAGTCTATAGAAAGAGCCGCCGAAAAAGTTAAAAGCGGCAAGGCGCTTTCGGTGGCGTTGAAGAACGACGCCAATATTTTACCCCTGGTGCCCCAGATGATCAGCATAGGCGAACAATCCGGTGGTATAGATACCATGATGGGCAAAGCGGCCAGTTTTTACGAAGGCGATCTAGACAACACCATCCGTTCAATTTCAACCGCCATTGAGCCGATCTTAATGGTAGTGCTGGCGGCGGTCGCTGGCTTGATGGTGGCGGCTATTTTGCTGCCGGTTTACGGCCTGATAGGCTCCGGGGCGCTGCGTTAGCGCGAACCTTCGCTGAAAAGCCATTTGCTTCAGGGGTCAAAAAACTATTGCTTTAGTGCGTAGTCTGTTTATAATGAATGCCATGAT
Organism: Candidatus Chaera renei; assembly: GCA_004100265.1. Lineage (GTDB taxonomy): Bacteria > Patescibacteriota > Saccharimonadia > Saccharimonadales > Saccharimonadaceae > Chaera > Chaera renei. Next base: position 7,063 of record SCKW01000008.1, read on the forward strand.
GACATGGCGGCATGTCTAAATAATGATATAGCATAAGTTCATGCGAAAGGGTGGTAACAATAGTATGAACGGTAACCCAACCAAAAAAACAGCCGGCTTTACGATTATCGAAGTCGTATTGGTCTTGGCTATCGCTGGGCTGATCTTTCTAATTGTCTTCCTGGCGGTTCCGGCTTTACAGAAGGGCACCAGGGACACGCAGCGGCGTCAAGACATCGGCAGGATGATGAGCCAGATAGCCAGCTATCAGGCCAACAACAACGGGCAGGTCCCGCAGGCTACCACGACCGACTTAAATAACTTTAAAAATCGCTACCTGACGGCCAACGGCACCGAGATTTTTCGCGATCCTTTGACCGGCCAAGATTACAACTTATTGGTAGGTGGCGGCACGGTTCCGGCCAACCCCAGTTTTGGCGATATTTACTACTATGTGGGTTACAAGTGTAACGGCGAGTCGCTAACCACGGCAGGCGCCGGCCAGCGCAGCGTGGCCGTCATGACGCCTCTGGAGCGCGGCGGCCTGTTCTGCCAGGACAATAAGTAGGCTTTCGTCCAGAACGCTGCTTAGATTAAACCGGGGTGCTTATCTGGTGCCTCGGTTTTTGTTTGTAATCGCTTCTTCTGGTAGGATGAAGGTTAAGCATGTTAGTTCCAACGACAGTCGTTTTAGTTGTTGCCGGCCTGATTTTTGGCAGTTTTGCCAACGCCGCCATTTGGCGTATTAAACACGGCGGGGATTTGATATTTGGCCGCTCGCAGTGTCCGCGCTGCCGTCACCGTCTGGCCTGGTACGATCTTATTCCGGTAATCAGCTGGTTGATGCTTTTGGGGCGGTGCCGCTATTGCCGCAAACCCATTTCCTGGCAGTACCCGGCGGTAGAGCTGGCGGTAGCGGCTTACTTTGTGGCGTCGTATCTTTTTTGGCCCTACGCCCTGATTGGGCCGGTTGCCTGGGCGGTATTCGGGTTATGGTTGCTGTTCGGACCGCTGCTGGCTATTTTGTTCGTTTACGATCTCCGTTGGTACTTGTTGCCCGACAAAATCATGTTGCCACTAATAGTTCTGGCGGCCATAAGCTTTGTTTTGAGGGGCGGCGTATTATCAAGTAGTTTCAGTCTTAGCGCCTTCGCGGCTAGTCTGGCGGCCGCGTTAGCAGTGGTGGGCGGGCTTTACTGGGCATTGTACCTGTTTTCGCGGGGCCGCTGGGTTGGTCTGGGCGACGTTAAGCTGGGCGTCTTTATAGGGTTGGCTCTGGGCTGGCAGGGCGCTCTGGTTGCCTTAATGCTGGCTAATTTGGCCGGTTTTTTGATAGTCTTGCCGGGGCTTGCTTTGCGTAAACTGAATATGACCAGCCGCGTGCCGTTCGGGCCGTTTTTAATCGCCGGGTTCGTAGCAGCCGGGTTGTTCGGAGAGTGGCTGATAGACTGGTATCTTAATGCGCGTTGGTTTTAAGGTGTATAGCCTGAAAAGACCGTTGTTTGGTTTGGCCGGATAGACGTTGCGCTTATGCTATAATCGGGGCAAATGGGCGTTAGTCGGAGCCGAGGCTTTACCGTTATTGAGGTTATTATTTTTCTAGCCATCAGCGGTTTGATGCTGTTGATAGCTTTTATCGGTACCGGCGTTACCATCCAGTGGACGCGCTTCAGTGACAGTGTTCGTTCGACCGAAAGCTATCTGCAGGCCCAGTACGATGAAATTTTAAACGGTATCAATCCTCGCAACGGCTCGCAGGTTTGCAGCCGCGGCAGCGTTAGCAGCGGCGCTCCCGGCGATCCGCCAGGCTCCAGCACCTGTGTTTTAATGGGCAAAGCGGTGAAGTTTACTAATGGGTCGGGCATCTTAGACACCTACTACATAGTCGGCAGCGAACCTACTGGGGTAGACTTAAGCGCCCAGACAGACGCCAGCCTGATCAGCCTATATCAGCCTCAGCTGGTAACGGTTGCCGGAACCACCGACAGCTACAAATTGCCATGGGATGCCACCGTCAACAGCGTCAAGCGACAAGACGGCGTGCCGGCTAACTTTTACGCTTTAATCCGCAGCCCGCTTTCTTCGAATATCCTGGCCTACATATTTACCTATGACGGAATGTCTAATAATCTGACGCCGTTCGTGTCTGACCCCACCAACAGGGGCAAGTCGGCTAACGTTTGCGTAAAGTCGGCCGATGTCATCGGCAGCATAGCCGCTATCAATATTGCCAGCGGACAGGGGCCCAGCACCGTCAGCTCAAACTTTAACGCCGATCCGGCGACGGCTTGCTAGGGGAATCATCGGCATGGATTACTTAACTCGTCTAGCTAGTCGCCATAAAACCGAGAAGCTCAAAGGCCAGCGCGGCGATACGCTCGTAGAGGTGCTGCTGGCCGTAGGCATTCTCAGCGTTGTGATTGTTAGCGCCACCATTATGATGAACCGTGGCTTGCAGAGCGCCCAGGCAGCGCTGGAACACTCCCAGGTTAGAGCCTGGGTGACCGCTCAGGCCGAATTACTGCAATACGCTAGAGACAGCTACGTTGCGGCGCCCCCCTCCAGCCGCGGCGGCTACCCGGCCAGCTTATGGCCACAGATTTTAAGTTATCAAAACAGCGCCGGTGGGGACAATTGTCAGCCCGGCGGCAATCCGTTTTATCTAACGTTCGATCCGGCGGCACCGTCAGATCAGCAGGTGCAGGTAAAGGCGTTTAATCCGGTAACAGGGTCTAAGCCGGTTTCCATCGCCAGCCCAGGCGACGGACTTTGGATAGAAGCGGTAGCCGGTACCTCCACCAGTATTGGTTATACTGATTTCTTCATCAGGGCTTGTTGGAGTCCGGTCAGCTCGTCAGGTCCTATGCAAGAGTCTAAAACGGTTGTGAGGCTGTACAATGCGCAGCCATAAATTAAGAGTTGTCCGGAGCGATAGCGGTTTCACCATAATTGAGCTGTTAATGGCCATGGCTTTTTTGGCGTTTTTGTTAATATTCGTGGTAACCGCTACGGTACAGATGATGCGCTCATATTCCAAAGGACTAACCATCAAACAGATGAATCAGTCTGGCCGAAGTCTGGCCGAAGAGATGATTAGAGATGTTCGCTTTGCTTCCCGCTCCAGTGTAATTACCAGCGCTGTGGCTCAGGGCAGGCTGTGCTTGGGTAATGCTGTTTATGTTTGGAACCCTCCTGGCAGCACTAATGGCGAGAACAAGTTCAGTAACGGGCAGGCGGTGGATATCGCCAGGCTGACGGATAGCAGCGGCGTTTATTGCGCGGATCCCACGCGGCCGATACCCTTATCGGCCACTAAGGTAGCCAGCCAGCAGGTGCGCGTACCTGAAATGAACGTGAACCTAAGCGCTGACGGACGTTTGATTAAATTTAAATTCGTGATTAGCTCCAATGGCGACTCCAGGCCGGTGCTACTCGATGGCCGCTGGCAGTGTCCAACCGGTCCAGATGGCTACTTCTGCGCCGTGGCTACTTTTGACGAGACTGTCTTTTTAAGGAACGGAGGAGGATAATTACAATATGGTAAGCGCGTCACGGGGCCGGCCAAGGCAAAATGGCTTTGTATCTATTTTTACGGTGCTGTTTTTCATCGTGCTGATTACCGTCTTAACTTTTGGTTTCATGCGGGTTATGTTGAACGAGCAAAGGCAGGCGGTCAATAACGCCTTGACGGCCAGCGCTTATAATGCCGCCGAAGCGGGAGTGGAAGACGCCAAACGGGCCTTGCTGCGTTATCAATCGCTAAGCGGCGGCACGCTGAAAACCGCATATCAAAATGCCCTTAGCAGCACTACTTGCCCGGGGATTGCCGGCAGTTCAGATGTCAGAAAAGATCTTAATTTGTTGTGGGACGCGAACAATAAAAGTGTTCAAATTTCTAATCAGTCGGCCTATCTAGAGAGCTATACCTGCTTAATAATCCAGCGCAACACGGACGACTATTTGGGCAGGCTCACGGCCAACTCCAGCGACTTGATACCGCTTAGAGGGGCCGCCCCTTTTACTAAGGTGGAAATATCCTGGCACAAAACCAGCTCTGATGCCGACAAGATTCCCGCTGGGTACCCGCTGGCAGGCGAATTGTATGATACCGGCACTTGGGCCAGCCGCGGCTATCCGGCTATGCTGCGGGCGCAGTTTATGGAAAATCAACAAAGCTCGTTCCAACTTAATCAGCTCGACAATCTCAACAGGACAGTTTTCTTGCAGCCGGTCAGAGTAGGCTCGTCGGTGCCGCCAACCGGCCTTTCGCTGGATACGTACGATCCCAAATCGCCCAGCCCGAGCAAAAACCTTCAACCGGTCAGTATTAATTGTAGCGATTCAGCCGCCTACGCCTGCCGGGTGATTATCAACCTGGATGGCCCGATGGATCCCGGAGGCAAACTGGTTTATCTCCGACTGTCATCGCTCTATGTGGGCACCAACTTCCAGGTTAGGCTGTTAGACGGCGCGAGCAGGATCGTGCCATTTGATGGCGTTCAGCCACTGGTTGATTCTACGGGTAAGGCCAACGACGCTTTCAGGCGCGTCCTATCCCGAGTGAGACTAGACGTTACTCCGTTTTACCCGGCTTACGCGCTGGAAGTGGGCAACGGTTTGTGCAAGGATCTATTTGTAGGCCTGGACGCTTCTTCGTATCGCAACAACTGTCCTTAAACGACGGCAATCATTGCTTAATGGCTTTGCCATGAAAGCGCTCGTACACCTCTTTAAGATGACTGTCGGTAAGATGGGTATAAATTTGAGTGGTAGCTATGTTGCTATGGCCAAGTAGGCTTTGAACGCTTCGTAAGTCGGCGCCGTTCATTAGCAGGTCGGTAGCGTAGCTGTGCCGCAGGGTGTGCGGGGATACTCGTTTGGTGATCCCGGCGAGGGTCGCGTATCTGGAGATGAGTCGTTGAATGGACCTGGCGCCCAGCCGTTTATAATTGCCACTGTTGTCAATTTTATGCTTGCCGTTTAGGCTAACGAACAGGGCGGGCAAACTGTCTTGGCGATGGGACAAATATTTTTCCAGCCAGTCGGCAGCTTCCTGACTGATGAATACCGGCCGGTCTTTCTTTCCCTTGCCGCGCACCATAAATTCGCGCCGTTTAGTGTTCACGTGTTCGCGATTTAAGCCAACCAATTCCGATATTCTTAGGCCGCTGGCAAATAGCAGCTCTAAAATAGCCCTGTCACGCAGTCCGGCTGGCGATGACGTGTCGATCGCCTGAAACAGCCGGCTGACTTCTTCAGGCTGCAAAAAACCAACCTGGCGGCGGGAAACTTTAGGCAGCTCTATTTGTTGCGGCGCCAGCGTGGGTATGTTGCGCCGTGAACAATAGGTTAAAAACCCCCTCAGAGCGATCAAGTGGTAGTTTTGGGTTATTAAGGATAATTTCTCGCCGGCCTCGTTGCGGTATCGGTTAAGCCACAGCCGCCATTTTCTAACCAGTTCGGTGTTGATCCTAGATACTTCTATGTCTCCGGCGAATTCCATTAGTCGCATTAGGTAAAGGTGATAGTTTTCCGCGGTTTTTTGGCTGCGGCCGCGCTCCACCTCCAGATGTTCAATATAATCCACGGCCAGTTCTGATAAAAACTTAGGCATAACCTTATTGTATACCCGGCAATTCGCAATTTTAAACCGGCCTTGAAGACTTTTTGCGGATTGGCTGGGAGAGGAGCGTGCGTATACGTCGCATCGTCGCCTCTGGTCATGCTATAGTGTTTAGCAAGCATGACAATTTTTGAGGCGATAATTCTGGGTATCATCCAGGGTTTGACTGAATTTATTCCCATCTCCAGTTCGGGTCATGTTTTGTTGGCCCAAAACGTTTTTTTAGGAGCCTCCGACCACTTGTTCTTGGAATACATTAATATTGGTACGGTCGCGGCTTTAATAATTTATTTCTGGCCCCGGTTGTGGCAAATTGTCGTATCGGCTTTTACGAAATCGGATTGGCGCCTGGTTCGCAACCTGGTTGTTTCGGCCATTCCTGCCGGTGTGATCGGCCTGACTTTCGCGGGAGCGATTGAAACTAATCGCTTTTTTGGGAGTCCCTGGACGGTAGCCGCGACTTTACTGATTTTTGGCGTGGTAATGGTCGTGCTAGAAAAGATACCGCGCTTGCCTCAAGTCGCTGATGGTTCGAGTATGGGCAGCGGCCGGGCAGCGATAATTGGTTTTGCTCAGGTATTGGCGTTGGTACCGGGAACTTCCAGATCGGCCAGCACGATTGTGGCCGGCCGCTTAAGCGGCTTGTCGCCGGCCGTCGCTGCCGAGTACAGCTTTTTGCTGTCAATACCGATCATGCTTGGACTGATAGCCAAGCTTTTGGTTAAATCCGGTGATCGGGCCTATTTATTTGATCATTTACCGGCGGTTTTTTGGGGCAATCTAATGGCCTTGGTATTTGGTTTGTTATCTGTTAAATTTTTGATGGGATACCTGAAAAACCATAGCCTGCAGGCGTTTGGATGGTACCGCATAGGCCTCGCTGTTTTGGTTGCGCTAACTCTGACCCTCGGGTAAGCTGATTATTTAGGGATAACCAAGGAGTCTTAAAAGTAATGGAACAGACGTTCGTAGCCCTAAAGCCCGATGCGGTTCAGAGGGGTATCATTGGCGATATTATCAGCCGGTTCGAGCGCGCCGGCCTTAAGATAGTGGCCATGAAGATGGTGACGCCCGACGAGGCGCATTTTCATGAGCACTATGAAAACATCGGGCAACTGATATCGCGCCGCGGCGAAGAAGTTTATAGGGTGGCTTTGGCGGCAATGATGGAAGCGCCGGTTGTCGCCATGGTTTTAGAAGGCATTGACGCGGTTGAGCATGTTCGTAAAATGGTAGGCGCGACTGATCCTAAAGAATCGGCTCCCGGCACCATCAGGGGGGATTTTACTCATATCAGTCGTTCATACGCTGTCAGCAAGGGCCGCACCTTGCCCAATATCATTCATGCGTCGGCCGATGTCAAAGAGGCTGCCGAAGAGATTAAATTGTGGTTTTCGCCCGCCGAGATGCATACCTATCAGGGGGCGCATCACAGGGTGGTGCACGGCAGAAAACCTTGAACCTTTCATCAATGGCGTTACGCCTTGGCCCGGGCCGATTGGTGCCTGCCCCCATAGCTCAACGGATAGAGCAGCTCCGTCCTAAGGAGAAGATCTGTGTTCGAATCACGGTGGGGGTACCATAGCTCGCCCGACAGGGAGTACAATAAAACCTAAAATGAATAAGCAGTTTGAGGGCCAGCACGACGACGAAACGGTGCTGCTTGTGTTCCGGCGCCATCCTATAGCCATGCGCAAGGGTTTTTACGCGCTGCTTGTACCGATTGTTGTTACGTCGATACCGGTACTGATATGGCCGCAAAACGCCAAACTGTTATATCTTTGGCTGGGCGGGTTCGCTTTGGGTTTACTGCTGTTCGCCTACCATTGGGTGGGCTGGTACTTCAGCCTGTTTATAGTAACCGACCAGCGGATACGCCAAATTAGTCAAAAGGGTATGTTCGGAAAAAGCGTGATAGACCTAGGCCTGTCGAAGATTCAAAACATAAGCTATAATATACCGGGACTAACCGGGGAAATGCTTGGGTATGGCACCATAGCCATACAAACTTATGTGGGGGATTTGATACTGGATAAAGTGCATCATCCTGCAAAAATTTACAACAATCTGCAGACCATTCTAAAACAGGTGGACGTTAACCCGGCAGAATTGCCCCGCTATGAAAATAATTAAGAATAAATTACAACGCTTACGTCGCCCTAAAGAGCCGGGGGCGCCCGGCAGAATCACCAATGAAACGGTAGCGGAATACCGCGAAAAAGTGTTGGCCGGCGGCAGACGCTTTAAATACCCGATGCAGTACGCTAGGCGTCGCCTAGTTATTACCACACTGTTAATTAGCCTAGTTTCGTTGTTATTTATCGTAATGGTCTTTTGGTGGCAGCTTTATTTAGTGCAAAGCACCAGTAAATTAACCTACCGGGCAGCCCAGCTAGTACCGGCTCCTGTGGCTAAGATCGATGGCCAGCTGGTTCGTTACAGCGATTATTTAATGCAATTAAGAAGCGGGCTGTTTTACCTTGCCAAAGAAGACGCCGTTAATTTTTCTACACAAGATGGCAAGCGTCAGCTCGGTTATCAAAAGCGGGTAGCCCTGAATAAAGTAGAGGATAATACCTATGTCGCCAAGCTGGCTAAAGAGCGCGGCATCACGGTCAGTAACCAAGAATTAAACGCTTTTATAGATCAACAACTGACCAGCCGTAAGCCTCCAGTAACTCGCCAGGCATACGAACAGGTGTTGCGTGATTTTTATGACTGGTCGTTCAATGAGTACCGGGCATCGGTTAGGTCCCAGCTGTTGCGTAGCAAAGTAGCCTTGGCCATTGATACCGCGGCCAAGAAAAAGGCCGAGGACATCCTGGGGCAGTTAAAAAACGGGGCCGATTTTACCGCCTTGGCTAAAAGTCTGTCCGATGACGATACCACCAAGCAAAACGGGGGAGACTTGGGCTTTGTTCCTAAAAACAGCAGCGACCCGGACGGGCTGATAACGGCCGCCGCCAAGATGCAACCAGGTCAGATTTCAGACGTTATTCAAACCAGAAACGGGTATTACATCATCAAACTCATCGAATCCCGCCCGGACGCAGTTAGGTACGCCAGGATTTTCGTCGCTCTGCGCCAGCTTGACAGCCAGCTACAGCAACTGCGTTCAAGCGGCAAGGTTAAAGAGTATATCAGCGTTCCCAAAGACGTCGGCACCACTAGGCAGTGATCCCATCGGTTCTTAAAATAAACCAAAACACTCTTTGATGTAATCGCCGAGTGCTCTCAAAACGCAAATTGGCGGGCCCGACCGGATTCGAACCGGCGATCTCCTCCGTGACAGGGAGGCGTGATAGGCCTCTTCACTACGAGCCCAGGCGCTTTTCTTTTGCCGCAGGGTTAAATATCGCCAAAAGACTTTAGCATACTACCAATTTTTAATCTGTTTATCAAGCGGCGGGCGGCTGGTGGGTGTGGTATAATTGCCCCTGTTAAGATGAAGCCGATGTAGCTCAGTTGGCAGAGCGGCGCTTTCGTAAAGCGTAGGTCAGCGGTTCGATCCCGCTCATCGGCTCCATGATGTACTATATAAGGATAGAGCAGGCAAGATTCGTATAACGGCAGTACGCTTGCTTCCCAAGCAAGAAGCACGAGTTCAATTCTCGTATCTTGCACCAGATATAACAAGATGATAGATAAAGAAACTCTCAACCTGGCGGTACGCGACCGATTGCTGGTGTGGCTGACCGTCTTTGGTAGCCTGTTGGCGCTGGCGGTGGTTGTCAGTAGCCTGGTGCAGCTTAGGCCGAGCGACGTATTGGTACCCGTTAAATACACGGCATACGGCTTTACTAATTTATACCGCGACAAATGGTACTATCTGTTAAGCTTTACCGGCTTCGGCCTGCTGCTGCTGGCCGGCCACCCATTGCTGACACTGAAGCTTCTAAAAGAAAAAGGCAGGCCCTATGCCGTGGCATTTGCCGCCGCCGGCCTGTTGATTGGCGTACTGGCCTTGTTGATTACTTTGGCCATATTTCACGTAGTGGCAGTTTCTTTATGACCGATATAGAGATTCCCCTGGGAAAACGTAGTCCCAAGTACCGTTTTTTCGAGATGTTGCCGGCCATATTGAGCTATAGCATGCTGCTGCTGCCGGTAGTTTTGAGTATCATCAGCCCTTTGTGGGCCGCGGTTTTTATTATTGTTTACATCATATCCTGGCTGGTTAGAGCTCTCGGCATGGCTTTTCGCACCATTCAGGGTTACGGCGCGCTTGAACAGGCAAAACGGGTCGACTGGGGGGTCAGGCTAAAAGATATTGAAGATCTCTCAACAATGCCCGATCACGCCAGGGGGTGGCGTGCCGCCGAACACATTAAGGCCTTGCGGCGTATATCTAGGAACCCCTCGGAATACTTTAAACCTTCACAAATATACAACGTAGTAATAATAGCTATATATAACGAGAACCGCGATGTTCTAGAGCCTACCATTAAAGCAGTCCTGGCTAGCGATTTTCCTAATAAAAAACAAACGGCGTTGTTTATAGCTTACGAGGAGCGCGGAGGAGTCGCGGCCGAATCCATGGTTAAGGATTTGTTGGCCCAGTACTCGGACGGTTTTTTGCATGCCGAGGCCTGTAAACATCCGGCCAACATTTCCGGAGAAGTTATTGGCAAGGGCGGCAACATTACCTGGACCGGCAGGAGGGTGCAAGCCTGGGCGGAAGAAACGGCCATACCGCCCGATAAAGTAATTGTTACTACGCTAGACAGCGACAATCGTCCTCACCCCAGCTATTTCTCGAACCTGGTTTATGAGTTTATTGTTCATCCTGATCGCAAATATCTGGCTTTTCAGCCGATAGCCTTGTTTTTAAACAATATATGGGACGTGCCTGCGCCTATGCGGGTTATAGCAACCGGTAATTCATTCTGGACGATTATTAATTCTTTCAGACCCCACATGCTGCGCAATTTTGCCGCGCACTCTCAGGGGCTTAGCGCGTTGATTGACACCGATTTTTGGAGTGTTAGAACCATAGTAGAGGACGGCCACCAGTTTTGGCGCTCATACTTTCGCTATGACGGACGCTATGATGTCGTACCCATATTGATACCCATTTACCAGGATGCCGTTTTGTCTTATTCGCTCCGGCGCACGCTGAAGGCTCAGTTTATACAGCTTAGGCGCTGGGCGTACGGCGCCTCTGATATAGCCTACGTGGCCTGGCTGGGGTTTCGCAAAAATCGTACGGTGCCGTTATTAAACGTCATAGCTAAATTTATCAGGCTGGTGGACGGCCATGTAAGCTGGGCGACCGCTTCGGTGATTTTAACGTTTGGCGCCTGGGCGCCGTTACTGATTAATCCGCAAGCCAGCCGCAGCATCATAGCTCACCAGTTGCCCGGCTTGGCCAGTCAGCTTCAGCGTATTGCGATGGTAGGTATTTTTATAACCATATTCCTAGCGTTTAGGATGTTGCCGCCGCGGCCTATGCGCTATAAGCGCCGCAGAACTATCTGGATGATTTTGCAATGGGGTTTAATGCCCGTTGTTAGCCTGATCTACGCTTCGGCGGCCTCGCTGTATTCGCAAACCCGATTGTTATTGGGTAAATACCTAGACAAATTCGATATAACCGACAAGGCGGTTGTTAAGCACAAGACGTCGGTTTTTAAATAGACCGCCGTTTGCGCTTGAATAGCTTGCTCTGTTTGGTTTCTAGCTTGTGTGCTGCCGCGTAAGCCGCGGCGGCCACCGGATGATAGGCTGATAGGGTGTCGTAGGTTATTAGGTTAAGCCGCTGAGTGGTAACAGGCTGCCATTGTTTGCTTTGTTGCTGAGCGCGTAGCAGTCTTTCTTCCACTGTTTGGGCCAACCAATAGGCTTGGTCGGACGGGGCTCCCACAGCCTCCAGTGCTTTGATAATGCCGGCAATCAGCCCGCCCTGACTGTACGGATGGTCTTCATGGCTGTCCCGGATCAGCAGTACTTCGTCAAGAACCAGCCTTTCCTGAGTGGTGTAGCTAAAACCGCAGTTTCGGCACTTGCGGCGGCGCCACACGACCGGCTTTTTCTTATGGGGTCGTGAGTTTGTTACCGAGCTTTGCTTTGAAAAACAATTTATACAAAACATAGCTACATAGTGTCATACAGCGTTAAAAATATCTAGTGGATAAGCCCACGGCAGGCGTGCAAAACTCACTCGTACACCGCGCCGTCAGCTAGCTTTGGCTCTGACTTAATTAAGAGAGGTATCAGCGGGGATTCAAAAGGGATAATCAATCGGCTATTTACGCTTATAGCCGCGACTTAACTCTACGAATTCGTAGTATATTTTGAATCTTTCCAGTTCCGAGCGTTTTCTAATTGCCTGGGAGCCTGGTTTGTCGTTGGACATGTTTATATGATAGTACAAATGCACCCAAAAGTCAAGAAACGTTTATGCTAAAAATATATCAGAGAACGCATATAGCGCCAAAGCTATAACATGCCCGGTGATATCACATCGGGCAATATGTCGGCTTCAACCTCGTGGAAAACCTGCGGCAAAACCCCGCCTCTGCGAGAGGGGGTAGATTTAGGTTATTTTGTTTTTGCTCCCTATTTTTAAGAAGACATGCCCATATCAAAAACCGGTACCGGCCGGCAGGACGGGTGATCAGGGGGTTTTATTCTTTTGGTAAGAGGCGATAGCTTGGGCTACCTTGCCGTTAGTTTTTAAGTTTTCCCAAAATAAGATTTGCGACCTTTCTATATACATTGAATCTTCAGGGCCGTGAATCTCGTTGCCCAGTTTGACCAAAGATAAGTTGGGTTGCGATTGTGTTTGCGGCGACGCGTTGGCTTGGGGCTGAACCGGCTGCTGAGCTTGAAGGTAGTAAATGTCGGCCAAATTAAGATAGCCAGCGTTGATGCTGCGTATTTTACCGAAGTAAACTTGCCCGTTGGTTAAAAAAACGGCCTGGTATTGATTTTGTTTTACCGCGTACTGCCAGAATCCTTTGGAATTAGCGAACAAGCTAAGTCCTAGCGCGGTGATCACCAGTACTGACATTGCAATGAGCATGACCACCAAAATCACACTGGCGGCAGTCGGCCGATACCAAGGTAATTTGGTTCTAGGGTTGCCAGGGGGGGCAGTTGTCGCGGCGGCCATGCCGGGCGATTCAGCCGGCGTGCCGCTGCGCTGCGGCGTCCAGTAGTTTCTATTACCCGATGGTCTGGGGCTTTGTCGTAAGTCCATACTACCTCTCGTTTTAAGCTTAAGTGTTATTGTATATGATTCGCCTCGCGTAGCCAAATAGCAACGGCGTTTCTAGCCGGTGCCAATGGTATTAAAATTTTATTCGGTTTAGTGCTATAATTTGGTTTAAGAACGCAGTTATTCGTTCGGTAAAAATGAAAACAAAAACCATTAAAAACAGTCTTTTGTTTGGTTGGATTCTTTTTTTGGCTGTCTTTGTCTTTGCTTCCTCCCCCCTCCAAGCCGTCCAGACCGTACCGCTTAAGCTCAACTTCCAGGGCCGCCTGACCAACAACGCCGGCAACATCATGCCGGACGGCCTG
>SCKW01000009.1 GCA_004100265.1 Candidatus Chaera renei
GCTGGTTCACGTGCCGGCTACCGCCAGTTTGCCCACCTACGTTACCAAGCTGCCCGCCAATAACCCCAGCGGTATAACCGAGGGGGAGATTTACACGGCTGACGGAGTGTTTGTTTTACTACAGACCGATCAGGGCCAGCGACTGTTTAAGTTAGAAAAAGATTTCAGATTAAGCGGCGGCAAAATTATCAACGGACTAAACGGCAGCTCACTTTATTCGATAGCCTTGTATCAAAAGGGGTTCGTCGTTTATAGCCTCACTGCCGCCCAAGTCATAACCTACGCCTCGGCGGACGCGCCGGGTAAGACGCTGGACCTGGGGAGACAGCACCCCAAAAACACCAGCCTGGTAGACGTTACGCCCAACGACTTAGGGTTGGTGGCCACATACTCGCCCTTGGGAACCAGTGATTACTATAGCTCAACTTCAAGCATCAAAGGCTCTTCCGAGTTTGTAATATTTCAAGGAGCCGGGCGCCGCAGTATTACCGTTAATCAGCTCTACTCGCAGGCTGAGCTTTGCGGACGAGAACTACTTTGCGCCATCAGCCCAACCAAAGGCCTGGAAGTGTACGATACCAGCAACAATCAAACTAAGCGCCTATACGGCGTTGCCGGCGTTAATCGTATAATCAGCACGAACGGCGATTGGACTGTCTCGACCGATCAAGGCATTATCCGCTTTAACCCGGTTAACAAAACCGGCTACTATATTTACACTTACGGCGATTATAAACCCTGCGGCATTAACAATACGCCCAGCGGGATAGTGGCTTGCGTGTCGGATTCTAAAAACAACACGTCCGCCTTATTGATAAACCCCTCTCAGCCCAACGCGTCCAATATTGATAAAAAAGTAGCTCAACTGGTTAAGCTGTCCTATGTTTCGGCCGTCTCGGCGTACAAGAACTTTATATACATTACGCCCAACCTTGGCAATTTACAGTACAACCAGGCAACCAATTTGTTTGATTACGATCCAACCATCAAACGGGTGGTTGGCGAAGCTATCAACAAAAGCGTTACGGATTTAGGTATAGATACCAAAACCTATCAAGTAATCAATACTGCTCCGTAAATTAAATCGTTTACAGCCCAATAAACACGGCGTCTTTGTATTTAATTTGGGCGTTGTCAACGTCGGTGGTGGTGATGATGGTCTGGCCGTGGGGCCGGCTGGATAGCAGGGCGTGACGCCTTGACTCGTCCAGCTCGCTTAGCACGTCGTCAAGCAGCAAAAGGGGCTGGTGCCCGGTTAGTTGTTCAATTATATTCAGCTCGATGAATTTTAGCGCCAACACCAGACTGCGGGTTTCGCCGCGCGAAGCGGACGAGGCGGCGTCGCGCCGGTTGATATAAAAATTTAAATCGTCGCGGTGAGGCCCGCTGCTGGTGTACCCCAGCGCCAGGTCCTTTTGCCGCGACTTGCCAAGCTGGCCAAGCGCGTACTGGGCCAGGTTGTCTGGCGGGCGGCTGCCGTCCCCGGCCAGCGAGCGGTAAGTCAAACCAACTTTGTCTTTGCGCCCGCTAACCTGCCCGTGCACCGCTAGCAGCTGGCGGTTAACCGCGGCGGCGTACTCCTGGCGTTTAGCGGTAATCTGCGCCGCCAGGTTGCTCAGGGTGATATCCCAAACGAACAGTTCGTCAGGATTCAGCCTGTCGCTTTTAAGCAGGTTATTGCGTTGCTTCAGCGACCGCTCGTACCTGGCGATCAACGGCGCGTAAGCCGGCTCGATTTGACTAATCAGGTTGTCTAAAAACCGGCGGCGGCGGGCCGGGGAGCCGCCAAGCAGCCTTAAATCGCCGGGTTCGAACAACACCACCGGCAAGCGCAGCGAGGCCGGCAGGCGCTGTTTTTTTTGGCCGTTAATCACGTAATGCTTCTTGCCGGCGGCCAGCCGGCTGTCGTAAACCACCGTTCTTTGAGAGTCTCCCGCCAAACTTTCCAGGCGCCACCATTGATGGTTGGTTTTAAGCAGGTCCTGGTCGCTGCCCCTGAACGAACCGCCGCGGCAGACAACCATCAAAGCTTCCAGCACGCTGGTTTTGCCGCTGCCATTCGGCCCGTAAAAAACGCTCACGCCGGGCGACAGGACAAACCGCCGCCGTAAGTAGCACCGAAAAGACTGAAGCTTGATTTCGCTAATCACTGCGTAGCCGTGCCGCTCTAGCCGCGTTACCCTTACGACTTCAGCGGCATAATAATATGCAGATAGTCCGACGATTGTTTTTTGGGGTGCTGGACGCCGCTAAGCACGCAGGGCGCCAGTTTGCCGCTAAAAGCGAACCGCACGTTGTCTTCGTCTACGCAGCCAAGAGCCTCCAGTAAGTAGCGGGAATTTAAGGCTACCTGGCCCTCGCCCGTGATCTCGGCGTCGGCAGTAGAGGTGTTCTCGCCCAGTTGCGACGCCACGGAGTGGATTTGCAGCTGGCCCAAAGAGGCATCCGCCTTAATAGTGACACTACCGCCGCTCTCTCTGGCGAACAGGCTGGCGATTTTAGTAACTCTGGCAAAATCCTCTTTGGCTAGTATTGCCTCGGTGTCGCTTTTTTTAGGGATCAGCTGTTTATAATCCGGAAAACTACCGTCTATCAGACGGCTGGTTATTTCGATATCGCCCAACAAAAACCGCACCTGGTTGTCGTCGAACAGCAATTCAACCAGCTCGGATTCTTCCGGCATCACCCTAACCACGTCTTGCAGGGTTTGGGCCGGCACAATGGCGTTAACCTCGCCGTCCAGTTTATCAACCTTGCGCTCGGCCAAACGGTATCCGTCGGTAGCCACCAGGGTAAGCGCTTTACCGGCGGTGTGAAAGAAAATCCCCGTTAAAATCGGGCGGGTTTCATCGCGCGACACCACCGGCACTGTTTGAGTGATGGCCCGTTTCAAACGAGCGGCGGGAATAGCCACCTGCCGGCCGTTATTGATCTCTGGCAGAGCGGGGAATTCGTCGGGCAACATGCCGTGAATCGTCGAATCGTAACGCCCGGCGGTGATTTTAAGATTCGTGCCGTCCGCCTCTATGTTGATATTGCTTTTAGGCAGGTTGGAAATAAATTCGCCCAGCAGCCTGGCGGGCACGGTGATTGAGCCCTCGCTCTCAACCTTGGCGCCTATATGTTGGGTTATAGCTATTTCTAGGTTGGTGGCCGCCAGCAGTAACCGGTTTTTGTCGGTTTTAAGCAAAATATTGTTTAAAATCGGCAGGGGAGTCCGGCTGCCAGCTATCCGGCCTACCACGGCCAGCGCTTGGCTAAGGTTTTCTTGGGTAACTGTGAGTTTCATCGGCCGAGAATCCTTTAGTATTAAGTTTATTTATATAAATAATAATGGTAGTAATAAGGCCTGTGGCTTGTGGGTATAACAGGCGGATGGTAAGAGGTTATACCTGGCCCGTTGGCCGTGTAAAACTTGTGGTTGAGCGAGTATATTTTTTGTGCACAATCCGCCGCGGCTGTGGAGGTGTTTAAGAATACCGTTCGCCGTGACCGACCAATTTGTGCAAACTGTCAGCAGACGGCCACAGGTTTTACCCGCTTTAGAACACATTTTTTGCACAATCCCATTAGGCATACAACTTCTCCCTTAAATCGCTAACTTGCTGGCGGATTAGGTGGTCCAGCTTGATAGCTTTTTCGATTTTTTCAATGGAATGTATGGCGGTGGTGTGATCTTTTCGGCCCAACTCACGGGCGATTTTAGGAAAACTTAGGTGTAATTCGCTGCGCAACAAATACATAGCGATCTGTCTTGGCAAAACAATGTGTTTGTCGCGCATCGGGCTGGTAATTTCGGTTTCGGCCAGTTGAAAATGCTGAGCGGTTTTATGGATGATTTGCCTGGGCGTTAAATGGTGCGGCCGGCTTGATTTGACGTTGCCTAGCAACCCGGCAGCGGTTTGAATGTCGGGGTCTGTGCCGCGCATCTCGCAATAAGCCAGCAACTGGTTAAGCGCCCCCTCCAGCTCGCGGATGTTGGTTTTAATGTTGGTGGCCAGGTATTCCACCGTTTCGCGGCTTAAACTGACCCCCGACGAATTGGCTTTGGCCTGCAAGATGGCGCAGCGGGTTTCGAAATCGGGCATCTGAATATCTATGCTCATGCCCCACTCAAACCGGCTGCGCAGCCGCTCCTCAAGGGTGGGGATGTTTTTGGGAGGCTTGTCGGAGCTGATAATAATCTGCTTATTGCTTTGGTGCAGGGCGTTGAAGGTGTGAAAGAACTGTTCCTGGGTTTTTTCTTTGCCGGCTATAAACTGGATGTCGTCAATAATCAGCACGTCCACGTTGCGGTAGCGGTCGGCGAAGCCCTTCTTTTTGTAGCGGATGCTGTCTAAAAACTCGTTAACAAAGGTTTCGCAGCTGATATAAAGAATTCTAGAGCCGGCGTTTTTGCGGCCGATTTCATTGCCGACAGCTTGTATTAAATGGGTCTTGCCCAGGCCGACTCCGCCGTAAATGAATAAAGGGTTATATTTTACACCGGGATTTTTGGTAACGGCCTGGCAGGCGGTATAGGCCAGCTCGTTGCTGGAGCCGACAATAAAGGTTTTAAAGGTGTAGCGGGGATTAAGGCCGCTTTGATGCTCGGCGGATGGCGCCGTGGCCACGTAAGATTTGGTCTTGGTTGCCGTTGCCGCCAGCGATACCCGCTCCTGGCGCTGCGGGCGGGCGGCGCGCCGTCCCGAATCCACCACAAAAGCTATTTCCGGCGGGTTCACCCCGTTTTTGGCCAAAGTGTCGCGTATCTGCTGGCTAAATTTGACCTCCAGTTGCTGCTTGGCGAATATGTTAGACACGCCTATGGTTGCCCGAGTTTTGTCGCTCTCTAGCAGGCGGGTGTTTTTAAACCAGGTTACAAAACTCGATCGCGGCACGCTCAACTCGATCTCGCCAAGAACAGCCTGCCAAAGAGTGTGATTGTTTTGATAAATCTTGTCGCTGGTAGCCATTTTAGATACTTATTTAGCGGATCACATCCGGCAAGCCTGGTGCCGGGCGGTTGGTCGTTGCCGTTTCACCCCCGAGTTATTGCTGTCAATAAGTATAGCTTAGCCAAACCTTTTTCCACAACCCGCGGCAGCAGCGGATTTCCGCCCGGCGGCGTAGGGGTTAGATTTTTACACAAGCCGCGCTCACCTCTGATTTTATGTGGACAAAGTCTTGTCTGATGTGGAAAAGTTTGCCATAATACATCGGATAGTTTATCAAACAGTAGCGGCCCGGGAAGTTATTACAGCAGGGCCTGAAAAAAGGACTAATTTATGCCCAAACGTACCTATCAGCCCAAAAAAAGAACCCGCGCCAAAGTTCACGGTTTTCGGGCCCGCATGGCCAGCAAAACAGGACAGCGGGTGCTGAAGTCGCGGCGTCAGAAGGGCCGCAAAGTTTTAACCGTCGGGCGTTGATCCCGCGCCACCGGGGCATTAAAGGAGTGGCATAACGTGTTAGAGCGTCGTTTCAGATTTCACGGCCAGGGCGGCCTGCGCTGGCTGTACCGCAAAGGACGCTCCGTCAGCAATCAGCACATGTCGCTAAAATACAGCCGTAACGCTAGCCGGGTGCATTCGCGTTTTACGGTTGTGGTAACCAAAAAAGTTTACAAGGCCGCCGCCAAGCGCAACCGGATTCGCCGCCGGGTTTACGAGATCGTCCGCCGCCACTGGCAGCAAATCGAAGCGCCCTACGATATCGCCCTGACGGTGCGCGACCCTTTGGCGCTGGTAATGCCGCCGGAAGAGTTAAGCCAAGCCGTGCTGGGATTGCTGGCCTCGGCCAGACTGCTTAAGAACCAACAAGTCGAAGGGGGCTTAAAATAGCCGCGTGCTATCCTAAATATCATGAGTATTTTTGACCTACTGATTGTCCAGCCGATTTTTAACGTTCTGCTGCTGATCTACGGACTGGTGCCGGGCGGCGATTTCGGCCTGGCAGTGGTCTTTTTCACGGTTTTGGTGCGGCTGGCTATGTGGCCGCTGGTTAAAAAACAGCTACACCAAACCAAAGTGATGCGCCAGATTCAGCCCGAACTGAAAAAAATCAAGGTTAAAAGCAAGGGCAATCGGCAGCTTGAGGCGCAGTTGATGATGGAACTTTACCGGGAGCGGGGGGTCAACCCGTTCAGCTCGATCGGCCTGATTTTGGTGCAGCTGCCCATATTTATCGCCCTTTACCGGGTTATCGTGATCATGACCCAGCAGCGCGAGGCGATTGCCGGCTTTGCCTATCAGCCGCTGCAGGCGCTGGGAGCGGTGCACGGCCTGATTCAAAATCCGGCCGGCGTCAGCGAAAAACTGTTCGGTGTGATCAATCTGGCCCAGCCGGCCTTTAGCGCCGCCGGAACTTATTTGCCGGCAGCGGTGCTGGCGGTGCTGGCGGCGGCTTTACAGTATGTCCAGTCGCGCCAGATTACCCCCAAGCCGGCCGAGAACAAACGCTTGCGCGATCTGCTTAAATCACAGGCTAAAGGAGATTCGGTAGACAGTTCCGAAATCAACGCGGCCGTCAGTAATCGCATGCTTACCTTTTTGCCGATAATGACCTTGGTGATATCGCTTTATCTGCCGGGCGCCCTGGTGCTTTACTTTGCCGCTTCCAGCCTGGTAGCGGTAGTGCAGCAGCACATAGTTCTGGGCCGCGACACCAAAGAAATGGAAAACCTGGCCGACAAACCGGGCGCTCCGGCAAAATCGGCCGCTGAAAGGGCCCGCCTGGCCCAGCCGGCCCAGTTAGTAAAAGACTCTGCCGGTAACGACACCTCAAAAACGCCTAAGCCGCCCCGAAAACGCTCCGGCAAAAGGCGTAAAAGGAGGTAGTTATGGACAAAGAAAGCTCGATCGTATTCGCCAAAAAATACTTAGAGGACGTGCTGTCGTTTTTCGGCCTGAACACCGACGTGTCGGCCAGCAGCGAAGAAGACGTAATAGAGCTTGGTGTGCCCTCGACCTATCTAAACGGCTTTTTGATCGGCCAGCGCGGCGAAACCCTGCGGGCCCTGCAAACGCTGGTAATGATGGCTCTTAAAAACCGCGGAGCAGAGCTTAACAGGGTAAATATAGACGTGGCCGACTACAAGCGGCAGCGGGCCGACCGTCTGGCCGCCCAGACGCGGGAATGGGCCAAAGAGGTGGTGGCCAGCGGCGAAACCAGGGCGCTTAGGCCGATGAGCCCGGCCGACCGCCGGGTGGTTCACCGAACCGTCTCGGAGTATCCCGCCCTAGAAACCCGCTCGGAGGGCGAGGGCCGCGACCGCCATGTGGTTATCAGCCGCAAGGCCGACACTGACGCCGGCGAATAGCTCTATTGTTTGGTTGAATCCTGAACTGCCCGCATATAAACCGCCAAGGTTTGCCGGGCGGTTTTTTGCCAGGAATATTTTTTTGCCTGCCGTTTGCCCAACCCGATTAATTTTTGACGCAGCTTTTCGTCTTGCAGCACCCGGGCGATGGCTTTGGCCATGTCGTTTACGCTGAGCGGATTAAAGTAAAGCGCGGCCGGGCCGTAGACCTCGGGCAGACAGGAGGCGTTGCTGGAAACCACCGGGGCGCCGCATTCCATAGCCTCCAGGCCGGGCAGGCCGAACCCCTCCATTAAAGAGGGGAACGCGTAGGCGCGGGCGTTTTGATAAAGCCACACCAGCTGCCCGTCGCTGACGAAATCGGTAAAAATTACGTTTTTATAACCCTGTTTTTCGCACCACTTTTTGTTGCGCCGCAAGGCAGCGCCGTTTAAGCCCGAAAGCTTGCCGACCAAAGCCAGGTGTAGGCGAGGGTAGGCGGTTAGCAGTTGTTGATGCGCCCGAATCAGGCGGCGGATGTTCTTGTAGTCGCTCTGCTGCCCAACGTACATAATAAAATCTTTATTTTGCAAACTGGGCACCGCAAGGGGAGTGGCGGCGCTTTTAAGCTCGCTGCCTAGATAAATCGTTTCAATTTTGGCGGGGCTGACGCGAGCGAACTTGGCGTATTGGCGTTTGGTGTAATTGGCATCGGTGATAATTTTGGCCGACGTTCTGGCGACCGTAAAAAACACCAGTTTGCCGACCAGCTGCTTAACGTGGTAGACTAGCCAGTTTTTATCACTGTTGTAAAATTTAAGAAGAGTCAGGTCGTGCACGGTGGTAACTTTTTTTCCAAAATAAAGCAACGGCTGCTGTGGCATGCAAAAATGAACCAGATCGGCCTTTAGGCCGTATAAGAAACGGGCAAAACCTAACTGCTCGCCCAGGCTGTAGTTTTTATAAGGCACGTACCGGATTGAAAAGTTAGGGTTTTTAGGCGTCCACGCTCCCCTGTCTTTGTCAGACAAAATCACCACGTACTGGTTTTTGTCGTCCATCTTTTGCAGCCATTCCAGCAGCCGCTCAACGTACCGCCCGGTGGTACTGTTCAAAATCCTGGCATCGATGGCGATCTTAGACATTCAAGTAATTTTTGGTAATACAGCTCCAATCGTATCAGAAACGACCCAACTTCAACACCTGGGTATGAAATCAGGTATAATTTTCATGTACCAACGACAGACATAAATACGGAGGCACTATTTTGGCAAAAGCAGCTCTCATTACAGGTATAACCGGACAGGACGGCTATCATTTGGCGGAATTTTTGCATGGCAAGGGGTATGAGGTGTATGGAATCATTCGCGGCCAGCACAACCCAAAACGCGCCCGCGTCGAACAAGAGCAGCCCTTTGTTAAGCTGCTCGAAGCCGACATTACTGATACATCTTCACTTATCAGGGCTATCGAAACTGCCCGGCCGGATGAATTTTACAACTTGGCGGCCATTAGCCATGTCGGCTATTCATTTAAGGTGCCCCAGTTGGTGGCTGACGTTACTGGCAAGGGTGTCTTAAACGCTCTGGAAGCCATAAGGTTAACTGGTGGCGAAAAAACTATCCGGTTTTACCAAGCGTCTACTTCAGAAATGTTTGGCGGGCTAGATTATAACCGCCCAGGCAAAGGATATGACGAGACAGCCCTATTCCATCCCCGTAGTCCCTACGGAGTAGCCAAACTTTACGGGCACTGGATCACTAAAAACTATCGCGAGAGTTACGGTATGCATGCCAGTTGCGGCATTTTGTTTAATCATGAAGGCGAACGGCGCGGTCTGGAGTTTGTTACCAGAAAAATATCTAATGCCGTGGCCCGTATCCACTTGGGCAAACAAGATCACATAGAATTAGGCAATTTGGATGCTAAACGGGACTGGGGATACGCCGGAGACTATGTTGTGGGTATGTGGCTGATGTTGCAGCAGGACCAGCCGGATGATTACGTTTTGGCAACCGGCGAGACCCATACCATTGGTGAATTTCTGGACTTAGCGTTTAAAGAAGTGGGCATTAATGACTGGAAGCCCTATGTTAAGCAAAATCCAGCATTCATGCGCCCCGCCGAGGTAGATATTCTACTGGGCAACCCCGCCAAAGCAGAAGCGAAGCTGGGTTGGAGGCGTAAAGTTGACTTTCCCGGAATGGTTAAGTTGATGGTGCAGCATGATATCGGGTTAGAATCGGCTACCAGCCTGGATTAAAGCCGTTTTTGTAGCAGATGCTCCGACATAACGTCCTTGATGGTCGTGTCTATGCTTATTCTTGGCCGCCAGCCCGTTGCATCAGTTAACTTTTTGTGGCTGCCAAATATGACAGGATTGTCCGATGGGCGTTTTTTGGACGGGTCAACCGTTACGACAGGAAAATTTCTGATACCAGCAGCTCGAACCAGCTTGGATAGGATTTCCTTACCGCTTATCGCGGTGCCGGAGCACACGTTATATATTTCGCCTGCTTTTCCCCACTCCAGCAACAAGCGATAAGCTCTGGCGATATCACGAACGTCGGTGTAGTCGCGTTTGGCGCTTAGATTGCCTGTTAGTATCCGGTTCGTCTCGCCTCGCTTATAGGCTGCCACCTGTACCGCCAGGTCGGGCACGATAAACCCAAGGCCCTGGCCAGGGCCAATGTGATTAAACGGCCTGGCCACAATTGACTCGAACCCTCTTCTGGCGTAATAAAAAGCCAATTCTTCCTGAGTGATTTTACTAACCGCATAAGGAGAACTTGGCGAAACGCCGGAACTTTCGTCCAAGGGCAATGAAGCGCCGGGATCGTACAGGCTACCGCTGCTAACTATTAAAAACCGGGGCTTTGAATTTCGAGTAAGCAGCGTTTCAAAAATATTTATCTCTATACCAGCATTGACGCTGAGATATCGCAGAGGCTCAACAAAAGACGGGCCAACCGCCGCCAGACCAGCTAGGTGGATTACCCCTGATATGTCGCTAAAATCAATCTGCGCCAACGCTTGCGGATTCGTTAGGTCAAGGTTAATGGTGTCCATACCGGACACGGTGTCATTGCCTCCCATGGCCAATACCTCGTATCGATGAGCTTTTAGCTCGTTGACCACATGCCGCCCCACGAAGCCGTTAGCGCCAGTTACCAATATTTTTGTTGCCATACATACAGACTACAAGATTCACCGGCATCATTAAACCGTAGAACACGTTGCGCCAATCGTTTCTAACAGATACAATAGGGGGCGATGTATAAATTGTGGCAGCGGTATCGTTATTCTGTAATTTTATTAACTCAATTAGTTAAAACCGACTTCAAGCTGCGATACCAAGGGTCCGTTCTAGGCTATTTATGGTCGTTGCTGAGGCCGCTGGCTATCTTTGCCATCCTGTATATAGTATTCGTGAAGTTTTTGCGTATTGGTGCGGACATACCTCACTTTCCTTTGTACCTGCTACTTGGTATCGTGCTTTGGAACTACTTCGCCGAAGTAACCTCTATTGGCATATCTTCGGTAGTTTCTCGTGGCGATCTTATACGTAAACTAAATTTTCCCAAATATGTCATAGTGGTATCGGCCTCGTTTTCGGCCTTGATTAATTTAGCGCTCAACTTTATTGTAATTGCCATATTTATGTCGTTAACCGGCGTAGACATTAGCCCGTCGGCTGTCATAATGGTGCCCCTTCTAATAATCGAACTGTTTATTTTTGCGTTGGGCGTGTCATTTTTGTTAAGCGCTTTGTTTGTCAAATTTAGGGACATAAACTATATCTGGGAAGTCGTTATGCAGGCCGCGTTTTACGTGACTCCGATTTTGTATCCGCTAAGTATTATTCCCGTAAAGGCGGCCAAGGTGCTGTTATTAAACCCGGTTGCCCAGATTATCCAAGACATGAGAAGCTTGCTTATTACGCCACAGGCGTTAACCATAGCCCATTTATACGACAATCCGTACATATATTTATTGCCGACAGGTATTGTGTTGTTGGTCGCTTTGGCCGGCGCGGCCTATTTTCGTAAACAATCAAAATACTTTGCCGAGGAAGTTTGAGCAGTGGACGACATAGCGATAAGAGTTGACGATGTTTCGAAAGATTTTCGTCTACCCCACGAAAAAGTCGGCAGCCTCAAAAGTTTAGTCGTTAATCTCTTCGGGCGCCAAAAATCATTCGAGACACAGCACGCGTTACGCAACGTCTCTTTTGAAATTAAAAAGGGCGAATTCTTTGGAGTCGTCGGCCGCAACGGCAGCGGCAAAAGTACCCTGCTTAAAATCTTAGCCGGCATATACCAGCCCACCAGAGGTAAGGTCACGGTACGCGGCAAACTAGTGCCTTTCATTGAGCTTGGCGTAGGCTTTAATCCTGAACTTACCGGCCGGGAAAACGTCTACCTAAACGGCGCTCTGCTTGGTTTCAGCAAGAAAGAAATTGATGAAAAATACGACGACATTGTTGCTTTTGCCGAATTAGATCGCTTTATGGATCAAAAATTAAAAAACTATTCCTCGGGTATGCAGGTACGACTTGCTTTTTCTATGGCCACCCTCTCCGAAGCCGACATTTTGCTGGTCGATGAGGTCTTGGCCGTCGGTGACGCCGACTTTCAGCGAAAATGCTACAACTATTTCAGCAAGCTAAAAAACAATAAAGCAACGGTTGTTTTTATAAGTCATGATATGAATGCCATCCGAGAGTATTGTGATAGGGCTATGCTAATTAATAACAACATGATGGTAGATATGGGGGCAACGGACAAAATAGCGGACAAATACTTACAATTATTTATAGAAGAAGCTCCAACGGCCAATAAGGATCATGCTGAAGTTGCTGATGCAGCCAACCAAGAGCGGTGGGGGGACAAGAGAGTGGCAATATCGGGAGTTTCTACCAGTGTGTCCGAGAAAAGTATCGAAGTTACTATCAGAATTAAGGCCCACAGTGATTTTGCTAAGCCGGTTGTGGGGTTTAGGATTCGTAATGCTGCGGGCGCTGAAGTTACAGGCACTAATACAAAACACGAAAACATTTTTCTTAAAGACCTTTTGAAAGAGCAAACCCTAATTCTAAAATGGTCATTTGTTAATGTATTGCGCGACGGTCAATATATCGTGGATGTAGCACTGCAATATGCTGATGGCATTACGGTGGCTGATTGGTGGAATGGTGCTGCAAAATTTACAATACGAAAAAACAGGCATATCCCATACACCTTAGATCCGGGATTTGAGTTAATTATACAAGGTCAATAAATTGCTACTTATATGCGATGACAGCATAATCTAAGGGGCCGTAAAAATAATTGGCAATTTGGGGATGTAGATTTGTATTTTCGGGCCGTACGGCTGGGTGGAGCCTCATAATGTCAATTTTTCTATAGCCACACACTTCAAGCGCAAAAGCCAACAAATCAGGGGGCAAGGGATTCAAATGCGAGGGGTCCATGTAGAACCCTGCGCTGCCAACCGTAACGTTTTCGGGATTTGGTGTCTCGAAAAGCACAAATCCACCACGAACCAGGCTTTTGTGGGCTGCGGTAAACATCTTCATTAATACGTTAAATGGTATGTGCTCTACTATATGAAAGCCTGTGATGGCGCCGTATTTTTGAGGCCCACTCTTCTCTAGATGGGCTACGGCGTCACCCTGCGTCACTTTAAGCCCTTTTTCTTGCGCACGTCTTACCATGTCGTAGTTAATATCAAGGCCCACAGCCGTGATTAAGGTAGATTTTAGTAGCTGCAAAAACTCTCCTCGCCCACAACCAATATCTAGAACAGGGTTTTTATCAAAATTAATCCTAGAATTTATAAACAAAGGCAAATATTCTCTTAGTCTATTAGTTATCAATTCCTCTGTACCCCTAAAACGATCCTCAAAAAGCGTATAAAAGACATCCAGATTGTGGTTATCGGCGAATAGATCAGAATTATGACCATTTGAGACTTTCTTGCGTGGAGGGCCGTTACTTGCCTGTAGCAGGTTAAAGGCCTGTCTCAAATTGTCTTGACTACGCTGTATAGCCGATACGGTATCATCAATGTCGCGAGCATATTGCTCATGGTCTCGTGTAACCTTTTTGCCTTGCTCCTTTAACTCTTTAAGCTCCTGGGCTATTTGCTCAATTCTGTCTTGCTGGCTAGCTTGACTGTTCAGTATTTCAACCAAGTTTGTGTTAAGTTGATCACGAATTTGCGGTCCTTTTACTATTCCGCCCATCACCCTGGCCAAGTATCCAATTAGTGGCATGGCTACTATCTTGTTTTTTAGACTGCGCTTCATATTCACTAACAGTAGTTACATATTCCTTTATATGCAAGTGCATTTTATCAAAATTCTATCTAGCTGTTGTTTCGGTTTGGCGGGGCACGTAGAATTGATATAAAACGAAAAGCATAGAGAGCAGTAAAGTCATTGAGGCGGATTAGCAAAACAATCTATATAGATGCATTAGCGCTTGCGCCACGCCGCAAAAGCGGTGTAGGCCAAACCATAGAACAGGTTCTCCGTAGTCTTGCTCCACTGGTTTATAAGGACGGTTGGGCAATAAGGCTGGTGGTGCCGCTCGGGAAAGCTAAGCGCATTAAGCATTACAAAAAAATACAAGGCATAAGTATTAAGACTATACCAGTGCCTGCTAGGCTATTCAGTATATTATTACGACTTGGAGTTTTGCCGCCTATGGACTGGATACTTGGTGAGGGAATATATCTATTCCCCAATTATCGTAATTGGCCCCTCTGGAACTCGCGCGCCATGACCTATATATATGACTTGGGCTTTGTCCTTTTCCCCGAAACGGTTCACCCTAACAACCAAAAGTATTTATCCAAACATGTGCCGCAATGGATATCACGATCGGAAACCATTATCACTATCAGTAAGAGTATCAAGGAAGAAATAACCCGACTATTAAATGTGCCTGCCAAAAGAGTGGAAGTAGTTTATTGCGGTGTTAACAAAGCGCTTTATCATAGGCGAGATTCCCTAGAAATTCAAGAAGTCAAACAAAAATATGGAATATCGTATGACCAGTACCTTTTATTCATTGGCAACATTGAACCACGTAAAAATCTTCTAACACTTCTGAAAGCCTATAGCCTGCTGCCTAAAAACCTACAACAGAGTTATGGCTTGGTAATTATAGGTGGAGATGGTTGGATCAATGATGATTTCTATAATAAGTTGCAGCAACTGCAGGTCCATGGTGCACAAATCATAAAGATTAACAGTTATGTCAATGACGAGGATTTACCCGCCCTTTATAGTGGAGCTAGCGCATTAGTGCACCCTGCGTTTTATGAAGGCTTTGGCATGACCGTTTTAGAGGCCATGGCAGTGGATACTCCAGTAGTAGCCTCGGATATACCATCCATAAGAGAGATAGCCGACAAGGCTGCTCTATACTTTAACCCCTACGATGCCAAATCTGCAGCGATCGCCATCAAAAAAATGCTCGTTAGTAAAGATAAGACGGAGGTTTTTATAGCTGCTGGCCGTCAACGAGTCCAAAAATTTAGTTGGGAAAAGTCGGCCATTGCTTTACGAAAAAACATATATTCATTATGGAGTGAAGGCGCAAGACCAAGGCCCCTTCGTCGATTTGTAGACATTGCCCAAGCAAAGCTTGTTCGCAAGGCTAAATCACTAGATGAGAGCTTAAGAAATGTATTGGGCAAGAGTCAACTAAGCAACTACGTGCCCAGGTCGGCAAATTCTGTCCAAGAACTACGCCAAATAGTTGACCAGGACTTTAAGTCAGAAGAACCTACTATCATCCAAGACTACTTACTTAGAGCCTACTTGCGCATAAGACATATCCTTGTAACCATTGTTAGGTTATTGGTTAAGGCTAGGAGTTCATGGAGCAGATGAAAAAGCTAGTCATTGATGGGCAGATTCTACAAACCGACGCTTGGTATCGTGGTATGGGCAAATACCTCATAGAGCTTCTCAAAGAGCTTAACAAAAGGGCTACTAGGGATAGTTTTGAAATTTCGATTATTTTTAATAAAGCATTGAATCAGGATAAGGATAGATTCAACATCTTATTCGCCGAATGCCCAAATATTAAGCAGCTCCATTTAGAATTGCCCGTCACGCATGGGCGTCCCTCAAGCCCAAGGATCTATAAGAAAAAGTTAGAAAAACTAACAGCTGAACACTCGGGCAGTGATACGTATTTTCTGATTACGGCACTCTTCTTTTTTGACTTTTTTGCTGAGTTTCCCAGTAACTGCAAAAAATTAATATTAATTTACGACTTGATACCATTTTTATTTTGGAGAGAGTTAGGCGAATTTTTTCCAGCCAACTTTTATATGCGGCGTTTCGAGACAATACTAGAAGCTGATCATATATTTGCTATCTCGGAGTCTACCAAAAAAGATTTAATGAAGTGTCTTGGTTTGCCAGAAGAACGTATTACAAATATTAATGGTGGATTCAGCAGGTTTAATGGTAAAACGTCAAGACCTGCGCACTTACGGCTACCAAACAATTATATTTTATTCCCGACGGGCAATCTTCCGCATAAAAATAACGAGGCGGCGGTTAAAGGCTTTGAAGCTTATCGTCAAAAATACGATAGCGAGGCGGTTCTTGTTGTGACCTCATCCTTTAATAAAGGGTCAAAGGAGAGGCTCAGCATACTATCTCCCAACATAATATTCACCGGGCATATATCAGACAGTGAATTGGATTGGTTGTATCAGCATGCATCTGTCGTATTATTCGCCTCGCTCCACGAGGGGTTAGGGCTACCCGTGCTTGACGCCATCTCTTACGGCAAACCCATTGTTGCTTCTCGGGTGCCTGTTTTTGAAGAAATGTCACTCGTTGCTTTTTATTTTTTTGATCCGCATAAACCCCAGGATCTAGTAAAAGCTATCGACGA
This sequence comes from Candidatus Chaera renei, assembly GCA_004100265.1. GTDB lineage: Bacteria > Patescibacteriota > Saccharimonadia > Saccharimonadales > Saccharimonadaceae > Chaera > Chaera renei. Next base: position 16,204 of record SCKW01000009.1, read on the forward strand.
TGCCGTATCGCGTAAAGGATTATCGGCAAAAATTAAGAGATACCCTGCTATCATGAATAAGTATACATGGAATAATACATGTCTATCTTTCATTGATGGGCTCAATCATACTAAAGTAAACAACAGAAAACGTAAGAGTAAAAAGCCATACATAGCATTAGCGTGTGTTTATCCTGGTATAGCTGGTCAAATTGGCAGAAAGGCGGAAGTTCTATACAGCTCGCTTAGTGAAGACTTTAGGGTGGACTTTTATTTTGACTTTGGCCAGTTTTCTCCCCACGATTCTGAGCGCCCAACATTTATCGATTATTTTAACGTCAACGTTCTGAATATAAGTCGACTTAATAGGCATACGTATAAAAAATATAAATGCATTATTTATCTAATCGATTATAGCTCGATACCTTCTCGCCTGGCCCAGCGTGCATCTATTTTGCCTGGTATCGCTTTAATTAATCGAGCCCAAACAAGCACAATCGATCAACAAATATTTATGGACCTTGCTATAAGTAATCAGTTGGCAACCTACCAGACCGCCGAGGCTACGTGCGACCTAGGTAATTTCATAAAAGAAATTGGATCGCTTATGCAGTATAAAGGTAAACAGTGAATGACACGAAAAAACCTATAATTTTACCCGTATAATTAGATAAGTAGAAAAAAGGACGTTATAAAGATGGCTAGGGCAATGAGTAAAAGCGCTAAAATTTTAATGGTCGGGACCTATCCGATTTTGAAACCAAAGCACGGCGGCCAGAAAAGAGCGTCTGCAATTTACAGTATGTACAAAAAAAGCGGTCTATCCGTGAGATACGCGTCAGTAATACCCGGCAAATATTATTTGGATAGGACAAAGAGTGATGTACCGGTATCTATAGACACGATGAAAGCCATTGAAGAAACCCCTTTTCTGAATGATATTATTTGCGGTGAAGCTATTTTTAGCGATCCTAAAGCGAGGTCACACATGAAGCATGTCATAGAGAGATTTAGGCCAACCATAATTCATATAGAGCAAGCATACCCCTATTTGGGGCTCAAAAAGCTTCTGGTGGCAATGAATTACAAGGCTAAAATCATAAACAGTACCCAAAATTTAGAGTGGAGCATGAAAAACCAGATGTATAAGTCTGAGGGCATGGACACTAGATTAAGAGCCAAAATTGTTACTAGAATTAAGCAATTAGAACAAGATTTAGCCAACGATGCAGTGGTGAACGTAGCCGTTAGCAAGGGAGAAGTCCGCAGCCTTGAAACTCAATTTGGTGCCAAAAATGTGGTCCTTGCTCCCAATGGGATGAACAGACAAACACCGAAACGAAGAGATGTGAAAAAGTGGCAAAGTTCTTTCAAACGTGATTCCATTAAGTTTAAAATATTATTTGTAGGCAGTGCGCATACTCCAAATATGATCGGCTTTTTGCAAATGGTGTCTAAGCGCATAGGCTTTTTGCCATTCGGTACACGGATATTGGTAGTAGGTGGTGTTGCCGATTTATTGCGACGCAACCTAAACGAAACTGCAATTGAAGATGTATGCTTTACGCAGAGAGCTTCCTTATTGGGGCACGTGAGTGAAACGGATCTGGCAGCGTTGCTCTATCTGTCGGATCTTATAATCTTGCCAATAACGGGAGGCGGTGGCTCAAACCTTAAAACGGCAGAAGCCCTCTTGGCTCATAAGAAAATAGTCGCTACGAGCCATGCTTTTAGGGGTTACGAAGAATATACCCAATACCCTAACATCTTGATTGCCGATTCATCCGATCAGTTCAGGAGGAGTATAAAAGAACAGCTAACAGCACACCAACAAGAGTACTCTTGTGACCAGCTGGAAAAAATAGACAAAGTATTATGGGAAAATGCGCTGAAGCCATTAGTAGAAAAGGTCAAGACAATATGAGCAAGCAGTTTTGGATTGACCTTACTGACATAAGTGATTGGACTGGTAACTTTACGGGTATTCAGCGAGTGGTTTATAACCTGGCGCTTTATTTTTACACTAACAACGAAGCTAAATTTTTTCGCTATGACGAGAACACCAGGCGGTTTTATACAGCCGACTTTGCGGCAATTAAACGGCGCTTTGAAACCGTACTACCTTCTAACACTGTTAAGGCCAAAGACTACAAGCTGCTTATTTTTAGTGCATATGCCGCTTTACCGAGCAGGCTTAGAGAAGTAGTGCCCCCTAGCGCTAAGCGGGCAATTAGAAAGAGGGCTAAACAAGTGTTGTTAATAGCAAGAAAAATTGCTGCTTCAAAACCGATCGTCACTGCCTCGCCACAGGTTATCTTTAGCCCAGGTGACACTGTAGTGGTTTTTGGAAATAACTGGGATCGGTCAATCTTCATCGATGATCTGGCTCGTGTCAAACTAGAAAAAGGCTTTGAGGTCTACCAGCTGGTCTATGACCTGATACCTATACTTGGACCTCACCTGTTTGGACAGGAACTATTTTCTATCTATGCCAGATATATTTTTGAGGTGGCGGCTGTTTCTGACAGACTTTTCTGTATATCCCGGTCCACTGAATATGACCTTAAAGTCTTTTGTGCCAAGGTAGGCTTAGCTGTACCAGAGACTAAAGTGGTGAGACTCGGCGATTCCCTGGCAAGCGTGAAGCCAGAGGCTTTAGCTGAACTAAAAGGACAGAAGTTTGTTGTTTGTGTTGGTACCATAGAGATTCGCAAAAATCATATGTTACTGTACTATGCCTGGAAAGAAGCGGTGCGCCGTGGAAAGCCTATGCCTCAACTTGTTATTGTAGGTCGTCCGGGATGGCATACTGAAGATTTAAGAAGATCTCTAAAGCACGACCCAGATGTCGCAAAACGTATATTAGTACTAGAGCATGTCAAAGATTCTGAATTGCGATGGCTCTATGAGAACTGTATGTTCAGTATCTATCCCTCTATGTACGAAGGATGGGGGTTGCCCATAGCCGAATCTTTGTCATATGGAAAGTTATGCTTAGCGTCAAACACTTCTTCAATGCCGGAAATTGCCGGTAATCTTATTGATTATTTTTCGCCCTACGATAGCGGAGAATGCTTAGAAAAAGTACTTGAGTATTATGAAAACGAACAAAAACTAAGCCGAAAAGAGGCTAAGATTATTAAACACTACAAAACTACTGACTGGCGACAGACCTACGAAGAGGTTAAGGGCTTTCTAAACTCTTAAAATTAGACACTAATGAGTTATGGTAACAACTTGGTACTCATTGAGGTAATTTAAGGCCTACTGCCGGTACCTTCCGCTACCAGCTGGAAATACTCATTATCACTGCCATTGGCATAGTCTACCGGCACCGTTAAATCAAAAGCAAACTTCACATTTGCCTTGGTTGAGTCACATGCTGGTTAGCAGTAAGAGTGATGCTGTTCGGAGATCTGCACGATCAAGTTTTGAGCTTGGTCAACGACCCGGCAATGCGTATAAAAATTGGCAAGGCGGCACAGAAAATTATCAGCAATACGCATTCGCACGAATCTTACGCAAAGGATTAGCGTAATTCATCGGAACCGTAGAACAGAATCTACCACAGGCCAACGTGGCAATGGAAATATAACTAAAAAGAAAAAAGCATGAAAGTGGAGCGTCTTCTGGGGTTAATAAAAAGAGTTTTATTTATAAGCCCATCTAACCAATTGTAGTTCGGGCATCACAGTAAGGCCGTAAAGCAGCCCTACTTTACCATCACGTCTAAATATGTCCCAGGGTCGTTGAAAGAACCACTGGGCGTACCCTCCGCTACCGGTATAAAATACTCTCTATAAGTGCCTGGCGCTAAATCGCTAGGGGCCGTCATACTAAAACTAAACTTTGCAACCTGCCCCGGCAATACCACATGCTGGTTACTTGCCAGCGTTACTCCATCCGCCTCATAAAC
>SCKW01000010.1 GCA_004100265.1 Candidatus Chaera renei
GGTTTTCGGCCTGAGAACGGCTGGCGCAGAGGCCGCGATGAACCATGGCTTGATCTAGCCTTTCGAAGGGTGCCATGATTCTCCGAGTTTATAATTATCCACGATCCGGCGGCCGCCATGCGCCGAATCCACCGCCTGGCCCAGTTGTATCCGGTTAAGCCGGCGGCTTTCGTGATACTCCAGCCAGCCGTCTTCTTGCAAGGTTACGTGGGGAACATAGTTGGCGCCGCAAAATTGAGGCGAGCGTAAGTGCCCGCCGTGTTCCTCTACCAGCCGAAACAGCGTTAGGTGAGCCAGTTTGGCAAGGGTGGCGTCTTGCAGCAAGCGTACCCGCGCCTCGCCTGTTTCGCCAAAGCACGCTTCGTCGCCACCGGTCAGCTCGATCGGCGCCAAGCGGCGGGCCGTCGAAGCCAGGGCGCTTTTTAATCCGTCAATGCCATCAAGCGGCAGGCTGAACCAGGGCACCAAGGTTAAATGCCTAGGGAACCGCCGCATCACCCCAGGCTCCACCGCGTCCAGGCACGACAGAATAATCAGCTGGCTGCGTTTTTCGCGGCGATCGGCCATCAGCGCTGACGCTCAAGGTATTCGCCGCTGCGGGTGTCTACCCTGATAACGTCCCCCACTTTAATAAACGAAGGCACTTTCAGGCTGTAGCCGGTTTCCAGGGTGGCGTCTTTCATGACGCTACCCGAGGCGGTATCGCCCTTAACGATATTCTCGGTATAGGTAACCTTAAGCGGCAGATTTTTGGGCAGCTCCAGGTTAATCACCCGGCCGCCCACTAGTTGAAGGCTGACGCTATCGCCCTCTTTGAGATACCGCGCCGCTTCGTCAACGATATCAGCGGGCAGGTCGAATTGCTCGAAAGTTTCCGGGTCCATAAAGTAAAAGCTGCCGCCGTCTTGATAAAGATACTGGGCCGTTCGGCCGCTTAGTTCGGCCGGTTCGATTTTGTCGGCCCCTTTGTAGGTTTTAGGCAGCACCGAGCCGTCCAGCAGGCTTTTTAGCTTGACGTTCACGATGCTGCCGCCGCGCCCCATCACCTTTTGGGAATATTCGATCACCTTATAGGGCCTGCCCTGCAGCGAAATGACCGTGCCTTTTTTAAGATCAGTCGGACTGTACATGATAATTGAAAGACTGTCCTTACGCTTATTAAAACCTGCTTATCGTTTTTAATTTATAGCAAATACTGCCAGAGAGCGCCTGCGTTTTTAGATACGCAGGCCTTTTGGTGGCGCAAAGTTAGCCTGTGGCCACGAACGGCAACAGCGCTAGGTGACGGGCCCGCTTGATAGCTACGCTCAGGCGTTTTTGCTGCCGGGTGTTCAGGCCGGTTTTGGCGGCCGGCTCGATTTGCCCGTAGGCGTTAATGAAACGCTGCAGCGTTTTAACGTCTTTGTAGTCGAAATACTGGGGGGTGTCTTTTTTGTAACGTCGTGCCATAGTTATTTAAATCTGGTTGCTCCTGTTTTTAAGAATTTGGCTTGGTTTTTAAATTCGCCTAAAACGGGATTTCCGATAGATCGATCGGCTTGTCGTCGATATCCTCAACCACTACGTCATCCGAGTCTTTTTTAGACGATTTGCCGGCGGCAGTCTTTTCGGCGGCCGACGGACCGTCGTTTTGCCGGCTTTGCGAGCCGGGGCTGTCCAGAAAAGTGACGTCGTTCGCCACTACTTCTACCTTGCTTCGTTTTTGGCCGTCCTGTTCCCAGCTCCGCTGGCTCAAGCGCCCCTGCACCAGGCAGCGCCGCCCTTTGCTTAAATATTGGCTAACCAGCTCGCCAAGCTTGCCCCAGGCGGTAACATCAAAGTAATCCACCGTGTCTTGGGTCGTGCCGTCGCTACCCTGCCAGCTCCGGTTAACCGCCAGCGAGAAACTGCAAACGCTCTGGCCGCCGGTGGTGGTGCGCAATTCCGGGTCGCGGGTTAAATTTCCCATCAGTAACACCTGATTAATACTTTTACTCATCGCCGTCACCTCCTTTGTTCGCCTTGGCGGCGGCTTCTAGCGCCGCCTTGGCCTTTTCGTCCACCTTAACTATTAAGTGCCTGATTACTTCGTCAGCGATCTTAATGGCCGTATCCAGCTTGCTGACGCCATCCGGCGGCAGGCTCACCTCAAAATAAACGTAAACCGCGGCGGTCTGGCCACCGATGGCATAGGCCAGACGGCGCTTGCCCTGCACTTCTTCTTTGATGATTTTGCCGCCGGCTTCGCCGATCAGCGCGCGCAGTTTATCGAGCGGTTTTTTTTGATCCGCTTCAACGTCTGGGTGCAACAGCACCGTTAATTCGTAATCTTTCACCGGCTTGCTCCTTTGGTTCCGCTGTCTTAAAGCGGAGCGATCCGTATGACGCGGGCGTGGCCCTTCGAGCGAATCGCAGGTTAAATTTTGTTAACTGGTTGAAATTATACAACCGGCCAGGCTTTTTGACAACTCAAAAAGGCCGCCGGAAAACCTGGCCGTATATCCTGAGGGAGCCTTCCGTCCAGGAACTACCCGAACGGTCCCGCTGCGGCGCGCCCTGAATAGCCTCAAGCCGGTCCAAGACTAACAGCATGGCGCGTTGGCCCAGAAAGCCGCTAAGCGGCTCCAGGCGCCTTTCATCCGCCGGGGCCTTGTCGCTAACCGGCCCGATGCCGCGCCACAAACCCTGCGATTCCGCCACATACCAACCCAGGTAACTGCCGTCAATGCCCGAGGCAGCAACGAGCAAGCTGCGTTCGATGTCTCCACGGCAACTAACTTTAAGGCCTATCTTGGCGGATTCGTAACGCCGGGTTACGCCCGACTTGTCCTGCAGAGGCATTTCGCAGGTAATTCTTGCCACCCGACAACCCCGGCGGGGCGGTTCAAAGCTAAAACCGGCGAGCTGGCCAATGGTATCAAGACCGATCCTCAGGCGCGATTCCAGCACGCCTAGCGGCGGTAACCGTTCCTCGTCATCCAGGCGTTCCATTAGGATTAGCTTTTTAGTTCGGAGCCTTAAAGAGCAGGCGCGCTCACGACCGAACTTCCCGCGTTAACAGCTTGGCGATAAAGGCGCGCAGGCCTTCCGGCCGCCTGGTTACCCTTAACCGGCCGGTTCGTCGCGGCGATTTAACTTCTTTCAGCCACGCTTTAATGCAATAAATGTCGCCGGCGCGGACCTCGTTGTCGTGTTGCCAAACGATTTCAAAGCCGCCGCCGCGCGTCGGTTGCTTGTTGTACGTAGATAGCTTGATGGCGCCGGAGTCGCTTTCTAAAACCAGCCCCTCGGCGGCGTCCTCGTCGTTATTAAAATCCACCCGGGCCTGCCAGTCGCGGCGATCCTTGCCCGCCGTCAGACCGAACAGGTGCGTATGCGGGCCGCGGCGGTCAAAATAGGTAATGCTGGTAGCGTCGAAAGATCGCAAAGTCTGCCTGACTTCGTCGCCCAACTGCTCTGATAAGGTTTCGACCGATAGCCGTTGATAGTCCGCTTCCATGTTAGCAGCAATGTATACCCGAATCCTGCCCCTGTCAAGAGCCGTTGAAAACCTCGTCGGTACTGCTGACCAGCACGTCACGCGGCCGGGCGCCATCGGCCGGGCCGACAATCCCCTGCTCTTCCATGGTTTCGATCAGCCGGGCGGCTCTGGCATAGCCTACCCTTAAACGGCGTTGCAGCAAGGTGGCGCTGGCTTTGCCGCTCTCCACCACCACCCTAACCGCGTCACGGTACAGATCATCATCGCCGCCGCCGTCAAAATCCATGACAATGCCGCCCCGTCCGTTAAGTTGCACTGGCTGGGCGGTAATTTCGTCGTCGTACTCCGGCGGACGCTGCATCCTCAGGTGATCGGTAATTTTAATCACCTCTTCTTCACTGACGAAGGCCCCCTGGATACGTTTGGGCTTGCTCATCTGCGGGGTCAGCAGCAGCATATCGCCCTGTCCCAACAGCTTTTCGGCGCCGCCTTGGTCAAGGATGGTACGGCTGTCTACCTGGCTGGTGGTGGTAAAGGCGATACGGGCCGGTATGTTGGCCTTGATCAAGCCGGTAATCACGTCGACGCTGGGGCGCTGGGTGGCCAGCACCAAATGAATGCCCACGGCCCTGGCTTTCTGGGCTAGGCGCACCACCAGGGCCTCAACGTCGCGGGCGGCCAACATCATCAGATCGGCCAGCTCGTCGATAACTATGACGATGTAGGGCATGGCCGCGTCCTGGTTTTGTTGGTTGTAGCCCTGAATGTTGCGCACCCGCTGATCGGCTAACAGGCTGTAGCGCCGCTCCATTTCGCCGATCGCCCACTTCATGGCGCTGATGCACTTTTCGGGTTCAACGATCACCGGTGCCAGCAGGTGCGGTATATCGCTGTACTGGTTCATCTCTACCTGCTTGGGGTCAACCAGGATCAGTTTCATTTCGTTGGGGCTGTTGCGGTATAGCAGGCTGGTCAGCATGGTATTGATCATGACCGACTTACCGGAGCCGGTCTGGCCGGCGATCAGCACGTGTGGCATCGAATCCAGCTCGCCCACCACGGCATTGCCGGCTATGTCGCGGCCGATGGCGAAGGGCAGCGGACCGCTGGCGGCGATGCTCTGCCAGTTGGAAGAGGTTAAGATGCCGTAAAGCCGCACGTCGGCCGCCTTGCGGTTGGGCACTTCAATGCCTACCGCCCGCTGGCCGGGAATCGGCGCCTCGATGCGCAGCGACTGGGCCGCCAGATTAAGCGCGATGTTGGTTTCAAGAGCCGTGATGCGCGTCAGCTTGACGCCGCTGGGCGGCCGCAAGGTGTACTGGGTGACCTTGGGGCCGATATTGGCCCCTTCCATTTCAACGTCTATGCCAAATTCGCTGAGCGTGTCGCGGATGATTTGGGCATTGTGCTTAACGTCTCCGGCGTCGGCCGGCGACTGCTTCTTTTCCAACAGCTCAAGGCCGGGTGGCTGCCAGTCCGGATCCCGGGGTGCCGTCAGGGCGGTTTGGTCGTCTTCGTGCTTGGGATCAAGGCTGTTTCTGAACGAACTTAGCCGTTTGCCGCCCTCGGTTCTGACGGTGGGTACGCCTTCGTTAAGCTTCAGCTCGCCGATAGCCATTGATTTTGCGGCGGCGTCGCTGGCCGCCCGGGCGGCCACTTCGCTATTTTGCAGCGATTTATCGTCCTCGCGGCCGAACAGATTCCGCAAAAAGTCAATCAGCGAACGAGGTGACAGCCGCAGCACGAACAGGGCGGTAATCAGACCAAGTAGCGCCAGCAGCAGGCCGGAGGTGCGGGTGTCCAGCATAGCCAGAAAACCCGAGGCGACCGTCAGGCCCACCAAGCCGCCGCCCTCGCCTGCCCGGGCCGCCGCCGCGTCGGAAGGATTGGGCAAAAACAACTGCAAAAAGCCGGCCAGCCAGACAAAGAAAAGCAGCGTAGCGGCCTTCATGACCGGCGGCAAACGATTGCCCTCGGCCTTAAATATCTCGATCGCCAGATAAACCAGTACCACCGGCAGCAGATAAACCGCCCAGCCGATAGCAGTGGAACCGGCACCGAGCAGCCACAAAAGAACCGGGCCGCCGGCGCCGAACATGGCCAGCACCAGCAACGCCGCCAAGACGCTTAAGACTACCGCCGCCACCTGCTGCCAGAATCCTTCAGGCAAATTGTGCCGGGGCTTGATGGCCGCTTTGGCCGGTTTCTTGCTTTTTTTTCTTTTTGCCATGGATTTCAAATTAAATTATATATCCTAGCACCGTAAGGTGCTTACAGTTTTATTGTAGCATATTTTACACCGTATGGCAATCCGGCCCGGCTAGATTTCCCGAATATGCAGGTTTTTGGGAGGCGGCACGGGCGCTACCGGCACCTTGGGCAGGGGCGCGGCCCGCGGCGGCAGCGGCGCCGGGCGGGACTCCGGCGCGATTTGGTTAATAACCGGTATAACGATAGGCGTCCGCCGTGTGGCGTCATACAAAATATGGGCCACCTCGTCCTTGATTTCGCGCTTTAAGGCGTCTATGTCGGTTTTTCGCCCGGCAAAACTGCGAGCGGCTTTTTGCTTAAGGTATTGGCGGATCAGGCCAACCAGCTCCTCGCTGTCGCGCAGGTAAATGAACCCTCGGCTGATGATGTCGGGGCTGGTCAGCAGCCGGCCGGTGTGTTGCTGCACCGTCAGTATCACTACAAAAATGCCTTCGTGCGCCATGTGCACGCGATCCCGTAAAACCACCTCGCTGACTACCGCCCCGGAATCATCGTACATCACGCCCCCCGCGGCGATTCGTCCTGTCTTGGCGGCCGTGCCGTTATGGCTAAACTCCAAAACGTCGCCGCTGTCGCAAACGAATATGTTTTGGCGCGGCAGCCCGCCGTCTTTTTCGGCCAGCTCGGCGTTATGCACCAGCATATGGAATTCGCCGTGGATAGGCAGGTAATATTTGGGGTGTAGGGCGTTAATCAGCTTGACGTGATCGTCGTAAAAGCCGTGACCCGACAAATGCAGCGGCCCTATACCGGTCAGATGGGTCTTGCCGTTTTGGACAACCTCGGAACCCTCGCGCATCAGCGAATCAACCGTGTGCACCACGTTCTTCTCGTTGCCCGGAATCGGGTTGGAGCTGAACACCACGATGTCGCTGTTCTTGATCTTGATATGCTTGTGGGCGCCGCTGGCCATGCGGTTAAGCACGGCGTTGAATTCGCCCTGGCTGCCGGTGCAAACTATGGTGATTTTGCCGTCCGGCAATTTAATGATGTCGTCCATTTTGACGATGACGTTGCTCGGCACCCGAATAACGCCGCTGCGCAGGGCCGCCTCTAGGTTCTGGATCATGCTGTAGCCCGAAAACGCCACCTTGCGGCCATGTTGCTGGGCTGCTTCCAAAATTAATTGGATTCTGTGAATATGGCTGGAAAAACAGCTCATGATGATCCGGCTGTTAGGGTTTTTCTGCATAATTTCGGAAAAACTCTGGCCGATTTCCGGCTCGCCGTAAGTGTGGGTGCCTTCCGATTCGCAGTTGGTGCTTTCGTTCATCAGCAGTAAAATGCCTTCCTTGGCGGCCACCTCACTTAGCCGCACCAGGTCAAACTTTTTGCCGTCCACGGAGTTTTCTTCGAAGCGCCAGTCTCCGGTGTGCACCAGCGTGCCCACCGGTGTCCTGATGATCACGGCGGTAGAGTCGGGTATCGAGTGGTTAACCCGCACCAGCTCTATGGAAAAAGCGTCGCCCAGCCGTATCTGCTCGTGGGCCTCGGGGTTAAGCACCACGTACTGCGGCTGATAGCCGCTGGTGGCTTCTTCCATCTGCCGCTGCAGCATGCCGACCGTGAACTTGCTGCCGTAAACCGGGGCCGGCAAGCGATGGGCAAAATGCTTGTAGGCACCGATATGATCCAGATGGCCGTGCGTAAAAACGTGTCCGCGCACTTTGGACCTGCGCTCTTCCAAATAAGCGATGTCGGGCACTATGTAGTTGATGCCCGGGTAGTCGTCGTCGCCCGGAAACAACAGGCCCATGTCGATGGTAATAATGTCGTTGCCGTACTCCAACGCCATCATGTTTTTACCAATACCCATTTCGCCCAGGCCGCCGATCGGCATAACCCTTAAAACGGGTTGGTGGGACGGCGGCTGGGGGCGGCGGCTTTGCGCCTGCTGGGCCGCCAAGCTGAACTGTTTGCCGTTGTATCCGTTAAAAATTGATTTATTAACCGGCACCTCGATAATATGCTGCGAGGTGCGCGCGTTAACCGTCTCGCTGGTGCGGCGCGATGCCCGCTGGGCTTCGCCGCGCCGGATGGTAGTGCGGGACAGCACATTGTTTTGATTGTCGTGTTTTTGGCCCTGGCCTCCAGCGCCCTGCCGGCGCTTACCGACATTGTCTTGCCGGGGGTTGGCTAATCTTCTTCCTCCCATGATGGTCTTTTCTCCTTATTTTAGTTGGAATTTGATGAATCTTGATTAATGACTTCCGGCAGTCTGGCGAAATCGTCCATTAAAGTCAGCCGCATGCTGCCGTTATAAAGCGCCGCCGCCGGATGATAAAGTGGCAAAATAACCAGGCCGGACGGCTGATTGCCGCCGGGAAAGATAATTTTTAGGCGTTTGGGCTGGCCGTGGACAGCCGATATCTGCCGGCCCGGCAAAAAATGCTCCAGGCTATGCCTGCCCAAAGTCACCACCACTTTGGGTCGGATAACCGCCAGCTGCCTTAATAAATAAGGCCAAAACGCCAGCTTTTCTTCGGGCAGCGGATCCCGGTTGTCGGGCGGCCGGTACTTAACGATGTTGGTAATGTACACGTCTTGGCGGCGCAGGTTGACGCCCCGAAGCATTTCATCCAAAAATTTGCCGGCCGCGCCCACGAACGGGCGGCCCTGCAGGTCTTCGTTTTTGCCCGGAGCCTCGCCGATAAACATAATGTCGGCGTCCACGCTGCCCTCGCCCATCACCAAGTTGGTCGCGCCGGCCGCCAGTTCGGGGCAGATTTGATTTTTTAAGATGTCACGCCGAATGCGCTCAAGCATCGCGGCTTTGTCTGGTTGGATGGCCATGGGCTTTTTTAAAAGAATTGCTCCAAAGTTTTTATAAAAGCGGATTTGCTTAGAGGAGATAACTTTAAGTGGCTACTCGGTTGTTAGACGGTCAAGCCTTTTAATTTTTTAAGGTTTTTCAAGAGACGCCTTTCATAGTTAGGTTCAGCCGCCCCAGCTCATCTATGGCTGTTAGCTTGACCCGCACTTTGTCGCCTTCTTTGACCATGTCGGTAACTTTTTCTACCCGGTGTTCGGCCATCTGGCTGATATGCACCAGCCCGTCATGCCCCGGCATGATGTTGACGAACGCGCCAAACTCCATAATCTTCACCACCACCCCGTCGTAAACCTTGCCTACCTCAGGCTCGGCCACGATATTTTGTATCATTTGGATGGCCGCCGTAATGCTATGGCCGTCTACCGCCGCGACAGTCACCAGACCATCATCTTTGATGTCGATTTCGGCGCCGGTTTCGGCGATGATTTTATTAATGGTCTCGCCGCCCTTGCCGATAACCTCGCGAATTTTCTCGGGCTTGATCATGATCTTTTCGATGCGCGGCGCGTACGGGCTGAGGCTGCCGCGGGGCGCCGGCAAAGTACTGAGCATGTGCTCCAGAATGTACAGCCGACCCGCCTTGGCCTGATCCAGCGCCTCCGCCATCAGCTTGGGGGTGATTCCCTTGATTTTAATATCCATCTGCAGCGCAGTAATGCCTTTGGCGGTACCGACAACCTTAAAGTCCATATCCCCGGCAAAATCTTCTATGCCTTGAATGTCGCTGAGGATGACGTTCTTGCCGTTGCCATCGCTCACTAAGCCCATGGCGATACCGCTAACCGGCGCCTTAATTGGCACGCCGGCGTCCATCAAGCTCAAACAGCCCGAACAAACGCTGGCCATGCTGGTAGAACCGTTGCTGCTTAAAATCTCGCTGACGGTACGGATAGTGTACGGAAAGGTCGCCTCGTCTGGAATAACCGCCCGCAGGCCACGTTCGGCCAGGGCGCCGTGTCCGATTTCACGCCTTCCCGGGCTGCCCAGGCGGCGGACTTCGCCGACGGTATAGCCCGGCATGTTGTAGTGGTGGATGAACCGCTTTTCGCGGTCTTCTTCCATGGTGTCGATCATCTGGGCATAGCTTAAGGGCGCCAAGGTAGTGATGTTCAGAGCCTGCGTGGTGCCGCGGGTGAACAGGCTGCTGCCATGAGTTCTGGGCAGAACGCCAACTTCGCTGGAGAGCGGCCTGATGTCGCGCGGCGTCCGGTTGTCGGGGCGGATCTTCTCTTCTAAAATGGCGCGGCGAACTTCTTGCTTGATAACCGCGTCCAAAGCATCCAAGTAGGCGGCCGCTTCGTCCTGATTGTCGTCACCAACAAACTCGGCCAAAACCGCCTCTTCCAGTTGGCTGACCGCCTGGCGGCGTTCCAAAAAGCCGCCGCGCACTTTGGCGCCTAGGCGTCCCTTAACGAATTGGTAAACTTTTTGCTCGATTGCCGGGTTGGGTAGGAACAGCTCGTACGCCTGCGGCTGGGGACCCACCTTTTCAACCAGCTGCCGCTGCAGATCAAGCACCGGCTGAATCGCCTGGTGAGCGGCTTCAATTGCCGAAACCATGGTGGCCTCATCTACCTGGTCGCCGCCGGCTTCCACCATCATCACGGCGTCTTTGGTGCCGGCAACCACCAAGTCTAACTGGCTGGCCTCTAACTCTTCGGCACTGGGCATCAGCTTTAGAGCGCCATCTATCAGGCCCACCCGCGCGCCGGCTACCGGCCCGTCAAACGGCACGCCGGCCAGCAGCATCGCCGAACTGATGGCTACCATGGCCACCATATCGGGCTTGATTTGGGGATCAAGACTTAAAACGGTGGCGATGCCTTGCAGCTCATTGCGGTATCCCTTAGGAAACAGCGGCCTGATAGGCCTGTCTATCAGCCGACCCGCCAAAACGGCTTCGTCGCTGGGACGGCCCTCGCGCTTGATAAAGCGGCTGCCGGAAATTTTGCCGGCGGCATACATTTTTTCTTCGTAATCAATGCTTAAAGGAAAGTAATCCAGGCCGGGAACTGGCTTGCCGGCGGTTACCAGGCCCAGCACTACGGTGTCGCCCATGCGGGCGGTCACGGCGCCGCTGGCCTGAAAAGCCAGACGCCCGGTCTCTAGCGTAAGTTGGCGGCCGCAAAAGTCAGCCGACAGACTGATAGTCTTTCGGCCCAGCGGATTAATGGTTTTGGTCATGTTTGAACTTATTCCTTTCTGCCTGCAAGCGGCTGGAAACGTGCCGCTATCAGGTAACGGGTGCCGGGCATCGCTTCTTTAATGAAGATGCCTCGCATCCACCACCCGATAAACGGACTGTTTATTGATGTTGCCTTTAGGTGCTAAGGTTGTACCCGGACCGGCCTTGGGCTATAGCTCTACGCTCGTGCTTGTGGCGCGAGCCGCGAAAGGGATCTACTTGCGCAAGCCAAGCTTAGTCACGGTTGCCTGATAACCTTCAAAATCGGTTTTTTCAAGATAGGCTAGCAATTTTTTGCGCTGTCCTACCAGTTTCAGCAGACCCCGCCGGGCCTTGTTGTCCTGTTTGTGCAGTTTCAGGTGTTCGGTAATTTCCTTGATGCGGGCCGTTAAAATGGCCGCCTGCACTGGGCTGGAGCCGGCGTCTTTTTGGTGTCGGCCGAATTCCTTGACGACTGATTGTTTTTTTACGGCGGTAATCATAGCGTTGCACCCGCTATACTAACACAGCTCATCTGTTTAGGCAAGTCCGCCGATTCGCGTCGGCAGCGGCCGGGGTTCAAGAGGATCGTCCAGCCCGCCGGCGTCTTCTACCCGCCAGCCGTTAACGGACAGCCGCCGCAAATTTAGCAGATAAGCACCGGTGCCCAGCGCCTGGCCGATGTCAGCAGCCAGCGAGCGTACGTAGGTACCGCTAGAGACATGAGCCAACAGATTTAAGACGGGGTAGTCGTAGCTGACCAACTCAAGCGAGTAAACCTTGACGCGGCGCGGCGGCATGACCGGCGTTTGGCCGCGGCGAGCCAATCGATAAGCTCTTTGTCCCGATATTTTAATGGCCGAATAAACCGGCGGCGTCTGGGTGATTTCGCCCATGAAGGCCCGCAGCGTCTTGGCGACGGCCTCGGCGGGTGGCACGGCCGCCGCTACGGGCGTTATCTCGCCTTCGGGGTCGCCGGTAGAAGAAACGGCGCCGAGCTTTAGCGCGGCAAGATAGGTTTTGTCGAGTTTTAGAAATTCGCCCGCCCGGCGGCAGCTCTGACCAGCCAACAGTATCAGCAAACCGCTGGCGAAAGGATCTAGCGTGCCGGTGTGCCCCACTTTCACTTTTTTGCCGGCGGCATAGCTAAGCTGCCGGCGCACCCGGGCCACCGCGCCAAAGCTGGTTATTCCCGCCGGCTTGTCCAGCAGGATCATTCCTTCAAAAGACGGCCGCATAACAAAGCCGATTATACTCTTTAACGGTAGAACCTAGACCAGAGACGAAATTTTGGCGCGGCGAAGGCTCCTTAGACCGCCTTAAGCGGCGGGAGGAATCTTAAACTGGCCCGGATCGGCGCCATTTTGGGATTCGACCGGCGGCGCGGCGGGTGGCGGAGGTGGCAAAGACCCGGCATCATTGAAAAGTGCGCCGGAGGCGGTGGCGTTACCGGCAGGAGGCAGCGGCGGCAAGGGTGGTAAATTGCCAAAGTCCGGCAGCGGCGGCATATAAGGCGGCCCGGCGGGTGGCGTTTGAGCCTGCGGCGGCGCCTCGGCGGCGGCCTGACTTGTTAAAGCTTCGTTAACCGCCTGCCTGGCTCTGTCTAGGTCGTCGTCCACGTCCGTGGTGGCGGCGGGCGGCGGAGGCGGCGATTCGGTGGCGGCGCCCAGGGCTTGAGCTTCCAATTCGGCTAAAGTAGGCTCATGCGCCGGCGGCTGGGCCGCGGCGGGTGGCGGCAAGGGCGCTTCTTCAAAATCTAGACTGAACAAATCGGCTGACGGCTTAGCGGGTGGCGCCTCAGGCGGCGTATCGCCGGGCTCGGCGGTTGCGGGCGGCGCGGCGTGGTCTAGAATGGTTCGGTTACGGTCGTCGGCCTCTTCGCGCAAACGATTTTCCAGCGCCTCCTCGCTGGTGGCGTTCAGCGTTCCTCCCATAGTGGGAGGCGCGTCTTTGGGATTCATCCAGGCCGATTTGGCATGGCCGATGGCGGGCAGATTATCAACTGACGGCGTGACGCTTTGCGGCGCCTCAGGCGGTGTTTGAGGCGGCGGCGGTGTCACGCTGGCAACCTCCTCTTCTAGCTGCTGCTTCAGATTGCCGGCGCCAACCGTGCCGGTGGCGGCCGCCAGGTCCGAAAGTTTGTCGCCCAGCTCTTTCTCGGCCTGGTCGGCCAGGTCTTCGGCCCGATTCTCGGCGTCTTCGGAACGGCGTTTGCTGATCTCTTCGGGAGTCTCATGGTCCACTTTGATTTCGCCGCTGCCGCCGGTTGCCGCCGGAGGCGTCGCGTCTGGCGGCTCATCAGTTTTGGCGGGCGTCTGTCCGCCGCCGGGCTCGGGCGGCGGCCCTTGGATTTTCACGCTGCCACTCTGGCCGCCGGATTGTCCGGTTTGCAGCTTGGTGGCGATCAGTTGCTGGTTGGCACCGGCCGCCATCAGTTGGGCGGCCATGGTCATCACCCGCGGCGTGGTATGCGTGTTAGAAAACCGCTCGGTAGCGGCGACTATGCCGGTTAGCAGCGCCGTGGCAATCTGCTGGTCCAGCAAGCCGGGCTGCAGGGCTTCGCTTAGGCTCATCAGCATCTCGCACAGGCTGCTGGCCGAGGCGTCCTGCCAGTCTACTGACCCAAGGTTGCCGGAGTCTTTTTTGGCGTTAATGGTAACCACCGCGGCATCGTGCAAAATGCGGCCGTGGGCAACGATCGCCTTGTCCAGTTCCTCGCGTTTCTCCACGCCCAACGCCAATATCAGCTCCACGTTAAAATCGCCCTGGCTGAAGGTTAGGTCTTGCTCGCTCAAAGTGGCCCGGTACGGAGTGATATAGATTTTCACCACGTCGTCCTCTACCTTGAAGCGCAAGCGGTCGGCCTTTTCTTTGTCGAGCGCGATAATAAAATCGCGCAATGAATCCACGGTGCTTTCAAAAGTTTTATCCGGCTCTAAAAACTGAATGGCCGGCGGCAAAGCGCCGCTGAACACGGCCGTGCTGTGCTTGTCCATCTTGTTCAGCATCAGCGTCAGCGCCAAAGCCGCCGACAGCTCGTCCACCGAAGGGCTGGCGCTAACCGTCACCAGCACGTTGGCAGAGTTCTTGATACGTTCTACCACCAGTTGCTTGGCATTGCCTGAATCCATTGCTAGGCCTTTTTATTTTTGAATATTTTATTTTTTAGAGTATTTAGGCTCACTTTAGCATATCCGTTATAAAGACGTCAACATGATTGTCGGCCGGGATTAAACTTTACAACCCAGGGGTCAATAGGTTATAGTTGGGCTCTGTAATTAGGTGGTTTCGCCTGCCCGATAAGGCGCGGCTTGGTGAGGCCGGCCGGTTTTAAGCAATATCTAAATCCAGGATCATTTTATGCCCATAATTAAATCAGCCATCAAGCGGGCCAAACAGGCCGCCAAGCGCAGAAGCCGCAATCAGAGCTTGAAACTCGGCCTGCGCCGGGTGATCAAACGGTTCGCGGCCCAGCCCGATCCGAAAAGCCTCAGCCAGGCCCATTCCAAAATTGATACCGCCCTTAAAAAAGGCCTGCTGAAACCGGCTACCGCCGCCCGGCGCAAAAGCAAGCTGGCCAAACAGCTCAAAGCCGCCCCCGCGGCCGCCGAGAAGCCTAAAGTTAAAAAAAGCGCCGCCCTAAAAACCCGAAAAACCACCGCGGCAACCGTTAAAAAAGCGCCGGCTACCGCCAAAAGAACCAAGCCGTCCGCTACCAAAAAAGCGGTTCCCAAAAAATAATTTCGAATTAAAACAACTATCGGCGCGGCGCGGCAGCGCTCCTGATCGAAGTCGCCTTAAGCAGCGCCGTTTCCAGCAGCCGCCAGTCGTCGCCCCGCGAATTTTTTAAAGATTCGTCCAGGCGGTCCACTACGCCAACCAGGCGCTTTAAAGATGTTAGATTCAGCCCTCTGGCGACCAACGCCTTAAGCCGGCCAAGAGTATACGGATGAATGCCGGCAGCCGCCGCCAGCTGGTTAAGATCCTGACGGGCTCCCGCGGCCGTAACGACGGCCAGCGAGTACAGCTGGCCGGCCAATAGGGCCACGATCTTGGACGGATCTTCGCTGGTTTTTAAAGCCCCTACCAGACCGCGGATCCTTTCGGGGCGACCCGCCAGCACGGCGTCCAGCAGCTCGAACACGTTTGCCGCGGACAGCGGCTCAACCAGCTCCTCCACCAACCGCGCATCAATCTTCTTATGAACAAACAACTTGTCCAGTTCGTTTGACAGGCGCTCCTGATCCGGCCCCGTCAGCTCAAGCAGCCGCGCGGCGGCGTTCTTTGGCATGTCAGCGCCGCGGCTTTTAGCTGTTTCGGCGATCCAGGCCAGCAGCCTGGCGGGACTTTCCGGCGCGGCTTCCAGAACCGTATCGGCCGACTTGACTAAAAATTGAAAAGTTTTGGAGCGCTTGTCGGGCGTTCGCTCAACCACTATCAGATGCGTGCCATCTAAAACGCCTGCCGCCAGAGCTTGGGGCAAGGCATTCCACAGATTAAGGTTTTCGCTGGCATCCCGCAAAACGACCAGTCGGTGCTGGCCAAACAGCGACGCTCCCCTTAATAACTGCTCCAATTCGCCAACCTCGAGTTCATCTCCCCTGCGGCGCTCGATCGCCCCGGCGCCGTGCGCGGCGGCAAATTCCGTCTCTGCCAGACGCAGGCGCTGGTTCACCGTGAACCGGTTCGGGCCGAACAAAAAACTTATCACGCGCCTAACACCTTGGTATCCGACGCCGTTTGTTCGGTTAGGTCTTCGATTTGGCAAACCGGACAAAAATGAGTACCGCGGCCGGCCAGCTTGATTTTGTGCACCTCGCCGCCGCAGCGGCGGCAAGCCTGGCCCTGGCGCCGAAACACCATCGCCGTTTTAAGATAATCGCCGGGGCGCCCCTCCGCGTTCAAATAATTACGGTCGGTTGAACCGCCTTTGGCGATTGCCAGACTCAGTACCCGGCGGATAGATCGCCATAGCGCCTGAACTTCGTCCGGGCTCAGGCTGCTAACCCGGCGCGAAGGATGAACACCGGCATCAAACAGCGACTCGTCGGCGTAAATATTGCCGATGCCGGCAATCACCGCCTGATCAAGCAGGGCCGCCTTCACCCGGCTGCCCGGACGCCTGGCCAGACGCTTGGCCAGCTCGGCCGCCGAAAAGCCCGGCGAGAGCGGCTCCGGCCCGGCTTTTTTAAAAAAGTCAAGCCGGGCCGCTTCGGCCAGCGGCAGCAGGCGCATCCAGCCGAATTTGCGCTGATCGTTAAAAAATAGCCGCCCGCCGTCCGCTAATTCTATAACCACCCTGGTGGATTTATCCGGCAGATCACCGATCAGACTACGGCTGGGATGGCCGGCGCCAAACCGCCCGCCCCTCAAATTAGGGTCAACCAACACCAGCTGGCCGGTCATCTTCAAATGAATGACCAAACAATAGCCGTTATCAAATACTACCGTCAGCACCTTGGCGCGGCGCTCAATCTTGACTACCGTCGCTCCTTGAAGGGCCCTTACCGCGGACGGCGCGCCATGAAAGCTGCCGGGTTCTATAACGCGCAGCCCGGCAACGCGGCGGCCGACGGCCAGGGCTTGCAGGCCACGGCGAATGGTTTCTACCTCGGGAAGCTCGGGCATGTAACTAATTTTAACCTAAAAACCGCTATGGACGGAGCAGTACCCAAACCAGATTGGAGGCATCTTTGGCTGACAGCGACCGGCCCAAAACGCTGCCGGCGGCCGGGGCGGTTGCCGACTGGGCCGCGCCGGCGGTCGCCGAGGTCTGTACCGGGTCGCCAACCGTAGCGGGCGTGGCGTTGCCGCCAAAGTTCACCTGTGCCACGCCGGCGATAGCCACCGTGCAAACGGTCGAACTGGGCTTGGCCACTACCACGCCGGCCACCCGATTGCTGCCGGCCGTGGTGGTGCGACCAACGCTGGCGGCGCCGCTGACAATCACCACATCGTTAACCGCCTCGGTAGTGGTGCAAGTGAAGTCTTTGGTTACAGCGTTGCGAGTATTGCCGCTGCCGGTAAAATATAGATCGGCCCCGCTGGTTATTTGTAAGTTTTTGGCATTGCTGTCGATGGTAACTAGCGGCCGCGGCGATTGCCCAGTGGGCGTATAAGTGGCGTAGGCCGAAGTTTCCAGGGCGCTACCGGCCAGGCCGCTGGGGGCCGTCGCGGGAAAAGCCCCGTACGTGTAGGTTTTGTACATGTTCTGGTTGCTGGTACCGGTGTTGTAATAGGTGTTGTTAACGGAGGCGCTGCTGCCGTTGGTCATATAGGCCAACCAATAAGTGGTGCTAGCGTTGACGCTGCCGCTGACCGACAAGGTGTTCCAAGCGTTGGCCGTCAGCGTGCCTTCGGCGCTCTGGGCGATCAGTCCGCCGGGAAAACCGCCGCCATCGGCATAGATAGCCAGCCGGTATTTTTGATTGGCGGCGTTGCTGTCGATCGCTCCCACATAAACCGAAATGGAATTCACGGTGCCGCCAGCGGTGCCGGTTGACACCCGGAACGCATTAAACGCGCCGGAGTTACCCGAGTCTACCGATCCGCCAATGCCGCTAAACCCGAAAGTCGAGGTTGACGAACTGCTGATGTAGCCCAGGGTCAGCAGGCCGTCGTTTCTGACGGTCAAATACTGGGTGCCGGCGGCGTTGTCAATAATAAAGGCCGAAGCGGTTGAGTCCGAGGTGGTGCCGCGAACGTGCAGGGCGGCCGCCGCGGCGGCGATGTTCACGCCAACCCGGCTGGCGGAGGTGTCCACGTTTAAAATCACCGTGCCGGCGGCATTTTTAACCACGAAAGCCGAAGCCGAATTGGCGGAGTTTTGAAACAGCGCGCTGCTGCTTACGGTTAAAGCGCCGGCAACACTAGTGCCGCTGGCGCTTACCCCAAAGTAAGTGGTCGTGCCACCGTTGTTTTGCACTTCCAGCAAATTGCCGGTAATCGGCGTGGCGTTATCTCGGATAGTCAGACCGCCGTTGGTTGAATTAAGCGTAATTTCTGGGGTGGTCGAAGCGTCGTAAGCGGTTTGCAGGGTGGAACCGCCGGAGCCCGTGGCGTCCGTGGTTAGAGTAACGTTGCCGCTGGCGTCAACGCTCAACACCTTGCCGTTGGTCGCTACGGTGGCGCTGGAAGAGTTGAGCTGGGTGAATTTAAGGCCGGCGCTGCCAGCAACGGCCGAATTGATCTCTAATCTGGCCCCAGGGGAGGTGGTGCCGATGCCCACGTTCCCCCCAGATAGCAGGGTCATCAGATCGGTAGTGCCGGAGCGCAGGGCCAGGT